>JBEVVH010000061.1:0-17685 GCA_040507245.1 Candidatus Thiodiazotropha sp.
GCCGGGGCACTAATAGGCTGTCAAAGATCGAATCGATTTTGGTGGACTTGGATGTCCCAAAATCTTTCATGAGATCGAAGACTCGCTTGTGCAAATCCGGGCATACTGACACGGAGATAACATAGACTTGAGAGGAACCTTCGATTCCAGTCATCTCAAACTCAACCAGAATAATGTTATACACCGTTCATAAACATTGAAACCGGTTCGACTCTAACATCCTGATCTCCACTACCTGCTGGCTGTTACTAGTGGGCCGCTCTTTTTGATCCCTGTAATATCGAATTCCCCATCGAAAACCCATTGCCAATTCAAAACATGTCTAGATGCTGTTCAATTTATACCAACAGCAAACCAAGCAATCCTCGCAAACACGATCGGGATCGCTACAAGGTAAGCGGACATACTGGTTCAATGGCGGGAATGTGACAGTAGACACTCATTGGTTATTATCACGGTAACCGCGGAAAATAATGCCAACTCAGAATCGCTGACACAACGAAAATTCACAGCGGAGAGACGCCGAGAAAAAGAAAGTACTTGAAAAGTACAAGAAGGGATTAAGATCCCGTCCAGGGCGAATGCCCTGGACGTTCAGACAGAAGCAGAGCAGGCAATCAGTTTTTCGATTTATCGACGATCTTCTTGATCCACGGCATCATGCCACGCAGACGCTCGCCCACCTGCTCAATGGCATGCATCTCGTTGAGGCGCCGGTAAGCGGTCATGGACGGATAGCCAAGCGCGCCTTCTGAAATGAAGCGCTTGGCATATTCACCGGACTGAATATTGCTCAGGGCTTCACGCATCGCTTTACGACTTTCATCGTTGATGACCTTCGGTCCGGTTACATATTCGCCATACTCCGCATTGTTGGAGATGGAGTAGTTCATGTTGGCAATACCGCCTTCGTACATGAGATCGACAATCAGTTTGAGTTCGTGCAGACATTCGAAGTAGGCCATTTCCGGCGCATAACCCGCCTCGGTCAGGGTTTCGAAACCCGCCTTCACCAATTCAACCGCACCACCGCACAAGACTGCCTGCTCACCGAACAGATCGGTTTCGGTCTCATCCTTGAAAGTGGTTTCAATAATACCGGTACGACCGCCACCGATGGCCGATGCGTAGGAGAGTGCGGTATCCATGGCGGAACCGGTTGCGTCCTGGTAGACCGCCACCAGATCCGGAATGCCGCCACCTTTCACATACTCACTGCGTACCGTGTGACCCGGCGCCTTGGGGGCGATCATGATGACATCGAGATCCTCGCGCGGCACGACCTGGTTGTAGTGAATGGCGAAACCGTGGGCAAAGGCCAGGGCAGCGGAATTCTTGATGTTCGGCTCGATCTGCTCGCGGTAGAGTTTGGACTGGAATTCATCGGGCGCCAGGATCATGACAACGTCAGCAGCCTTCACCGATTCCTCGATGGATTTCACAGTCAGACCGGCATTCTGTGCCTTGATGGCCGAAGGGGAACCTTCACGCAGACCGACGACGACATTGACTCCGGAATCCTGCAGATTGTTGGCATGGGCATGGCCCTGGGAACCGTAGCCGATGATCGCAACTGTTTTACCCTTGATGATGTTGAGGTCACAGTCTTTATCATAATAAACATTGATTGCCATGTTGTTTCCTTCGGAAAATTTTAAATTGTGAAAGTTGAATTCTGAATCAAGCGTTCAAAATTCATAATTGAAAGTTCAAAGCCCGAGCCCTTTGGAACCTCGGCCGATACCGGAAGGCCCGGTGCGCACCACCTCGATGATCATCTCTTCGTTAACCGCTTCCAGAAAAGCGTTCAGCTTGCTCGTGGCGCCAGTCAGTTCGACGGTATAGCTGATGTCTGTCACATCGATGATCTTGCCGCGGAAGATATCGACCAGGCGCTTGATCTCTTCCCGCTGGGTACGCTCAGCCCGCAGTTTGATGAGCATCATCTCCCGTTCGATATGCAGCCCTTCGGTCAGGTCGACCAGTTTCACCACATCGATCAACTTATTCAGCTGTTTGGTGATCTGTTCAATGATCTCATCGCTGCCACTGGTGACCAGGGTCAGGCGGGAGAGACTTTGATCCTCGGTGGGCGCCACCGTGAGGGATTCAATATTGTAACCCCGGGCACTGAACAGATTGGCCACCCGGGCCAGGGCACCGGATTCGTTCTCCATCAGAATAGATATGATATGCCTCATCAGACCAACTCACTCCCGGGTGACAGATACATCTCGTGGTGCCCCTTGCCGGCGGCGATCATCGGGTAGACATTCTCCGCCGGATCCACCGCGATATCCATGAACACCAGCCGGTCTTTCATGGAAAAGGCTTCCTGCATGGCGCCCTCCAGATCCTTGGGCTTTTCAACCCGCATGCCCACATGTCCGTAGGACTCGGTGAGCTTGACGAAATCCGGCGTGACACTCATGCCGGACTGGGAGTAACGGCTATCGTAGAAGAACTCCTGCCACTGTCGCACCATTCCCATGTATCCGTTGTTTAGCAGGATAATCTTGATCGGCAGGTCATACTGCAGACAGGTGGCCAGTTCCTGGATGCACATCTGGATGCTGGACTCTCCGGTCACCACCGCCACCTCGGCCTTCGGATGAGCCATCTGCACACCGATCGCGGCGGGCAGGCCGAACCCCATGGTGCCAAGACCGCCGGAGTTGATCCAGCGGCGCGGCTTGTCGAAACGATAGAACTGGGCTGCGAACATCTGATGCTGACCCACATCGGAGGTGACAAAGGCATCCCCCTTGGTGACCTTGTGCAGCATCTCCACCGCGTACTGGGGTTTGATCAGCTTGCTTTTCTGGTCATAGTTCAGGCAATGCATGGCACGCCACTTCTCAATCTTCTCCCACCACTGCTTAAGGGCCTGTTTCTTAGGCTGGGCGGTGCCTTCGGTGACCACCTTGAGCATATCCCGCAAAACCTGTTTGACCGAGCCTACGATAGGCACGTCCACCCGCACGTTCTTGGAGATCGAAGAGGGGTCGATATCGATGTGGATGATGGTCGCATCCGGACAGAACTGCTTCACATGACCGGTGACCCGGTCATCGAAACGGGCGCCTACGGCAATCAGCACATCGGTCTCGTGCATCGCCATGTTAGCCTCATAGGTGCCGTGCATGCCGAGCATACCGAGGAAATTCCTGCCGCTGCCGGGATAGGCGCCCAGCCCCATGAGGGTCTGGGTAATGGGAAAACCGAGCGTATCGACCAGATCGGTAAGGGTTTTGGCCGCATCGTCCAGGACCACCCCGCCGCCGGTATAGAAGACGGGACGCTCAGCCTCCATCATGATCTTGACCGCTTTCTTGATCTGCCCCAGATGTCCCTTGACCACCGGATTGTAGGACCGCATCTTGATCCGGCTCGGGTAGTTGTAGGGAATCTTGATACCGGGATCGGTGACATCCTTCGGGATGTCCACAACCACCGGGCCGGGTCGGCCTGTAGTGGCGATATAGAAGGCCTTCTTGATGGTCTCCGCCAGATCCTCGATGTGCTTGACCAGGAAATTGTGTTTCACGCAGGGGCGGGTGATACCCACCGTATCCACCTCCTGGAAAGCATCGCTGCCAATTACCGGCGTCGGCACCTGACCGGTGAGCACCACCATGGGTATGGAATCCATGTAGGCAGTGGCAATGCCGGTCACTGCGTTGGTCGCGCCGGGCCCCGAAGTCACCAGAACCACACCCGGCTTCCCGGTGGCACGGGCATAGCCGTCTGCTGCGTGTCCCGCCGCCTGTTCGTGACGCACCAGGATGTGCTTCACATCTTTCTGCTTGAACAACGCGTCGTAGATGTGCAGCACGGCCCCTCCCGGGTAACCGAACACATGTTCCACACCTTCATCTTTCAAGCATTGGACGATGATCTCGCCACCGCTAAGTTCCACGTCGAAGCCTCCCGTCGCGCCGGCATTCCGGGCGAATACAAAACAATATCGAAACAGCGCAAAATACTAATACAATTCGGGCAGGTCAAGCCCGATCGAACCCCGAATACTGATGAGATCGCCCGATACAACGGGATTGCCAAGCCATCCGCTTGCGATTCATTCAACTTGCTCCATAATTAAGCAAAATCGAATTATTGCTGTATGCCAGGGAACTGCCGTGCCTAAACTTGCCGCCGCACCCATTATTCTTATGCTAGCCACCTCCGTCTCGGCGGAAACCTATCGCTGGGTCAACGAGGACGGGGGGGTCACCTACTCCCAGACCCCTCCGCCGAACAACGCGCCCGCGGAAAAGGTCAAAACCCATGACACGGCTCCGAGTAACAGCGAAGCCTCCCAGCAAAAACTCCAGGAACTGCAGCAGAAACTGGCTGACATGGAAGAAGACCGGGCTTTGAAAAAGGCCGAACAGAAACAAAACGCCAAAGACAAGGCGCAGCGTGAGGACAACTGCCGGGCGGCACGCCACAACCTTGAACAGCTCACTGCCCTGGGAAACCGGCTCTACAAGGTGGGTGACGATTACCTGAGATTGACCGAGGAGGAACGTCAGTCCCGGATGCAGGAAGCCCGCGACCAGATCAAAGAGTACTGCAACTGACCGCCATGCCGCTGCTCAACATCACCATCAATCAACCCATCGACGCTCTTGCCCTGCCTGATCGGATTCGCCAGGCATCAAGCCTGGTCGCCGAAATGCTCGGCAAACCCGAACGCTATGTCATGATCAACCTGACGAGTAACGGCAACATGTCGTTCGGCGGTACATCCGAAGCACTGGCTTATCTGGAATTGAAGAGCATAGGTCTGCCCGATGACAGGACCCGGGAGCTTTCCAAGACCTTGTGCGAGTTCATGCAGGACACTTTCGGAATCGACCCCGAGCGGGTCTATATCGAATTTTCCAATGCAGAACGCCACCTCTGGGGTTGGAACTCCGCAACCTTTTGAGCCACTCGCGGGTTCATTTCAAGACTTTGAGACACACCAAAAGCCGGTTCTTACGACCTGCGGGCACTTTTCAGTGCCCTACCTATAGCTAAAAAATCGTTTTTTTACCGCAAGCGAAAAAAAATATCGCTGGATTTCGCCCTGCTAGCCACGCAGAAAAAATGGAATGAAATTCCCATGAATAAATACTTTCGAATTCTGTCAAAGGGTTAGGAATTGCGGGATATCAATTGGGACTCCAAACCTATTCATTTTACTAGGTTAATTGATTTTTATCAATCCTAACAAACACTTACTGTTAGTATTGTTTTTGCGATGCATCAATGACCCCGCCAGACCGCTGCCTATAGGCTTTCACTGAACGGCATTCATATTCTCTCTCCGCAGACATCTGAATGCCGCTTCCGCCGGCTGAGTCGGCATCCCGTAACCGATCTGTCACTCGTCCACTCAGGCAGATCACACAAGCTCGGGACGCCTGACCCAGCCGGCACACTCTTCGATCGCTTGCCACTAAAGTGAAGCCAGCAAAATCAGGTGGAAGCTGCTTTGGTGCAAAGGTTGCTAGAAGTGAGCCACGTTCACTAACCAGGAGACTTCGCATGTTGGACCCGACAATGATCGATTTGTCGCGCTGGCAGTTCGCCATCACGGCCCTCTATCATTTCATATTTGTTCCCTTAACCCTTGGGATGACCTGGATCCTGGTCATCATGGAATCGGTCTATGTCATGACCGGAAAGGAAATCTACCGGGACATGACCAAATTCTGGGGCAAGTTGTTCGGTATCAACTTTGCTCTGGGTGTCACCACCGGCCTGACAATGGAGTTTCAGTTCGGCACCAACTGATCCTACTACTCCCACTATGTCGGTGACGTTTTCGGAGCTCCGCTGGCCATTGAAGGACTGATGGCGTTCTTCCTGGAATCAACCTTCATCGGCATGTTCTTCCTCGGCTGGGAACGCCTGAGCAAGCGCCAGCACCTTCTGGTGACCTTCCTCACCGCACTGAGCACCAATCTCTCGGCCCTGTGGATCCTGGTCGCCAACGGTTGGATGCAGAACCCGGTCGGCTCCGAGTTCAGCTATGAGACCATGCGCATGGAGATGACCAGCTTCGTGGATCTTGTACTCAACCCGGTGGCGCAGGTCAAATTCATCCACACCGCGGCTGCGGGCTATGTGACCGGCTCCATGTTCGTTCTGGGCATTGCGTCCTATTACCTGCTTAAAGGACGTGATGTGGCCTTCGCCAAGCGCTCGATTTCGGTGGCTGCCGGTTTCGGTCTCGCCTCCATCCTGTCAGTCATCGTGCTGAGTGACGAGGCAGGTTATGAACTGGGCGATGTGCAGAAAGCCAAACTTGCAGCCATTGAGGCAGAGTGGGAAACCCAGGAACCCCCGGCGGGTTTCAATCTGATCGCGTTTTCCGATCAGGAAGCGGAAGAGACCACCGAGGTAGTCAAACTCCCCTACCTGCTCGGCCTGATCGCAACCCGCTCCACCACGGATGAGGTCAAGGGTCTGAAAGAGATCATGCACGACAACGAGGCCCGCATCCGCTCCGGCATGGTCGCCTATGAGTATCTGCAGCGTCTGCGCAAGGGCGAGGTCACGGAAGGCAACAAGGCGATGTTCGAGGAACACAAGGATGACCTGGGATACGGCCTGCTGCTGAAGGCCTACACCGAGGATGTGCCGAACGCCACTGACGAGATGGTCGCCCAGGCGGTCAAGGCCAGCATCCCCCAGGTGGCTCCACTGTTCTGGACCTTCCGCATCATGGTGGCCTGTGGTTTCACCATGCTGTTCATCCTTGGCGCGGCCTTCTATTACAACGCCCGCCGGATCATCGAACAAAAACGCTGGCTGCTGCGCCTGGCGCTGTTCTCCATTCCTTTGCCATGGATCGCTTGTGAAACCGGCTGGTTCGTGGCCGAGTTCGGCCGTCAGCCCTGGGCCATCGGCGAGGTACTACCGACCTTTCTGGCGACCTCTTCGCTCACCCCGGGCGACCTGATCTTCAGTCTGAGCGGCTTCATCGGCTTCTACACCTTTCTGCTGGTGATCGAGGTCTGGCTGATGTTCCACTTCGCACGCAAAGGACCCAGCTCTTTGGGCACCGGACGCTACTATCTGGAAAAGAATGCCGGCGCTACCGCCTGAAGGAGTGACAAGCAATGATTATCGATTATGAAATTCTCAAACTGATCTGGTGGGTCTTCGTCGGCGTACTGCTGATCGGCTTCGCCATTACCGACGGCATGGACATGGGGGTCGGCAACCTGCTTCCCTTTGTCGGCAAGACCGATGACGAGCGTCGTCTCATGATCAACACCGTGGGTCCCCACTGGGACGGCAATCAAGTGTGGCTGATCACCGCGGGCGGCGCTATCTTCGCGGCCTGGCCAGCGGTGTATGCAGCGGCTTTTTCCGGCTTCTATGTCGCCATACTGCTGGTGCTGTTCGCCCTGTTCTTCCGCCCGGTGGGCTTCGACTATCGCAGTAAGCTGGGCGATGCGCGCTGGCGCAACGCCTGGGATTGGGGTCTGTTCGTCGGCGGCGCGGTACCTTCTCTGGTATTCGGTGTGGCCTTTGGCAACCTGTTGCTGGGCGTTCCCTTCCATCTGGATGAACTGTTGCGCCCCTACTACACGGGCTCCTTCTTCGCCCTGCTCAACCCCTTCGCCCTGCTGGCAGGAGTGGTGAGCTTTTCGCTGCTGACCATGCACGGCGGCATCTGGATTCAGATGCGCACCAGCGGCGTGCTCACGGAACGGGTGAAGGGCTGGATCCTGTGGACCGGTATCGCCTCGATGCTGGCATTCGCCGCGGCGGGCATCTGGCTGGTGATGGGTATCGACGGGCTAACGATCGTCTCCCAGCCGGCACTTGACGCCCTGCCCAACCCGCTTGCCAAAACGGTGGAAGTCATGCCAGGGGCCTGGCTGGCCAACTACGCCGAGTATCCAGTCACCATGATCTTTCCGGTGCTGGGTTTCGCAGGTGTGATTCTCACCATCATGATGTCCCGGGCTGACCGTCCCGGCTGGGGCTTCGTCACCAGTTCCCTGGCCATCACCGGGGTCATCATGACCGCGGGCATCTCCCTGTTCCCCTTCGTCATGCCATCGAGCACCGATCTGGGCAGCAGCCTCACCGTATGGGACGCGCCGTCCAGTCACCTGACACTGACCGTGATGTTCTGGGCCGTGGTGATCTTTCTCCCCATCGTCATCGGATACACCATCTGGAACTATCGCAAGATGTGGGGTCGTCTCTCCATCGAAGAGATGCAGGAGAGAACCTCAGCATACTGAGAATCAGCACACAGAATCAACAGGAGAAACTTACAATGTGGTACTTCACTTGGGTACTTAGAGTGCTTCTCGCACTTGCAATGGGAATTATCAATGTCATGTGGCATGAGGCCGAGTATTATGACGACGACCAGGGAGAATGATCCCTGGATTGAACACCTCTCGATTAATAGAGGGGTGAGGGATCGTTAAAATTTAGGCCGGGCCGAGTTGTTTATGTGTCGCGGTCACAACCGTATCACGGAATTTTAAGATGCATAAACAACACATACTGGCTGTTAAGGCCGGTATCAGGGCCTCTTTGTGGGCCCTGTTACTGGTTTTCTCTAACACTGTTCATTCAAGCGACGAACACGCCGCACCCGCGCATGGCCTGGATCAGGACATGAATTTCCGCATCGTTACGGATACCAAACCGAGTATCCGTGACGACGGGGAATCCACTGCCGATCACAGCAAATTCAAAGCCCTCGAGGGTCCCTTCGAAAGTGGCCCCGAGGTTACCAAGGCCTGCTTATCCTGCCACACCGAGGCAGGACGCCATTTCATGAAGTCGATTCACTGGACCTGGGAATACGACAATCCCAAGACCGGCCAGAAACTCGGCAAGAAAACCCTCATCAATACCTTCTGCACCAACGCAAAAGGCAACGAGGGCATGTGTGCACAGTGTCATGCCGGCTATGGCTGGAAGGACGACACCTTCGACTTCACCAACCAGGACAATATCGACTGTCTGGTGTGCCATGATCGCACCGGCACCTACTACAAAACCCCTAACAGTGCAGGCAACAAGGCCTGTTCGGTGATGTTCGATGGCAAACAGCCGATCCAGTGGTCCAAGGTAGCCCAGAGCGTCGGCAAACCCGGACGTGAAAACTGCGGCGCCTGCCACTTCTACGGTGGTGGCGGCGACGGGGTGAAACATGGCGACCTGGATTCCTCTTTGAAGTTTCCAGACAAGAAACTCGACGTCCACATGGACGCCGACGGTCTCAACTTCGCCTGCACCACCTGTCATGTGACGAAACAGCACCTCTGGGCCGGCAGCCGTTATGACGTCATGGCTCACGACACCGAGGGTCTGGGCCTGCCGGGAGAACGCCGTGACGTAGCGACCTGCGAGTCCTGCCACAGCGAGCATCCCCATGACAACAACAAACTGGTGGGCATCAAGCTGAACGGTCATGTGGACAAGATTGCCTGCCAGACCTGCCATATTCCCTCCATCGCCCGCGGCGGCGTGGCCACCAAGACCGACTGGGACTGGCGCACCGCCGGCAAGACCAAGAACGGCGAGGGCTATAAGGAAAAGAACTATACCCAGGGCAATGGGGAGCATCGCGCCACCTACAAGTCGATCAAGGGCAGCTTTGAGTACGGCGAGAACCTGGTCCCCCACTACGACTGGTTCGATGGGCAGATGCTCTACACCACCATCGACACCCACTTCGACCCGGCCAACGGCCCGATCGACGTGAACGGTTTCAAAGGAAACCACGATGACGGCATCTCCCGCATCTGGCCGTTCAAACGCATGCACACGGTGCAGCCTTACGACAAAGGCAACAACACCCTGGTCTACATGCACCTGTGGGGCGATGACGATGACGCCTATTGGGGGAACTACGATTTTGGCCGCGCCATCAAAGTCGGTATGGAAAAGAATCACATCCCCTACAGCGGTGAGTACGGGTTTGTCGAAACCTACTCCTTCTGGCCCATCACCCACATGGTGGCACCCAGCGAGGATGCCCTGAGCTGTGCGGAGTGTCACAGCCGGGACGGTCGTCTGCAAAGCCTGGAAGGCTTCTACATGCCCGGTCGTGACAACTTCCGTTGGCTCGACATTCTTGGGTATTTCGCCCTCGGCGGCGCTCTGGTCGGCGTATTGCTTCATGGCCTGCTGCGCAAACTCTTCCACAAGAAAAATTCGCAAAGGAGCGCATCATGAGCAGTCATGCCAATCATCCCAGCACCGCCACCTACAAGCAGCGGGGCGAAAAACACTATGTGATGATCTATACCCGCTACGAGCGCTTCTGGCACTGGTCCCAGGCCCTGCTGATCTTCACCCTGTTCTACACCGGACTGGGCCTGCACGGCCTGCATGACTGGCTGGATTTCCGCACCGCGGTGACCTTGCACACCTATGCCGCACTGGCGCTGATCGTGTTGTGGATCTTCACCACCTTCTGGAACTTCACTACCGGCCAGTGGCGTCAGTACCTGTTCAAGGATGGCGTCATGAAGGTCATCCGCTTCTATGCCTACGGTATCCTGGTCGGGGAACCTCATCCCTACAAAAAGGGTCTGCAGCGCAAACAGAACGCCCTGCAATCGCTCGCCTACATGAGTTTCATGCTGTTGATCGGGCCGGCACTCTGGGCCTCAGGGATCGTCTATCTGTTATACGACCTGTGGGGTGGCTACAGCTGGTCGGGACAGGGTCTGACCGCGATTGCCTTCATCCATACCGCGGCAGCCTACCTGATGGGCACCTTCGTGATTATTCATGTATACATGACCACCACAGGCAAGACCCCGACTCACTACATCAAAACCATGATCAGCGGATACGACAATATCGAACTCACAGAAGCGGAACAGGCCTACATTGAAGAGACCCATTCCATTTCGATGAAGGATTGATCATTGTAGTTGCGCATCTGCGCAACAGACTCATAATTGAGTTTTGAGTTCTTGGTTATGAGTTTTAGGGCCTGTTAACACTAAGTTGATGGTGTATCTTGAGACAAGTACCTGCCAACCCAACTTGACCCACCCCTCTCCCGATGGGAGAGGGGTGTTCCCGATAAACCGGCTTCCCTGTTTCCCTCCCACTCCTGGGTTGGAAGGCAATCCAAACAGGGAGATTGACGATCCGTGAGCGATTCAGACCCAACCGACACAGGCTCCACGACCTCTTCAGACTGGTTAAAAGCGCAAAAGTCCCTCGCCGGCAACAAACTCCGGCAGGCGGTGGCCTTCGGCCTGCTTTCAGGATGGCTGCTGATTCTTCAGGCGGGATGTCTGGCGCAGGCCGTCTCCGGAGTCATCTTCGAACAGCGCAGCCTTGGCGATGTCATGCCCTGGCTGTGGGCCCTGCTGATAATCTTCATCTTCCGTGCAGGCCTGGCCTGGGCGTCCGAATGGGCGGCGCATGCCGCGGCACAACGGGTCAAGCTGAGTCTGCGCAAGACCCTGTATGATCGCTTGAGGCATCTCGGGCCGGCATGGCTTAGCGAACAGCGCACCGGTGACATGGTCAACACACTGAGCGACGGTATAGAGGCCCTGGAGGCCTACTACGCACGCTTCATACCCGCCATCGCACTCACCACCCTGATACCGCTTCCGATCCTGGTGTTCGTGTTTCCCATCGACTGGATCTCCGGCCTGGTGATGTTGGGCACTGCCCCGCTGATCCCCCTGTTCATGATTCTCATAGGCAAGGGGGCGGAACGACGCAATCAGAAACAGTGGCAGCAGCTGGCACACATGAGCGCCCATTTTCTGGATGTGATCCAGGGATTGACCAGCCTCAAACTGTTCAATGCCAGCCGCCGGGAAGCGGTCATGATCGCGCGTATCTCGGACGATTATCGCAAGGCCACCATGTCGGTGTTGCGACTGGCCCTTCTCTCCTCCTTCGCGCTGGAGTTCTTCTCCACCGTGAGTATCGCCATCGTTGCGGTACTGATCGGTTTCCGCCTCTTCTGGGGAGAACTCGATTTCCTCTACGGATTTTTCGTGTTGCTGCTCGCCCCGGAGTTTTATCTGCCTCTAAGAAACCTGGGCACTCACTATCACGCACGCATGGCTGCCATCGGCGCAGCGGAAAACATGCTCAAAATACTCGAGGCACCGGTGGTTACTTTCCCAGGGGACAGCAGCCGGGAAAAACCGCTGAGTGGGCCGATTGGCCTGACCCTTGAAGCAGTGGGTCATACCTATCCTGACGGTCGGCGCGCCCTGGATGGGCTGAATCTGCGCATCGAACCCGGCGAGCATATCGCCCTGGTCGGTCCCAGTGGCGCCGGCAAAAGCACCCTGTTGAACCTGCTGCTGGGTTTTCTGCCTCTGGAAGAGGGCCAGATACGGGTCAACGGTGAATCCCTGAACAGTATCAATCCCCGGCAATGGCGGGAAAACCTAGCCTGGGTGCCCCAGCGGGCCCATCTGTTCCAAGGCACGCTCGCGGACAACATCCGCCTGGCCCGACCCGATGCGGACCTGGCGTCAGTGGAAACAGCCGCCAGGAAGGCCCATGCCCACGCCTTTATTCAGCAGCTTCCGGATGGCTACCAGACGCAGATCGGCGAAGCGGCCCGGGGGCTTTCCGGTGGGCAGATCCAACGCCTGGCCCTCGCCCGGGCGTTTCTCAAAGATGCCCCACTGGTGATTCTCGACGAGGCAACCGCACACCTCGATCCGGAAAGCGAGGAGATGATTCGCCAGGCGATCGAGGAATTGGCCCGGGGACGCACCCTGATCATGGTGGCCCACCGGCTGATCACGGTCCGTGGTCTGCCGAGGATCCTGGTCCTTGACCAGGGACGTTTGGTCGAATCGGGAACCCACACTGCCCTGATGGCGCAACAGGGGGTCTATCACCGCATCGCCACCGCCTATGCCGGAGGGCGCCCATGAACCCGGTAATGCGTCTGCTGAGCATTCTCGGTCCAGTAAAGGGATGGCTGCTGCTCGGCGGGTTGATCGCCTTTGTCACACTGCTTGCCAATGTCATCCTGATGGCCATGTCCGGCTGGTTCATTGCCGCCATGGCGGTTGCCGGGGTCGCGGGGGTCAGCATCAACTATTTCACCCCGGCGGCGGTGATCCGCGCCTGCGCCATCCTGCGTACCGTAGGTCGCTACGGGGAACGCCTGGTAACCCACGAGGCCACCCTGAGGCTGCTCTCCACCCTCAGGGTCTGGTTCTATGAACGCCTCGAACCCCTGGCACCCGCCATTTTGGAGGAGTACCGCAGCGGTGATCTGCTTAGTCGCCTGCGGGCCGATATCGATACTCTGGATCATTTCTACCTGCGCCTGGTGCTACCCATGGGCGTGGCGCTGGCCGCAAGCCTGGTGTTCATCGTCACACTCTACTGGTTCAACCCCCTTCTGGCATTCATCGAAGCCCTGCTGCTCGGCCTCTCCGGGGTGGTGCTCCCCCTGCTCATCCGAAGACTTGCAGCCCCTTACGGGCAACGTATCAATGCCAGTTCCAGCGAACTGCGCGCGCATCTGGTCAACGATTTGCAGGGTTTCAGTGAGCTGCTCATCGACGGGGCCGACGTAAGACATGCCCGGCGAATCGAAGCCTTGAGCGACGATCTGGCTGAGGCTCAATCCCGCATGAGTCACCTCGATGGAATCGCCCAGGGAGCGGTGGGATTGTCTGCCCACCTGGCCATGTGGTTGATCACCCTGAGTGCCATTCCGCTGGTGAGTCAGGGGGAACTACCCCCTGTGCATCTGGCAATGCTCGCCCTGTTCACATTGGCCAGCTTCGAAGCGATTGCTCCCCTGCCTGCTGCGTTTCAGGGTTTGGGTGAAACCCTGGCAGCGGCCCGGCGTATCTTTGAACTGGTGGATCGCACAGCCGCAGTCCCGGAGCCCGATGATCCTACCCCACTGGGCGAAGACCGGACCCTGAAGGTGGAAGCTGTTCACTACACCTATCCGGGCACCCCACCCGGCAATCCAGCCCTCCAGGAGATCAGCCTGAACCTGTGTGCGGGACAAAAAATCGCCCTCATCGGCCCCAGCGGCAGTGGCAAAACAACCCTGCTGCAACTACTGCTCAAATTTCGTGCTGCCGACCAAGGAAATATCAGCCTGGGAGGCATCGCCTATGAGAACCTGAGCGGGGAGACCCTGCGCAATGAGATTGCCGTGGCCACCCAGTACAACCATCTGTTCAACGCAAGCATCCGCGACAATCTGCTTCTGGCCAACCCAACAGCCACCCAGGAGCAAATTGAAAACGCCTGCCGGCTGGCCTGTATTCATGATGTCATACTCGCCCAGCCAGCCGCATACGACACCCAGGTTGGGGAACTCGGACTGCGTATGTCCGGTGGACAGGGCCGTCGCCTGGCCATCGCTCGGGCCATACTCAAGGATGCGCCGATCCTGATTCTGGACGAACCCACCGAAGGCCTGGATCCGCATACCGAGCGGCTGTTGATGGGTAATCTGCTCGACTGGACACACAACCGCGCCTTGCTGTTGGTGACGCACCGGATTCAGGGACTGCTCGCTATGGATGAAATTCTGCTACTTCAAGGAGGTCATATCCTAGCCCGGGGTAATCATGAACAGTTGATGGCGACATCCTCAGTTTACCAATCACTGCATGAAACCCAGCCCATACTCGCTTATCAAAACGGCGAGAAATCCGGCTCTACAGAGTAGTGATTCCGATGCATTTGGGCGTTGGAAGATCCAATCCATCGTGACCGATTAGTAGAAGCGGGATAGAATGTTGGTTTTTCATTTTCAGGTTAACCGATCCCTATGCGTACCTCCCAGTTCCCCCTGCATACCGTCAAAGAAACCCCCGCCGATGCCGAGACCGCCAGTCATCAGTTGATGCTGCGCGCAGGCCTGATCCGCAAGCTGGCGGCCGGACTCTACACATGGCTACCCCTGGGTCTGCGGGTACTGCGCAAGGTCGAGACCATTGTCCGAGAGGAGATGGACCGGGCCGGGGCTCTGGAGGTGCTGATGCCCACAGTTCAACCCGCCGAGCTGTGGCAGGAGTCGGGCCGCTGGGAGCAGTACGGCGCCGAACTGCTGCGCCTGCACGACCGCCACAACCGGGATTTCTGCTATGGCCCTACCCATGAGGAGATCATCACCGATCTGGCGCGTAACGAGCTGCGCAGCTACAAACAGCTGCCGGTCAACTTTTACCAGATCCAGACCAAGTTCCGAGACGAGGTGCGACCCCGTTTCGGCGTCATGCGGGCCCGTGAATTTCTCATGAAGGACGCCTACTCCTTCCACCTGGACCAGGCCTCTCTGCAGCAGACCTATGAGGTGATGCACGCCACCTACTCCCGCATCTTCAGCCGCTGCGGCCTGGACTTCCGCCCGGTGGCGGCGGACACCGGCAGTATCGGCGGTAACGCCTCTCATGAGTTCCACGTGCTGGCCGATTCGGGTGAAGACGCCATCGCCTTCTCCACCGTAAGCGACTATGCGGCCAATGTGGAGTTGGCCGAAGCGGTAGCCCCCTCCGCTGAGCGCCCCTCACCTACCCTGGAGATGAAAGCGGTCGATACACCCAATGCCAAAACCATCCAAGAGTTGGTGGAGCAATTCAATCAACCCATCGAGAAGACCATCAAGACCCTGGTGGTAAAGGCGGCCGAGGAGATGGACTACCCGCTGGTGGCTCTGTTGGTGCGGGGCGATCACGAACTCAACGAGATCAAGGCGGACAAATTGTCACAGGTGGCCTCGCCCCTGCAGTTCGCTGACGAAGCGGAGATACGCGCCGCAGTCGGTGCCGGCCCCGGCTCTCTCGGTCCAGTGAATCTGCCGATACCCTGCATCGTCGACCGTAGCGTGGCAATAATGGGCGACTTCAGCGCCGGCGCCAACCAGGACGGACAACACTTCTTCGGCATCAACTGGGGCCGTGATCTGCCGGAACCCACGGAAATTGCGGACCTGCGTAACGTGCGTGAGGGGGATCCCAGTCCCGACGGACAGGGTAACCTGACCATCGCCCGGGGTATCGAGGTGGGCCACATCTTCCAGCTTGGCAAGAAGTACAGCGACGCCATGAACGCCACCGTGCTCGATGAAAACGGCAAGGCGGTGGTGATGACCATGGGCTGTTACGGAATCGGCGTGACCCGGGTGGTGGCCGCCGCCATCGAGCAGCACCACGACGACAAGGGAATCACCTGGCCCTCCGCCCTGGCACCTTTCCAGGTGGCCCTCTGTCCAATGAAAATGGACAAGTCCCAGCGGGTGCGCGAGGCAGTGGAAAATCTCTACGCAGAGTTGCAGGCCACCGGTATCGACGTACTACTTGATGACCGGGACGTACGCCCCGGTTTCATGTTCGCGGACATGGAACTGATCGGCATCCCCCACCGCATCGTGGTCGGCGAAAAATCCCTGGATGAAGGCAAGGTGGAATACCGCGCCCGCACCCAGAGCGAGAACAGCTTCATCCCCCTCGGAGAGATCGTCGCGCTCATGCGTGAACAGATCCTATGACCCGATAGCCAGCCCTTGGGGAGACACCGAATCCCAAGGGCTGATATTCATTGTTTAAATAATCGCGAAGCTCCTATCGCGCACCGGGTTACTGTTGTTCCTTGATATTCGAAGAGCCGCCAGCCGAATCCCACCATGAACTCACTTGGACGCTAACTGGGTATAGGCTCGCGCTTGAGGTTGATTGAAGTTTCCAGGAACCGAAAGCTACCGTCCCGGAAATACCGATACCGTCAGCGGCCGCCAGCCTTGCAATCCGGACCACGATTTAATTATTCCTCAATATAACAATGCTTATCAGCCGCGGACTCTTCCGTAGCGGGAAAAAAAGCATCTATACCTGTAGGGCGAATTCATTTTCTCGATGGATCACCAACAACACAGGAGTGAGTGGAATGAACTTCACCAAAGGATATCTTGCCAAGGGAATTGCCGGCTTTCTGAGCGCAGCCGGGGTACTGACAGCCACACCCATACAAGCCTGCAATTCCGAACCCTTCATCGGTTCAGTATGCATCACAGCCGCCAGCTTCTGCCCGGCGGGCACCTACATCGAAGCGAATGGGCAGATCCTGCAGATCAGTCAGTACCAAGCCCTCTTCTCCCTGTTGGGGAACTACTACGGAGGCAACGGGACCAGCACCTTCGCAGTACCTGACATGCGCGGCAGAACTCCGGTCGGCGTAGGCACGGGAAACGGACTGAACCCGGTACCCTACGCAATGCAGCGCGGGGTTGAGTTTACAACGCTGTCGGTTCAACAGATACCGGCTCACTCTCATGCGGCAACCTTTGTCCCGACTACTGGATCGTCCTCAGTTCTGGCATCGACCAATCAGGCGACCAAGCCACAGGCTGCCGCAGGCGACTATATCGCCTCCAACAACCCTCTGGGTGGTTCGCCGAAATTCATCCCTGAAGTCGATGCAGGCACGGGTGTCGCGCTGGGCGGTGTTTCAAGCGGCGGCGGCACGGTACAGGTCGGAAATACCGGAGGAGGAAACTCTTTCGCAAGTTATCCGCCCCAGCAGGCCCTGAAGTATTGCATCGCCTACAATGGTGACTATCCCTCGCGACCCTGAGCCGCTCGGTTCACTATTAACCCGGCAATAAAATACATCTGCTACGCGGCATAAGAAATCTTCTCGTGATTGAAGTATTTTGCAACTCGCTTTGGTTTCTTT
>JBEVVH010000062.1:0-17255 GCA_040507245.1 Candidatus Thiodiazotropha sp.
TTACAAGGAGGCCGGATATACGGCAGCAAACCTGTCCCTGACATCAACCACAAGATGCCTTGCAAATGGGGAGGAGACCATATACGGGTGATGGTGGAGAGTTCTTCCGAGGCTACCGTCATCTCGTCGGTGGAGTGGTTGACCTCGACCATGATGCCCTCGAGTTTGGTGACGAAGGTGTTGAATGCACCGCCCAGCTGACCGAGTTCGTCGTTGTTCTTGTCATCCAGGCGCACTGTCAGGTCCCCGGAGCCGGAGGAGATGTCCCGCATGGATGTCAGGATACGCTCCAGAGGCACGGTCACGCCCAGGCTGAAGATCCAGCCAATGGCTGCACTGGCCAACGCCAGCACCAGTGCGGTGCCGATCATCAGATACGCGATGTCGTGGCGTAGTTCTGTCGCGGCGGCATAGGCTTCTTGCTGGTTGATTTCCGCCAGGATCGCCCATTTCAGGCTGCCGATTTCCACTGGTTTGTAGGCTGAGAGTACCGGTACGCCCCGATAGTCGTCGAACACGTCGAACCCGGTGGTGCCGCCGATCGCCCGCTGGGCGCCGGGTGAATTCACCGGCTGCAGTCCGATGACCGTCTCTTTCGAGCGGATTGCATCCAGCGCGTTCCCGGAAACCCCTGCTTCGCCGATAGCGGTGAGGAAATCCTGCGGATTTTCGATGAAGAACCGGCTCTGGCTGCGCATCTTCATGTCGGAGCCGATCAGATAGGTCTCGCCGCTTTCACCGAGTCCCGATTCCTGCCACTTGCCGTTGCCGGTCATCACCTGATTGATCCGGTCGATGGGCAGCTGGAAGGCGATGACCCCTAGCTGCTCTCCCTGATCAAACACGGGTATGGCGATAAATGCAGCAGGATCGTTGTAGGAGGGCAGATAGGGTTCGAAATCGGTCATGAACACCGAGCCGTTGTCCGGCAGGCCCAGGGCGCGACGGTAGGCCTTGCCGAGTCCCGAATCGGCAAACGGACCGGTTTTCAGGGAGGTGGCATAGTAGAGTTCCTTGAACACGGTGTACATCACATCCCCGCTATCGGCGTCGATGAGGAAGATGTCGTAGTAGCCAAAGCGCTGCTGCAGTTCCCGGAAACCCGGGTGGAACAGGGCATGGTCCCGGGCATAGCTGCTGCCGTCCTGCTTGTCGATCAGTTTGTCCTTGCTACCCAGTGGATTCGGGTTGGAACCAATGTAGCGATCCTGGAACAGGATGCCGGGGTCACCCAGTTTCTGCAGCAGTGCATCGATTGAGGTGGTCTCGCCGTTGTTGCGTTTGCTGAACTGGCCGAGGAAGTCGGACTTGTAATAGCCCTGCATGGTGGTGCGGGCTTGAGCAAGATCCACGGGACTTCATCCTGCAGGCTGTGGAAACTGCTGTGGAAGCGATGCAGCGCATCGATGGTCATGCGGTTCTTGGCATAGGCCTGGGCCTGGGATCGCACGGCCTCGAAATAGTTGACGATCTGGGTAGCGCGGTCTTCCCGCAGGGCAACCAGGCGTGACTTGGCCTGATCTTCAAGGGCGGTTTGTGCGTGATCATCGGCGTACCAACCGATGAGTCCTCCAACCAGCAGGGCAGGAATAAGCGCCAGCAGGACGCTGCCTGCCCAGAGTTTTGTTTTTATCAGCATTTGGGAACGCCTCGATTTAATACGGTGTTCCCTCAACCAATACACCACTCATCCGTAAGCAATCTATCGGCGAACTGCGTCACAAATTGAACGAATCTGATTACTATTTGGTGGCTTTGCCGACCTCTTCGAGCAGTTTCAGACGCAACTGCTCGATCACCGGTGGGGTTTCGGGCAGGATGCCGCGCCACAGGCGAAAGGATTCTGCGGCCTGTTCCACCAGCATGCCGAGACCATCCAGGGCGCGGGCCGCCTGATGCTCCCGTGCCCAGCGCTGAAACGGGGTGGGGTCGGCGCTGTAGAGCATGTCATAACACCAGCCGCCCTTGGCGAGAATGGTTTCGGGCAGATCCGGGGTTTCGCCTTGCAGACCCGCGGCGGTGCCGTTGATGATCAGGTCGAACTGCATGCCTTCCAGCTCCTCCAGGCCGCACCCCGCCACCTGGCCATAGGCGGCCAGCCCGCTGGCCAGGGAGAAGGCTTTGCTAGCCGTGCGGTTGGCGATAATGATGCGTTTGGGATGCTCCTCCAGCAGGGGGCGCATCACCCCGCGCACCGCGCCGCCGGCGCCGAGAATCAGCAGGCGCTTGTCGCGTATGCGGAAACCCTGGTTGACGCTCAGGTCGCGCGCCAGGCCGATGCCATCGGTGTTGTCGCCGCGCAGTCGCCCGTCCTCGAGGCGGATCAGGGTGTTGACCGCCCCGGCGCTGTGGGCCCGCTCGCTGAGTTCATCGGCGAGCCGCCAGGCCTCCTCCTTGAAGGGCACGGTGACGTTGAGTCCCTGGCCTCCCTCGGCGAAGAACTGCCGCACATCCCGGGCAAAATGCTCCGGGTCACCGAGGATCCGCTGGTAGTTCACCGCCTCCCCGGTCTGGCGGGCGAAGGCGCTGTGGATCTCCGGGGATTTGCTGTGGGCGATGGGGTTGCCGATGACTGCGTAGTTATCCATTGAGTTTTGAATTTTGAGTTTTGAATTAGGGAGAGAACTGCGCTGCGCACAGGTCTCGAACGGCTCTTAGAACCATGAGGCGCAGACTCTCATGCCGTGCTCAAGCCAAGTTTCAAAACTCAGGGTTAATTAGTATTTCGGTAGTAGAAATCTTCCGGAATGGGTAATCGGTTCAATCGTTGAGCCACTGCGCCGCCTGCTTGGCGAAATAGGTGAGAATGCCGTCGCAGCCTGCGCGCTTGATGCACAGCAGGGCTTCGAGCACGACTGCCTTTTCATCCAGCCAGCCGTTCTGTGCGGCGGCCTTGAGCATGGCGTATTCGCCGCTGACCTGGTAGGCGAAGGTGGGAACCTGGAAGGTCTCTTTCACCCGGCGCACGATGTCCAGGTAGGGCATGCCCGGTTTGACCATCACCATGTCGGCGCCCTCCTGCAGGTCCAGGCCGACTTCGTGCAGAGCCTCGTCGCTGTTGGCGGGGTCCATCTGGTAGCTGTACTTGTTACCCCCACCAAGGTTCGCCGCGGAACCCACCGCGTCACGAAACGGTCCGTAGAAGCTGGAGGCGTATTTGGCTGCGTAGGCGAGGATCAGGGTGTGGATATGTCCCTCCTGCTCGAGTGCCTCACGGATCGCGCCGATACGCCCGTCCATCATGTCCGAAGGGGCCACCACATCCGCTCCGGCCGCCGCGTGGGACAGGGCTTGGCGCACCAGCACCTCCTTGGTTTCGTCGTTCAGCACATACCCGGAGGCGTCGATCAGGCCGTCCTGGCCATGGGTGGTGAAAGGGTCGAGGGCCACGTCGGTGATCACCCCCAGCTCCGGGACCGAGTCCTTCAGTGCTCGCACCGCCCGCTGGGCCAGACCGTCCGGGTTGTAGGCCTCCCGGGCGTCTTCGCTTTTTGCCGAAAGCGGAGTCACCGGAAACAGGGCCATGGCGGGAATCCCAAGGCTGTGAGCCAGGCGGGCCTCCGCCACCAGCAGGTCGATGCTCAACCGTTCCACCCCGGGCATCGAGGGTACGGCCTCCCGCTGCCCCTGTCCCTCGAGGACGAACACCGGGTAGATGAAATCCGCCGGGGTGACTAGGGTTTCCCTCACCAGGCGCCGGGAGAATTCATGACGCCGCAGGCGTCTCATGCGGGTGGCGGGAAATTCGGCGCGGCGGTAGTGGCTGGACATGGGTTCCTCGACTCGGCTGTAGATCGGTTTTTGCGGAATCCGGTTGCCGGATGCTGGGAATAACTTATCATACCCGCTCCATCCGATTCATGTTCAACCCGGTCGAAGCAGCCACGGGGAGAGGTGTTCACCATGAAAAGCGCGTCCGAGCCGAATCCGGCGATCTACTCCGTTGAGGAAGCGACCTTCCAGGAACGGGTCATACAGGCGTCCCACGTCCAGCCGGTGATGGTCGACTTCTGGGCAGAATGGTGTGCACCCTGCCTCTCCCTGGCCCCGGCGCTGGAGCGGGTGATCGGTGAACTGGAAGGACGGGTGTTACTGGCCAAGGTGGAGGTGGATGACAACATGCGTTTGGCCGGGCACTACCGTTTGCGGGGCTTTCCCACCGTGATTCTGTTTCGTGACGGGGAAGAGATCGGGCGATTTCATGGTTCCCGTCAGAGTCACTGGCTGCGGGACTGGATCAGCGAACATCTTGGCCCACAGGGCGTCGCCACGGTTTCGGACGGCCAGGATGTGACTTAAATTCTTTCGCGGGAGCTGTCCAGCTTGGAGTGTGACGTTTCGACAGCTTTAATATTACATAATATTCAATAAGTTATAGATGCTGATCCAGGCCTGGCCCGGTAAACACCCAGACACTAAAGTTTTTCTTCATGCCGCCGTTGTAAGGGGTAAGAGTACTTGATGGTTTCGATCCTCCTCCGGCGCTGATAAACAAGCGCTTTAAGCCCACCCCCCCAGGGTGGGTTTTTTTTCGTGCCGCGTTTTCCTGTCTTAGTGAATGATCAACGAATCGCCCAGGGTCTCAGGCCCTGATCAGGGCGCCACTGAGGGCGTCGCGGATGACCGTCGGACGATCGAGTGCGCCGGTTAGTCCGTGAACTACAAGGTCGATATTCCCGCCGCAGCGCAATCTCACCTGTAACGCGGTGCGTGCCGGCGGACGGCCGCTCAGGTTGGCGCTGGTGGAAACCAGCGGGGTGCCCGCGACCCGGCAGAGTGCCGCTGCCAGGGGATGGCCGGTGACCCTGACCGCCAGGGTTGCGTGCTTACCCGTGAGCCAATAGGGGGTGGTGGGGGCTGCCGGCACCAGCCAGGTGGCGGGGCCGGGCCAGCTCTCCATGAGTAAGCGGTTGCGCGCTTCCGGCAAGGGCAGGAGGAAGGGTTGGAGACGCTCGAAACTGTCAGAGATCAGGATCAGACCTTTTTCCATGGGGCGATTCTTGAGTTCCAGGAGACGGCTCACCGCGTGGGGATCGAGGGGGTGGCAGCCAAGGCCAAACACCGCCTCCGTGGGGTAGGCGATCAAGCCTCCGGCATGTATGGCCTGCCGGGCCAGGCGAAGGTGCCATGGATGGGTTTGCTGGGCTGTCATCAAGCTCGGGGTCCGGTGATATTCGAAGCCGTGGTTCGTCCGCGGGGTTGTCTGTGCGGGCTGTGCAAATTCTACCCGGATCGGCGCGATCCTGGGTTTCAATCCATTCCGATATGCCCATCGGAGATGCAAATGGGGTTCAAGCAGCGTACTGCGTCCCGTATGCCATGCGTCCGGACCGCATGCATTTTTCAGTCGGGGCAGTGGATCCGCCGATTCTCCCGCATGGGGATCTGTTTATCACACTGATGCCAATGACCTGTCAACCTCCCGTCGGGTTTGCATGTTTTGCAAGTTATTGAACATTGGCTGATTAGTGAGCCTCAGGACTCCGACTGGGGGAGCTGGACCAGAGGCCTGAGGAGCCCAATCAGAATGTATGCCGGGTTGGTCAGGTTTGTGTGGCCGGTTTCTGTACGGTCGCTGTGAATCCCGATATCCGGGTTGCGATGACTTGGCACGCCACGCGGTTCGTGGAATAGTTGGATGTACGCAATGTCCGGAGCCGTGTGTCATGGGTGTTCGGGATTGCGGTCGTCGACGGAAACGGGGTCGTCGAACAGAGTCAGAGAGGGAGAAATCAAGGATGTACATGCGATGGCTGTGGTTGTGTCTGCTGGGGCTGCTCCTGGCCGGCACGGCATCCGCCCAGGTTTCACGCTTCAACATGGCCGAAAAGGCCTGGTTGGATGAGCATCAGAAATTGAAGGTGGGGGTGGTCTCTATGACCCCTCCGATCCTGTTTTTCGAAAGCGGTCAGCCGATGGGGCTGGCGGCGAATTATCTGCGGGTGCTGGCCGCCAAACTGGGACTCTATCTCGATCTGGTCCAGTATCCGGATGATCAGCGACTTGCCAATGCCCTGAGTTCCGGTGAAGTGGACCTCATCGGGGCCGTCGTGCACACCGCCCTGAGTCCCCCGGAGTGGCAGTTCTCCCGTCCCTACGTAACTCTGCCGGCCGCCCTGTATTCCCTGGGTTCACTCAAGGGTCAGGGTATGTCGGCCATGGACGGTCTCACGGTTTCGGTGCTGGCGGGAAGCATCTGGGAAGAGTTCCTGCCCCACTACCTGCCGGGTACCCACACCCTTCCCGCCAAGGACCTGGATCAGGCCCTGAGCGCGGTGATGTCAGGGCGGGCACAGGTCTATCTTGGGGATGCTGCAAGCGTCGATTATCTGCGTGGTGATGGCCGCTATGAAGGTTTGAGGAAGGCGCAGGATCTGGATCTTACCCTGGACATTGCTCTGGCCTCATCCCGTGACGATCCGACGCTGCATACCCTGCTGCAGAAATCCCTCGACCGGTTTAATGAGGATGAACTTAACGATGTCTGGAGCAACTGGCCCGGTGTTGAAAATACCCATCCCAGGGAATCGGGGTTTCTAAAATTCCTCCTGTGGACCTTGCTATGGGTGATCTGGAGTCTGTTGCTGGTGTGGATCGTGACCCGTCGGTCAAAACGCAGACTCGCCCATCATCGGGAGAAAACCCTACGATCGATCAGGCGCTTACGGCGCCGTGAGGAATTGCTGAAACAGAAGCTGCTGCATCTCAAACACAAAACCAAGCGCTACCGGCATCGCACCAAGGAGTTGTCGAAACAGGCGGAGTTCGTGAACGCTCTGCTGCCCAGCGCGAGTTGGCGCTGGTTCCCGGTGAGTGGTGAATGCCTCTGGGACGAGGAAATGTTCAGCCTGCTGTCACTTGATGCGGCCGATTTCACCCCCACCCGTGAGGCAATCCTGAGGCTGCTCGCTGAACAGGACCGGGACAGTCTGGAGTCGCTGTTCGATGATGAAAACCGGGCCGTGAGTCGCTTGAGATTAAGTTTCAGCCTGCCGGATGGCCGGGAGAAGACCCTTTTGCAGTTCAGTCACTATCTTGACGGCAAGGACGGCAGAGAGGGGCAAAGGATGGCGATCTGCTGGGATGTGAGCGATTTCAATAGCCGCATGGCTGAAACCGGGCAGCCGTCATCACAAGACGTCAACACTCTGTCACAAGAGGTTACGCAAGAGTAGGATAGGATATTCCCGTGGGACATCAGGGTCCGGACCTTGCAGAATGTGGCCATGCTGCCGCACCATCGTCGTCTGTCGTTGTCTTAATTTGACCCGCCGGGTTAAACAACCCCATCACCAAAATCAAGGGATCAAGGGAACCATGTTCAGATCTGTCGCATCACTCGTTTTCGTTCTTTTGCTGACGTTCAACCTGCCGGCATCGGCCAATGTCAGCCCTTCGGATCGTGTCAAGGAGACGGTCGACCGAATCCTGGAGCTTCTACAGGACCCGAACCTCAGCAAAACCGAGCGCCGGGATCAGGTCAAGGCCGTGGTCCGCAAGCGCTTCGACTACGAATCCATGTCCCAGGTCATTCTCGCCACCAATTGGCGTACCGCCACCGAGGCCCAGCGTGAGCAGTTCATCGTGCTGTTCCGGGAACTCCTGGAGCAGACCTATTTCTCAGCTGTGGACAGTTACGACAACCAAACTGTGCGCATGGGCCGGGAGCGTCTGAAGGGAAATCTTGCCGATGTGCAAACCTTCATCGTGTCTGCGAACAAGGAACTTCCGGTGAGCTATAAACTGAGATACCGCAATGATGACTGGTTCGCCTACGACGTCACCGTGGATGGGGTCAGTCTGGTGAGTAACTACCGCACCTCGTTCCGCAACCTGGTGAAGACTCAGGGCATGGACGGCCTGCTGGCTGAACTGGCCGGCAAGGTGGCCAAGCTTAAGGAGGAGAACCTGCAGAAGGAGACTCAGCCGACATCGGATCAGGAGACGGCGCAATCCCCGGTTTCGGCGGTCAATTGATTCCATGTGGGGAGAGGTTAATCACACCGCCGCTGTGCGGTGGTTTCGCCGTTCCGGGGGAGTTACCATCCAAACCGGGCGTTTACAGATGGCTGGGATGTTCTATCCTCCCAAGTTGAGCGCTGCCGCAGCCCAGGGCGGACATCAGGCCGGTGTCCTGCCATGATCGCAACTTCAACCCGATCCGTGCTGATTGACGGATGCTTGGCGGGCGGTCAGCGCAGACAACAACCAGGGATGGAATCGTCCAATCCGCTATACCGTGACAGCACCGGCCCGTCATGGTTTACGAGGGTTGGCATACCCCGGTTCGAGGTTTCCCGCAGGACCCGACCGGTAATGCCGGGATCGCACATTACAAATAATACAAAAATCCAATTCTGGAACATTGAAGGAGAATCGAGCATGTACAAGAAAAAAATGTTGGCCCTGACGGTCGCAGCACTCTTGCCTTTCAGCACAGCCCTGATGGCTGAGGAAGCGGCAACGGAGGGCGCCAGCGCCAGCGAACCGGCCGCGGAGGAGAGCAGTGTATCAGAGCCGGCCGCGGTTGAGAGCGGCAGCGAAGACAGCGTCGCGAACAGCGAGCCGGCGACACCCGACGATCCCCGTACACAACGGCTGAAGGAACTCGACGCCCAGTACGAGGCGCTGCGCAAGCGTGCGGAAGAGGCGGGAGTCATGCTGCCTGAGCGCTCGCCCTGGACCGCATCGCGCATGAACAGCATGCGTCCCGGCATGGAGGAGCGTATGGCGCGCCACAGCAAAATGATGTCCATGACCCAGGAGGAGCGTGACGCCTATCGTCAGGAACGCTACGCGGAGATGCGCAAACGGGCCGAGGAGATGGGCGTCGAAATGCCGGAAACGCCGCCCTGGGCTGACCCGCGCATGGACAGTATTCGCCCCAGCATGGAGGAGCGCATGGAGCATCGCAACAAGATGATGTCGAAGACTCCGGACGAGCGCGATGCCTACCGTCAGGAGCGCTATGCGGAGATGCGTAATCGGGCCGAAGATATGGGCGTCGAAATGCCGGAAACGCCGCCCTGGGAGGCCCGCAAACAGGCCATGGATGAACAGTGGGCTGAGCATCAGAAGATCATGCAGGGCATGACCGATGAACAGCGCGCGGCCTGTCACTCCATGATGCAACGGCATCGGGGCATGGGGCCCGGGCAGGGAATGGGTATGGGACTCGGCCGAGGCATGGGACCCCAGGGCTGGTCACAGCCCGGCATGATGCCTTATGGTCAGCCCGGCTACGGTTACGGACCGGGACCCTACGGTCAGGGTAACTTCTGGAATCCGGAGCAGTAAGCCCGGAATCCAAGCCCCCCGCATGCTGACGGGCAGCCCTCTCCCATCGGGAGGGGGTGCCATCAGGCTGAATCATATCAGCGGAGTATCGGTGCCGCTGTAGGTCGGGTTAGCGCAGCGTAACCCGACAGGAAACATCAGAAACTTCCCCATGCATCGAGTTACGCTACGCGAACCCGACCAATCTTAGCGCGTTGACCCGATGCGCAAGTGCTCTCAATACTGGATCACTCCTCGGAATGGGACAGTGCCTCGGCCTCAGACTTCGAAAGCACCCGTCCCGGCAGGGGTATCAGGCCGGGTACCTGTTTCAGATAGGCGCGATAACGCTCACCGTGATAGACGATCAGTTTGCGCTCTTCCAGCCAGGATCCGAGTACCAGGTAAAGGGTGATCAACACTGCGGAGAGCAACCGTGCGGGGTCCATGTCCTGGGTCCATACCAGGACCAGACCCAGGCTGTACCAGGGATGCCGCACATAGCGATGCAGCGGGGAGATATGCAGTCGTTCCAGGTCGCGGGTCTCCCTCTGGCGGCGCTGCCACTGGCTCAGACCTAGGAATTCCCCGCTGTCGTACCAGCGCAGAGACCAGATAAACCCGGCAGCAGCGAGGAGCATCAACAGGTAGGCCAGGACCGCCAGCGGGCCCTCCCAGCGCCACAGGGGCTGCGAACTGTACCGCCACATGAGTAGCAGGGGGGGCAGTAGCAACAGCCCTGCCAGCAGGTTGTAGCCAAGCCGGTAGGCGGGAAACCACTCTGGTGCATGACTCGCCAGCCATGTCTTGACACTCAGGGAGGCAAGCCATGAGTGGATCAGGAAATACCCGATCCAGCAGATGGCGAGAATTGCCAGGTCCGAGATCTCAGGCATGACCGGCCCGGGTGAGGCGGACGTTCAGCTGACGAACTTGCCTTGCTGTAGCCGTTGGGCCTCCATCAGTTCCAGCTCTCTGGACCCGGAGATCACCACATCGGGTTCTGGCACGAAGTCGAGGTCTTCATTGAGGCGCTGGTAGGGCACTGCGTTCAGGATCACCCGCATCGCATTCAACCGGGCCAGGTGCTTGTTGTCCGAACGGATGATGGTCCAGGGCGCGTGGGTGGTATGGGTGCGCTTGAGCATGGCGTACTTCTGATTGGTGAACTCGTCCCAGCGGTCCTGGGCCTGCACGTCGATTTCAGACAGTTTCCATTGGCGCAGCGGATCGGTCTTGCGCCGCTCGAACCGACGTGCCTGTTCATCTTTGGTGACGGAGAAATAGAGTTTCACCAGAATGGTGCCCTGGCGCACCAGATCCTTCTCGAAGCCGGGACAGCCGATCATGAAGTTGTCGTACTCATTTTCCGAGCAGAAACCGAAGATCGGCTCCACGATGGCCCGGTTGTACCAGCTGCGGTCGAACAGTACGACCTCGCCGCCGGTGGGGCATTGGGTCACGTACTTCTGGAAAAACCATTGGGATTTCTGCTCGTCGGTGGGCTTGCCAAGGGCCACCACCCGGTAGTGTTTCTCATTCATGTAACGGGTTACGCGCCGGATGGTGCCGCCCTTTCCTGCCGCATCCCGCCCCTCGAAGAGGATGATCATGCGCCGGTTGGTGTCTTCCAGGTACTGTTGCATGCGGATCAACTCTGCCTGGTAGGGCTTCAACTCCTCTTCCCGTTCGAAGCGGCGGACCGCCTTTTTTTCGGTCATCCGGTTGAGTTCCGTCTCAGCCTTGAGTTGATGGTAATCCGACAGCAGTTCATTGAGTCGAATGGGTTGCTCATCGATGTAAATGATCTCTGGATTGCCTTTATCTTCACTCATGGGCTGCCTCGTGCTGTTTTTTTGTCAGGTTAACCTTCTAAGAATAGCCTAACCCGGAAGGCCCTTGCGAGCTTTTGCCGGGATTGTTTTGTTGATGCGCCCGGAGTCAGAAGCGATAGGCGGATTCGATCAGGTCCCGGGTTAGAACGCCCTGAATACGCCAGTAGTGATCTGCGTCGAACCACTCGATGTAGAGTGCATCGATGTGATTGCGTTCGAGCAGTTCCAGGGCTTCCTGAAGGGTGGCCTGCATGCGGATCGGGGCCAGTTCGTAGCGGGTGGCGGGGATCGCCAGCAGGTCCAGGTTTTCATCCTCGGGACGCTGCTCCAGGGTGCGCAGCAGTTCCACGCTGGGCATCAGGATCTTTTTGTTCTCCGGGGCATTGATGATCAGCCATTCCGGTTCCTGGTCGAGTGCGCGGCGGGCAGTCTCCCGGTCTACTGCCGCATCGAGTTGGGCAAAGCTGCGGTTCATGAAGCGCGCGGCGCCGATGCGCCGCAGGGACTGCATCACCGGGTCGGTGTGGTAGTGCCGGCCGCTGGTCTGCAGCAGGGTATGGAACATGGAGGACTTGCCGAACAGCTCCCGGCTGATCAGGCTCGCCACCACGATGGCCAGCATCAACGGCATGATGATGTCCGGATTGTGGGTCAGCTCGATTGCGGTGGTGAGGGCCGCCAGCGGGGCCTGCAGAGCGGCGGCCATCACTGCGCCCATGCCGATGAGCGCGTAGACCCCGGGATCCGAGACCTGGCCATCGAACAGCAGACTGGGCAGTGGCGCAATCACCCCGCCCAGGGCGGCTCCGATGAACAGCGCGGGACCGATGGTGCTGCCGGGTATGCCCAGCCCTATGCTGCAAGCGGTGGCAATGATTTTTGCCACTACCAGAAGGGCCAGCAGAGCGACTCCGATCTCCCCCAGCAGGATCTGGTTGACCGTGTCATAGCCAATGCCCATCACCTGGGGGACCGCGATACCGAACAATCCCGCCAGCACACCGGCCAGGGCATAGCGCAGCTGGGTCGACATCAGGCGGGTGCGGTTACCGATAATCTGGATCAGGTGGACATAGGCGGCGGATGCCGCCCCTGCCACCAGCCCGAGCAGCAGGATGAACAGCAGTTCGTGAAGGGAGCCCAGCTGGAATACCCCGATATCGAACACCCGCTCACCGTCGAATACGATCAACGACAGACCGTTGGCGCTGACCGCCGCGAGCATGATCGGGATGAAACTGATCAGGGTGTACTCCATCATCACCACTTCGAGGGCGAATATCACCCCCGCCAGCGGGGTGTCGAAGGAGGCGGAGATGCCTGCTGCTGTGCCGCAGCCCACCAGGGTGCGGATGATGTTGTTGGGCAGGTTGAGATACTGTCCCAGCAGGGAGCCGCTGGCCGCTCCGAGAAACACATGCGGACCCTCACGGCCCACCGAATGACCGCTGATGATCGCGGTAGCCGCACCGATAAACTGCAACAACAGCCCGCGAAAAGAGAGATGTCCCTGATGATAGATGAGCCGTTCCAGCACCCGCGGCACGCCCAGCACGCGCAACTCCTCGGCGAAGCGATGAAACATGAGTCCCAGCACCAACCCGCCCAACAGCGGCAGCAGGCCCCGGATCATCCAGGAGAGGGCTTCGTAGTTTTCGGGAATGCCGCCCGGCAGTAACAGAGACTGTACCGATTCCACCAGCAGGCGGAACAGCACGATCACCAGGCCGGCGGCGAAACCGCTTAGCAGACCCAGTATCGAGAGAATCAGCAGGGCATCCTGGCGGGACAGCTGCAGACGCAGTCGGTCATACCAGTTGACGATCGTTTTGGGGAACACCTTGAGGAAACCTGTCTGACCGGGTCGGCTATATTCAGAGAACTGCCCGGGATATTAGCAGGCCGGGAAAGTCATACCAAGACAGGGGTTGCGCGACCTTAGCAGGTGTCACAGTCTGGACCCGGTATTGGCGGGGCTCCCAGGATCCGGAGCTTGGTATACAATAATCGGTTTTTCCCTGCCTGATCCTGGCCGGTGCCATCCAGTGCTCGATCCCGTCAGGTTGCGTGGACTTGTACCTTTTTCAGGAGTTTGAAATGGTGTCTCAGCAGATGTTGCTCGGTGAGCCCCGGGCCTACGAAACCGGACAGGAAATCGATGTCATGACCCGGGTTCTTAGGTTTGAGCGGGCGCGGGTGCTGGAACTCGGCTGCGGTTCCGCGTGGATGACTCGGTTGCTCGCTCAGCGCCACCCGGACGCCCATTTCGTGGCCACAGAGGTGGACAAGATACAGCACGCCAAGAATCTCTCCGGGGAACCTCTGGCGAACCTGGAGTTCCGTCTGGAAGGGGCGCAGTCGATTTCCGAAGCCGATGCCAGCGTGGACATCGTGTTCATGCTCAAGTCACTGCATCATGTTCCTCAGGACCTGATGGCTCCGGCCATGGAGGAGATCGCACGAGTACTGAAGCCTGGCGGGGTGGCTTACTTTTCCGAGCCGGTCTACCAGGGTTCGTTCAATGCCCTGATGAGCCAGATTCATGATGAAAAGCTGCTGCGCGAGCGGGCTTTCGAGGCGATTCGTTCCCTGGCCGAGCGTCCTGACATGAACTGGGATGAGCAGGTGTTTCTCAATGTCCCCGGAACCTATGCCTCCTGGGAACAGTTCGAAGACCGGTTTCTCAAGGTGACCCATACCCGCCTGGAGATCGATGAGGTGCGTTATCGGAAGATTCGCGAGTCCTTCCTTGCGCATCTGGGTGAGGACGGTGCGCATTTTCTCAAACCCCATCGTATTGACGTGGTGCGTAAGCGACTGTCAGAACATTAGAGAATTGTCATATACTCCCGATGGGGCATTGCATCCCGGCCAATGTCATGCTTTAATGAGAATCATTAACATTTAGAGCCGACCCCTGGTAGTAAACGGAAACGTAATTTTGGATTCCACGGTCTCAAACGAACTGCTCGCTCTTTCCCGGCTTCCTGTCGGTACTCGTGCCTGTATCAGCCGCGTCATGGGAGGGCGGCATTTGGCCCATAGGCTGCTCAGCCTGGGGCTGCGGGTGGGGTCTGAGATCGAACTGCTGCAACGCCGCGGCGGCGGGGTGGTGGTCGCCAGCGAAGGAACCCGGGTAGCCTTGGGCGCAGGTGTGGCGGAAAAACTACTCATGAAGCCTGTGGATCTTCCTCAGGATTCGAACCCGGTGTCCTGAAATGGCCTGTCACGAGACCCCAGAAGCCGCCAAGCCGGAGACCCGGCACGCCCTGACCGTAGCCCTCGCGGGCAATCCCAACTGTGGCAAAACCGCCTTGTTCAACACCCTGACCGGGATTCGTCAGCGCACTGGCAACTGGCCCGGGGTGACGGTGGATCGCAAGGAAGGCCAGTTCTCGATCGATCGGGACGAGGTCAATGCGGTCGACCTGCCTGGCATCTACTCCCTCGACGCCTCTTCCCTGGATGAAAAGGTCACCCGGGACTACCTGCTGTCCGGAGAGGCAGACCTGATCGTCAACATCGTGGATGCCTCCAACCTGGAGCGTAATCTCTACTTCACGGTACAGATGCTGGAGATGGGGGTACCCCTGCTGGTGGCGCTCAACATGATGGATGTGGCGCGCAAGCAGGGTGTCGAGATCGATATGCAGCGGCTGAGCGAAGACCTGGGGTGTCCTGTGGTGCCGATCGTAGCGGTTACCGGGGAGGGAGTGACCAAGCTCAAGGGCGCTATTCAGGATCTCGCCGCGGGTCGGGTCAACGGCGGCTTTCCTCTGGCCCAGGAGGAACTGGTCGAGCAGGCGATCAACGAGATGGAGCCGGGGTTGAAACTTCCGGACAGTCACTACCAGGCGCAGCGCCGCTGGTTGTTGCTGAAGATGCTCGAATGGGACAGCTTCGCCCTGAACTATGCGGATGAGGCACTGCGGGAGCAGGTCAGCCACTGGCGCCAGGTCATCGAGGACCGGGTCGACGAAGAGGTGGATATTCACATCGCCGACAGCCGCTTCAGCCATGCTCACGCGATTGCCCAGAACGTGACCCGCAAACGCGGTCGCTTCGAAAAGACCGCCAGCGACCGGATCGACAAGGTGGTGCTCAGCCGCCTGTTCGGGATTCCGGTGTTTCTCGCGGTGATGTACCTGATGTTTATGTTCGCCATCAATATCGGCGGCGCCTTCATCGATTTCTTCGACGGTGTGGCCGGGGCGATCTTCGTCGACGGGTTCGGACTTCTGTTGGAAAAGATCGGCCTGCCCCAGGGACTTGTCGTACTGCTGGCTGACGGCGCAGGCGGAGGCATCCAGGTGGTGGCCACCTTCATACCCATCATCACCGCGCTGTACCTGTTCCTCTCGGTGGTCGAGGACTCCGGTTATATGGCCCGTGCGGCCTTCGTCATGGACCGCTTCATGCGTTCCATCGGCCTGCCGGGCAAGGCCTTCGTACCAATGATCGTGGGCTTCGGATGTAACGTGCCGGCGGTGATGGCGACCCGTACCCTGGAAAACGACCGGGAACGCAAGCTGACCATTCTGATGAATCCGTTCATGTCCTGCGGAGCGCGGTTGCCGGTGTATGTGTTGTTCGCCGCGGCGTTCTTTCCGGAGACCGGACAGAACCTGGTGTTCAGTCTCTACCTGATCGGCATCCTGGTGGCGATCATGACCGGCATGGTGATGAAGAAAACCCTGCTCTCCGGTGAAAGCGCCGGTTTCATGATGGAGCTGCCCCACTACCACATGCCGACTCTGCGCGGCATTCTGCTGCGCACCTGGGACCGGGTGAAGCTGTTCGTCAAGGAGGCGGGTCAGGTCATCGTGATCATGGTGCTGGTGATCAATACCCTCAACTCCATTGGCACCGACGGCAGTTTCGGCAACGAGGATACCGAACACTCCGTACTCAGTGCGGTGAGCAAGGCGGTGACCCCGGTGCTCTCACCCCTCGGGATCCATGAGGACAACTGGCCGGCTACCGTCGGAGTGTTCACCGGTATTCTCGCCAAGGAGACCGTGGTGGGGACCCTGGACGCTCTCTACACCAACCTCGCCAATCGTGAAGCGGGGATTACCCTTGAGGAGGCGCCTTTCGATTTCTTGCAGTCGATTCAGGACGCAGCGGCCACGGTTCCCGAAAACCTGCTCGGGGTCAAGGATCTGCTGACTGACCCGCTGGCGATGGATGTGGGTGATCTCTCCACCGCGGAGAGTGCCGCCGAGTCCCAGGCGGTCAACGCGGATGTATTCGGCGCCATGGCGGCGCGTTTCGATGGTCAGGCGGGCGCCTTTGCCTACCTGCTGTTCATCCTGCTTTATTCCCCCTGCGTGGCCACCATTGGCGCGATTCGCCGTGAGGCCGGCTCCCGTTGGGCCGCCTTCGTGGTCGCCTGGTCGACCGGTATCGCGTTTATTTCCGCCAGTCTTTTCTACCAGATCGCCACCTATAGCAATCATCCCCAGAGTGGATTGTTCTGGATACTGCTTCTGGTGATCCTGTTGGTTAGTGTGGTGGGTGGATTGCGTTACTGGTCACTGAAGCAGCAGCAGGGCACCGAGGCGGAGGTGGTCTGATGCTCGCTTTGATCCGGGATTATCTGCGCGAACGGGGGGAAGCCTCCCTGGCGGATATCGCTTTGCATATGGATGCCGATCCGGATGCGGTGCGCGGGATGCTCGAGCAGTGGGTGCGCAAAGGGCGGGTCGAGGTGGTCAAGGCCCAGGCGGCCTGTGGCACCAGTTGTACCCGTTGCGATCCTGCGAGCATGGAGCGTTACATCTGGCGCGGTTAAACCGACCGCAGAATTCTGACTTCCTCAGTGTAGCCCGGGTGAAACGAAGTGGAACCCGGGATCCGGCAGAAAGCAAAGGACTGTGGGTCCATGCAAACATCTCCAGGTGTTTCCCTTCCACTCTCACATGAAGATCAGTGGAGTATGGCGTTGCTGAGTTTTCCGGGAACCACTGATTCATAGAATCAATCACCTGGAATATGTTCCTCGGTAAGTCCGGGTTGATCGCCTCGTTCCCACGCTCAGCGTGGGAACGAATACCACCGCTGCCAGCCAGGGAAAGCGAAGCGAAGGCTGGTAGTCCCCGGTAGTCGCGAGGCGATACTGGAAACCCGACGAGCCGTAGGCGC
>JBEVVH010000063.1:0-16648 GCA_040507245.1 Candidatus Thiodiazotropha sp.
CGCCTACGGCTCGTCGGGTTTCCAGTATCGCCTCGCGACTACCGGGGACTACCAGCCTTCGCTTCGCTTTCCCTGGCTGGCAGCGGATGAAGGCCGCTCAGGCAAACGCACTGCTGCACGGCGAGACCTATGTCACCCCCCTACGGGTCCAGCAAATGGTGATACCGGTCATGGCGCATCGGATGCTATTGAGCAGTCAAAGTACAACCGACACTTCGATTCTGCAGGAGATCCTGGAGCAGGTTCCGGTACCGGCTATGCCCAACGACGCCGCTCACCAGACCGCTCAACCGATGCACGATTGAGTGAGATGAAGATTCAGAGCGGATCGTCCAGCATTTTCTCCCCGCAGACCCTGGATTCGCTGCAACGCTGGATCAATCTTCACCGGGTCCTGTGGGTACTGACTCTGGCCTGTTTTTTCGTTGCCTGGAATCGGGGACTGGCCCTGTTGTACGGGGTATTCTCACTCAGCCTGGCGCTGTTGCTGATCTCACAGGTCATGCCCAGATGGCAACTCAGAGGCATTCAGGTGGAACGAAGATTCCCGCCGATTATGAGCGCCGGCGAAGAAATCGAGGTGGTTTACCGCCTGAGTGGCAGCGGACATCGTTATCACACCCGGATAATTGACGACATTCCTTTTGCCGATGGGCCGGCGAGCGGATTCCTGCCAGTTTGGGAGACATCCCATGAAATAACCAGCCGGGTATGCTGCGAACATCGGGGATTATTCACCCTGGACCCGCTCAGACTCACATCGGCATACCCATTCGGTATTCTGAGTCATGAACGTTGCTTGAGCAGTCCTGGTGAACCGGTTCGGGTGTTGCCGAGACTCTACGAACTCGGTGAACTTCCAACCCCGCAGCATGCCAATCAGAACAGCGAAGGTGATTTACCCATAGCGCAACGGGATGGCCAGGAACAGTTCCTTTCGATTCGGGAATATGTTCATGGAGACAGTCTGCGTCATATCCATTGGCGTGCATCAGCGAGACTGCAACGTCTGGTCGTAAAGGAGTATGAGCGCGACGACCGACCCATGCTGCTTTTGGCGCTCGACTGCCGGGCTGCTTTCAATAAGGGCGAAGGCAACCGCACCACGTTTGAGTTTGCGATCTCCCTGGCTGCTTCTGTGATTCGCCAGGCAACCCGGGAAGGGATGTCCAGTGTGCTCATTGCTGAGCACGGAAAACGCCTTGAAACAGCGATACCCGCTTATCAGTCAGATCTCTATGAGGTATTGGCACAACTCGCGGAACTCCAGGACAGCGGAAATCTGAGTAGTCGCGAATTGATCGAAGAAGCCATACATCGTTACCCGCAAGCCAACCTGGTGGTTGGTTTCAGGTTACGTGACGATCCGCTGATCCCGGCATTTCCACCCCATGTGACGCATATTGACTTCGAAATGGATGATGAGAGTTTTCACTTCCCATTGCGTCATACCAAAGCCCCACGCATGAACCGATTCGGCAACCGCCTTAGCTATCCGGTCAGTTCAGGCCACTCAATGGAAGGACTTTTACAGTGAAGCCGGGATCCAATCCGGTGGTAGTCTGGTACAGCCTAGTTTCCTCCGTGGCGGCAAGTGCCCTGCTGTATGCCCATCTTGGTCTGTTGGCCGCCGGCATCGGTCTCCTGGTAACCCTTCCCGTGTGCCTCTGGGTGTTGCTGCGGGTGCGTCACACCGATGAGGCTTCCAGCCCATTCCGCAAGTACTCAGAGCAGACTGCCGTAGTCGGTCTGGCTCTGTTTCTACCCTTGATACTCGTCACCAACCTGCTCACTGCGTTGCTCATATTTCTAGGCTTCGGTTTTGTCAGCCTGTTGCTGCAAACCCATGACGACCGCAGACTTTATCTGGGACTTGGCGTGGGATTCACCGCACTCATGGCGGGTGCCGTGGTTGCAAAAAGCGGTTATTACCTGGTGTTTCTCATCGCGTATGCCGTCAGTGTCAGCATCACCCTTGGGCATATACATCTCGAACCGTTGCGCAACCCCGCACATCCCTGGCGGCAACGGGATCAGCTGCGCTCAGCTGTATGGTTGGTCGCGTCTGCTGTACTGATCTACCTGATACTGCCCCGCTTTCCGGCGGGCAACCTGGGATCCCGACCTGGATCGGATCACTTCTACCAGAGTCAGGCCTGGGAACAGGAAGCCAGACAGACCCGGGCAACGGGCGACCCTGAGGAACGAATCCAATCCATGCTCGACACCTTGTCTGAGCATCTGCCTGAATCGAGGGAGCCGTCATCCCGGTCAGATTCGGATGCGAATCAGACCGGTTATGGCTATGGGGGTTTCGGAGAGACGTTTGATGTGCAGAATCCGGACACGCAAGGAGACCGCTTCAATAACACCATTGTGGCTCGTATGCGCGCCGACCGCCCCCTATATCTGCGTGCACGGATCTTCGACGTTTTCGATGGCATAAGCTGGCACAGCTCTGCCACGACACTCAGCAAGCTGGAGCTTGATCGGGGAGAGATCAGCCTGATGCAGACGCCTCCGGGGCTTGACCCCTTCATCGAAACCTATGAAGTCATTCTGGAGCAGGATCTGGTGAACAATATCATGGCCGCAGCGGTACCGGTAAAACTCCGCTTCCCGGGTACTGTGATCGGTATTGACGCATTTCATCAACTCCAGGCACCGGGGCTGTTGCGCAAGGACACCGCCTATGTAGTGGAATTCCTGCGGCTCCAACTCAAGGAAAGAAGCTTTGCAGAACGCAGCTATTACGAAGTGCCTGGCTACCGGCAGTTACCCGGCGACCTCGATACCCGCATACCCGAGTTGGCCCGCCAGATCACCCAGGGATTGGATTCCCCGTTCGATCGCGCATTAGCCCTAGAGGGATACCTGAGAAGTCACTATGCCTATGACTTCGAATCGGTATTTCTCTCCCAGCACCAGACGCCCTTGAGCCGCTTCCTGTTCGAGACGAAGCGTGGCCATTGTGAATATTTTGCCAGTGCTCTGGCCATCATGCTGCGCACTCTGGATATACCCAGTCGTCTGGTCACAGGTTTTTCAGCCACCGACCTGAATCCTTTAACGGGCTATTACGAGATCCACGCCCTGGACGGGCATGCCTGGGTCGAAGCTTACATCGAAGGCATGGGCTGGCTGGAACTCGAGCCTACCGCCTACTACGACGTGCCATCACAGGAGCGTCAAACCCTCTCTGCGGAGCAGATAAACCGCTATGTCGAGAGACAACTGCGTCTCGATGAAACACTGGATTCAAACCACTTGAGTCCAGATGCCATCATCGGCTCGCTATGGCAGATTCTGTACCTGTCCACGGTCTGGGTTGCAGCTCACCTGAAACTGATGTTTCTGTATGCTTGGCCATGGCTTGCGGGTCTGAGTGTGATTGCGCTCATTGCCGGCCTGAGTTGGCCATGGCTGGCACCCCGCTGGCGTGCGAGAAGAATTCGCGATGAGGTGTATCGCAGAATCCGGGATGCGGACTGTCCAGAGGTGAATGAGTATTTCGCAGGCATCGACCGATTGTTGCGAAATGCAGGCATGGAGATATCAAAAGGAACAACGATCGAAAGTTACCTGCAACGAATCCCGGACCTGGGTTTCAGCCTGGATCCCGGTGAACTCGTGAGCACCTTCAACACGCAGAATTACGGGACCACCGATTCCGACCAGGGAGTTGAAAACTATCGCCGCCTGTTTGACGCGGTTTACGCCTTGGGATACGGCGAGTTGTCGAATCGCACCCGGTCTCAAAGAGTTTGAAAAAACCGATCGCTTCTTGGCAGATAGTGGTTATCGTAATTCAATGACATCACGACCCGATCGGTTTTCCCAACGATCTCCGCTCTGGGTACAAATCCGATGACCCGGGAATCCGCGCTGTTGTCCCGATTGTCGCCCAGTACCAGGTAGTGTCCAACTGGCACTCTGACCGGCGGGAAACTGGCCATGGGACTTCCGCCCCGCAGAACGCGAACCCGATGAGTCACCGGCCCAAGCTTCTCAATCCGGTCCGAAAATCCCACTCCACTCTGGTCCGATGCATCCGGGTCAGACACATAACCCAATGGCTCACCGTTGATTGAGAGTTGATTGTCGACCATGGAGACCACATCCCCCGGCACTCCAATCACCCGTTTGACCAGACGTTTATCCGCAGCCGCGGAGTCGAATATCACAACATCACCCCGTTCAGGATCAGCAAACCGATGCAGCGACAGATGGGTGAAAGGAACTCTGAGATCGTAGGCCATCTTATCCACCCATACCCGGTCACCTTCCAGAATAGTGGGTTTCATCGGACCTGTGGGGACTGTATTCCAATCCGCAATGCTGCTGCGAAAAACCAGCATGCAGAACACAAACAGTAAAAAAGAACGGTTGGCACGTAAGGCCTCTAGAACCCTGCTTTTCATGTCATTGCTTCCTGATAGTCATCGGATTGTCTTTTCCGGAAGATAAGCTTATGCCCCATAGGCCAATACCTGAGGTCTGATCGACGCCCAATTCGTTTGGCGCCACTGATGGGGTTCGACCTCGAGCAGGCGCAAATGTTCGGCGATCCTGCCGGTAGCTGTTCTGCCTCTGGCAAGGGTGGTTGATCACGACATGCAGAACCACATAAGTAATTAATTAAATTAATAATTATTCTTAGCTTCCTGCATAGAGTGTGGCCTATACTTTGCTAGGATGAATTTGCAGGAAGGCAGTCAATCTCGGATAAGGTTTCTGAATTTCACACTCAGGCGGACATACAGCTATGGCATGCAACGTCGGTAAACTGGTATCGGAAGCAGTCGCTTCCATGGATAGCGAGACTGATGTGCAGTCTGCGGCACAGTACATGGCGCAACACAACCTCGGCTCCCTGGTTGTTACAGAGCACGGTACGGTTATTGGGCTGTTTACTGAAAGAGACCTGTTGGTGCGCGTTGTTGGTGCCGGCAAGGATCCCGACGCACTAAAACTGGGCGAAGTCAGTACCCGAAATCTGATCTCGGTGGCCTATAACAGCTCCTGTAAAAATGCGATCCGACTGATGCGAACCCACAAATGCCGCCGCCTGCTGATTTATCGCAAGGACGAACTACAAGGCCTGGTCAACATATCGGACGTCGCACATGCCCTGGCCGACCATAATCCAGCCAAAAACCTTCTAGTCAATTTTGTGGGGGGTGTGACGCTGGTCGTAGCCTTGATGGTGATTGGTGTGTTGATTTCGCATATCCCGGATGTGCTTGCGTTAATCAATCATTCGCTCAACTGAACCTCTGACAAAACTGACTAGAGCCTGACAAAATTCTACTCTGGCGGTACGATGCTGCGCCCTATACTACCCGGCGATCCTGCGCGTTGAGGGACCGGGTGCCGGGTGAATAAAGCCGCCTAAATTGCCTAGACTCATCGAATCAATGAGCATTTATCAGCCACTCATTCCGTCTTAGCAGCATACAGCGACCAACTATGCCACCTTGAAGCGTCCTACTAGCTGGGTGATCTGAGACGCGATACTGCGTAATTCCTGGCCTGCACCTTCGGTCAAAACCGTCGATTCCTTGCTCTGTTGAGACAGTTCTCCCACGCTCAGGGTGTTGCGATGAATTTCATCGGATACCGATTGCTGCTCCTCTGCCGCACTGGCGATATTCACGTTCATGTCACGAATCTCGGCGACTGCCTCAGTAATCGTGGTCAAGGCGTTACCAGCCTGGGACGCCTGATCCAGAGTCTGCTGCACGCTGTTGCGACTCTCCTCCATCATCGTCGCAGTGCGGTGCGCACCTTCTTGTAATCGCTCGATAATCTCGATGATTTCCCGGGTCGAACTCTGGGTGCGACTGGCCAATGTGCGAACCTCATCCGCGACCACGGCAAAACCGCGCCCCATCTCTCCGGCCCGGGCGGCCTCGATCGCTGCATTCAATGCCAACAGATTGGTTTGCTCCGCGATGCCTTTGATGACCGAGACAACCATCTCAACCTGGTTGGTTTCCTGCTCCAGAGCACGCATGTCATCCGATGCCTTCTCCACATCGCTCGAGAGGGTCCGGATCGCCTGGATGGTGCGACTGACCACCTGGTTTCCATCCTTCGCCTGGGTATCCGCGGTCTCCGCCAGGGATGCCGCATGGGCGGCACTTTCCGCCACACTCTTCACCGCCACGGCCATCTGGGTCATTGCGGTAGCCACTTGCTGCATTGCCTCGTCCTGTTGGTCCGCGGTGGATCGCGACGACCGTGCAACCTCGGAAAGTTCCGATGAACACTCGTTCATTTGTTGGGTCGATGCGGCGACCTGGGTCATGAGGTCCTGGGTTTTTGCAACGAATTGATTGAACCCTGAAGCCAGACGTACGAGTTCGATACCTCCCTCAGCGGGAAGTCTGCAGGTTAAATCCCCTCCTTCAGAGCCAATCTTTTCCAAAGCACTTGCGACATTGTTGATGCTGCGAACAATGCTTCGACTACCCAGCAGATTCATCGCCAGGGCACTAAGCAGAGCGATCACCCCCAATCCCACGCCCGCCTGGAAGGTCCTTTTCACCTGTTGACTCACATTCGTCTGGGTCTCCGCCACACGTTCCGCTTCACGCGCTATAAGCGGTTGCAGTTCCTTACGGATGCTCCCCCAGGCTTTTTGCACCTTCGCATTGAACAGGGCCTGAGCCTCATCGTTCTTGGCTTCATCGATCAGGCGTATCACCGCAAGGGTATCCGGGCGGCATTCCGACCAGAGTGCTGAGATCCGTTTGATTCCCTCCTGACCCTGTGTCTCTCCAGAGTAGAGCACCTGAGCCTGCTGCAAGGCCTTGTCGAACTCTTGAGTGGCCTTTGCGGCCACACTGGCAGGCGGCTTGAGAGATGGCACCATGATCTTTTTCGCCGCTGCGATAATCGCCTGAGATCCTTCCGCCTGCATCACCTGTAGGGTACCCAATCGCTTCTGGTCCTGATTGGTGAAATCGGTGAATTGCTGGCTGACCTCGTTGGTCCCGCGCAAAGTGAAGAAGATCGCCGCCATAAACAACAGTGAGGTAGCGATTGCTATCAAGAGCAATCTCATCTTGATCGATAATCCCGAACCGAACATGGTATATTTCTCCCAATTAGCGCTGTATAGGGGCACATTGAAGGTACTTATTGCTTGATTAACGACCAGCAGCGCTTTTTCTTGACCTATGCTTACGAATGAATACACGTTCGTTGATTGATAATTATCAATACATACAAATCACTATGGGCAAATCCGGCTCGCTTGAAACCTGAAAGTGTGTAACCTCAACCATTGCCCGGACTGACAACTACCCATGCATGATGTCCCGTTTCGTATAGCCCGGAGTGAACGTGGCACTCCAGGATCTCTATTGCATCGGCAAGCATCCAGTGAATACAGTCAATGGATCCGATAACCACAAGAATCCTGCCCCATTTGGCTCGCTTCAGAATGCACGAAATGCGAAGATAGCCACTATTTTGAACACTTTGCGAACCGCTTTTTTGATGAGGAGCGCGCTGACCCATGAATGAGCAAGAGTTGATTAAACGCATTCAAAATATCTATCCGGACGCCGACATCCAGGTGGCTGGAGAAAGTTGCAGTTTCGAGGTGAACGTAACCACGCCCGCCTTCACCGACATGAAACTCCTGCAAAGACAACGCTCCATCCTGAGCCTGTTCCACGATGAAATCACTTCCGGTGAACTGCATGCATTAACCGTCAGGGCCAAAACTCCGGAAGAACTCAAATCCTCCTGAGAGTTCCTGGCACATCCTGCATCGGCATGGCACCCGTATCATGACATCCAACGACCTGTTCGAACGGATTATTGCGTACCACGAACGCACCAAACACCGATTTGAGCGATATGCGACCGGACCGGATTTCCTCGACTGGGATCAGCAACCCGATCCGTTCCGCACGTACAGCGACGCCCCGCAGGTTCCCCTGACCCATGAGTTCGATTTCCTCCCTGATCCCACGATCCAGGAATTGGATCGCATGCATCCACTCAAGCCATTGTCGGCCTGGGATACCCGGGAACTCGCCGGTTTGCTGCGTTTTGCACTCGGCTTGTCGGCCTGGAAGTCCTTCGGGCCGGATCGCTGGTCCCTTCGATGCAACCCTTCCAGCGGTAACCTGCACCCCACCGAGTGCTATCTGGTGTTGCAGGGCATCACCGGCTTTCAGGACGGCGTCTACCACTACCATCCCTATCAGCATGCCCTGGAGTTGCGATGCGGGTTTGAGAAACCGGCTCAATCCAATGATCAACCCGCCCGGATATGGCTGGCATTGAGCAGCATTGCCTGGCGCGAAGCCTGGAAATACGGTGAACGGGCGTTTCGATATGTACAACTCGATCTGGGGCATGCAGTGGGTACACTCGCCTACTCCGCAGCAATCCAGGGCTATCGTCTGCAACGCCTGCCCATGGAACGACGGGATATCGCCCGTCTGATCGGACTGGACAGGGTGGCGGATTCCCAATCGGTGGAGCCCGAGGTTCCGGATCTGTTGCTGGATCTGGCGGCACTGGATGACACTGAAACAGTCCCCACTCCACCCTCAAGGATATCGATACCGGCCGTCAACGAATGGCACGGCCTTCCGAATCGTCTGAGCACCCAATCACGCCATCCCTGGCCGGTCATCGACCGGTTGGAACAGAGTCTGCTGGGAGCACCCTTACCGGCCGACGTACAAGCACTCATACCGGACTGGCCGGACCCTCCGGAACTCACAGCGGTGTCCGCGCGGGAGATGATTCTGCAACGCCGCAGCGCCCAGGCCTTCAACTCAAAGGCGACTTGCGACGCCGGGGATTTCTTCAATCTCCTCGATCAGACCCTGCCACGCAGGGATCGGGTTCCCTGGAGCAGTTGGCAAATCGATCCCCGTGTTCACCTGCTGATCTTCGCGCATAAAGTTCGTGAGCTCGATCCCGGCCTGTACCTGCTGTGTCGCAATCCATCCCATCTGGAGTCTCTGAAGACTGCGATGGACTCCCGCTTCGAGTGGAGCCCGCTGCCTTCTGCTCCCGCACACCTGCCGTTGTACAAATTGCTGAGCACTGAGGCGAAACGCGCGGCCCGCGCCCTCTCCTGTCATCAGGATATCGCCGCAAGCAGTTACTTCAGTCTTGGAATGCTTTCATATTTCGAGCCGGTGCTGCATGAGCGTGGTCCGCAAATTTATCCGGAGCTGTTTTGGGAAGCGGGCCTGATCGGTCAGGTGCTTTATCTGCAGGCCGAAGCCATGAACATGCGGGGTACCGGGATCGGCTGCTTTTTCGATGATGGCGTACATGAGATTCTGGGCCTTCAGGATCGCCAGTTCCAAAGCCTCTATCATTTCACCGTTGGCCAGCCCAAGCAGGACGATCGCCTCCAGACACATCCGCCCTATCAACATCTCGAATCCTGAGTCAGACCCCCTTTCAGAATGGCTTGGCTCGTGTGCGGAACAGCTTGGCTTATGTCCCATTGGGAGGTTTTATTGAACCTGACATGAATACTCCGATGCCATTCACAGACCGACCAACGGGGTACTGTGGATAACCGCCACAGTAAGGGTCTTGTCCTGTCGCGCAAACCTGTTCAGAACCATCACAACCCTGTATTGTTAAGGGTTCAGGTAGCTATGAACCCGGCACCTGAACAGGCCATGTTCCAGTGTCGGTTAATTTCAATGATACCCAGATGTTTCGGGTAACCCTTAACCTCACGGGAGGACCCAACCGAGATGAAGCCCGCAATCAAAGTCACCCTCACCGGCGCTGCCGGTCACATTGGATACGCCCTGGCATTCCGCATCGCCTCCGGTGCCATGTTCGGTCAGGAGCAACCGGTCATTCTGAGATTGCTTGAAATACCCCAAGCCCTGTCATCACTTCACGGTGTCGGCATGGAACTGGAGGACTGCGCCTTTCCCCTGCTGCACGACATCGTGCTGACGGATGATCCGAAAATCGGCTTCCGGGGCGCCGACTACGCCATACTCATCGGCGCCAAACCCCGGGGTAAAGGCATGGAGCGCAAGGATCTCATCACCGAGAATGCGATGATCTTCTCCAACCAGGGCCGGACCATCAATGACTTTGCCTCTGAGAATATACGTGTCCTGGTGGTCGGCAATCCGGCCAACACCAATGCATTGATCGCAGCGGCTAACGCCCCCGACCTCAGTCCCAGCCAGTTCTCCGCGATGACCCGCCTGGACCACAACCGGGCCCTGGGTCAACTGGCCAACCGGACCAACAACCGGGTCGCCGATATCATCCGCATGACCATCTGGGGCAATCATTCCATGACCCAGTATCCGCATATCGACAACTGCATGATCGATGGCAAACCGGTATTCGATCTGGTCACCCGGGATTGGGCCATCGATCACTTTATCCCCCGCATCCAGCGTCGGGGGGCGGAAATCATCGAGGCACGCGGACTCTCTTCCGCCGCTTCCGCAGCAGATGCGGTCGTCGACCATGTTCATGATTGGGCACTCGGTACCAGAGAAGGTGACTGGGTGAGCATGGCGGTGCATTCCGACGGTAGTTACGGCATCGAGGAAGGCGTGGTATTTTCCTACCCGGTAACCTGCCGGGACGGGAACTATGAGATCGTTCAAGGACTCGAACTGGATGACTTCAGCATCTCCCGGCTCAAGGCCTCTGAAAAAGAGTTGCGTGAAGAACGCAATATCATCGAGGAATTACTCCCCAAACGATGAGATATCGGCAAACCACGTGACGGCAGGATGCTGCCCTAGAGAAACCACGCCGCGATTCCCCGGGTCCGTTCCTCGAACCCGGGGGCATGGCGGATCGCTGCACCACCCTGCATTCAGCCAATCACTCCAGTTCGATCAAGGCCGTTTTGAAACAGACACCCAATAAACTCAGCGCCTCGGTGCGTCCCGAAGGCAGTCTAGAAATCCTCTCCCAACTCGAGGTCAACGCCCTGCTGGACACCAGCGCCCGGGGACTCTATGGCCTGTTCCGGCGCTGTGCCCTGGCGGTACTCAACTGCGGCAGCGAAACCGATGATGCCCGGGTAATCTTCGAGACCTACCGTGACTTTGGCATACACCTGACCCAAACCAATCGAGGTATTCAACTGCGCCTGGAGAATGCGCCGGCGAACGCCTTCGTTGACGGACGCATGGTATGCGGTATCCAGGAGCACCTGTTCGCGGTTTTGCGCGACATCATCTACGTTCACAACGAGATCCAGCACAACCCGAATTACAACCTGAAACAGCCGGCTCACATCACCTCCGCAGTGTTTCATATCCTGAGAAACGCACGGGTACTACCGACCGGCCACAACCCCAAGCTGATCGTCTGCTGGGGCGGACATTCGATCGGACGGTGTGAATACGACTACACAAAAGAGGTGGGATACGAACTGGGCCTGAGAGGCTTGAACGTCTGTACCGGCTGCGGTCCCGGCGCCATGAAGGGTCCCATGAAAGGCGCCACCATCGGGCATGCTAAACAGCGCATCAGTGATGGCCGTTACCTGGGCATCACCGAACCCGGAATCATTGCCTCAGAACCCCCCAATCCCATTGTCAACGAACTCGTCATCATGCCGGACATCGAGAAACGCCTCGAGGCCTTTGTGCGTACCGGCCACGGAGTAGTGATCTTTCCCGGTGGTGCCGGCACCATGGAGGAATTGCTCTACCTGCTGGGCATCCTGATGCATCCCGACAATCAGGATCACACCTTTCCCCTGATCCTCACCGGTCCAAAAGAGAGTGCCGAATACTTCAAACAGATCGACCGCTTCATCGGAGCAACCCTGGGGGAATCCGCTCAACATCACTATAAAGTGATTATCAATGACCCCGCCGCTGTGGCGAAAACCCTTAAGGAGGCCATGGAGCAGGTGCGGGCCTTTCGTTACGACCGAAACGATGCCTTCTATTTCAACTGGCGTCTGCATATCGACAGGGACTTGCAACATCCCTTCAAACCCACCCACAAGGCAATGGCAGGCCTCGACCTGAAGCGTCAACAGCAGGGCCACATGATGGCCGCCAACCTGCGTCGCGCCTTTTCCGGCATCGTTGCGGGCAACGTCAAGGAGGAAGGTATTCGTGCGGTGGAACGCCATGGACCTTTCCTGTTGCAGGGTGAAACCGAGGTGATGAGCGCCATGGATCGCCTGCTGATCTCGTTCGCGGAACAGAAACGCATGAAACTGCAAGGCGACTACACACCGTGTTATCAACTCGATCTTTGAGCCATGCCGAGCCCTGATCCCGTCCTCCCAACCCGCAGATACGGAGAATGAGTCCTGTCATGAGCAAAATGAAGTTCCCCTTGATCAACCGGTTCCTGTTTCTGCTGATCATCGGCACCCTGCTGCCCACCCTGGTGAATGGCGCTCAGGTACGCGAGTGGTTCGAAAACGAGTCAGTCTTCGGCGGTGAGGTCTATCTGAAGTCGGCCGGTAATCCGGATAACCCTGCCGTGGTCCTGGTACACGGTCTGGGTGACGAGGCCTCTACCTGCTGGGACGACCTGTTCCAGCGCTTACCTGAGAACTATTTCGTGCTTGCATTCGATCTGCCCGGGTTCGGCCGTTCAAGCAAGGCCAATGTGGTCTATTCACCCGCCAACTACTCGCGACTGATCCGGCTACTGACCCGTAAGCACGTTGGCAAAGCCTTCCACCTGGTGGGTCACTCCATGGGCGGAGCCATCAGTCTGCAGTACACCCACGATTATCCTGACACGGTCAAAACCCTGACCCTGGTTGATCCTGCGGGGATCCTCCACCGGCAGGCCTACACCAAATACCTGGCCCCCCTGGGCATTGACCGGGTGCTCAACCAGTACAATGTATTCGACGACCGGAAGGTCACCAACCTGGCCGACGCCCTGATGAGCGCATTGGAGAAACGCGCCCCGGTCGACATGGATCTGCTGATCAACCTGGAACCGTTCCGGACCAAGGTGCTGCGTGGACAACCCAGTGCCATCGCCGGTCTGGCATTGGTACAGAACGACTTCAGCCGGGTTCCCGAAACCATTCATCAACCGACTTTGATCGTGTGGGGCGAGCAGGACAAGATTGCACCGGTGCGTACCGGATACATGCTGGAATCCCTGATTCCGAATGCCCGGCTGGAACTCATACCCGGTGGCCATGTGGCGTTTATCGAGCAACCGCAGCGTTTTTATGATCTTCTCAAACCCCAGCTGGAACAAACCTGGAAGCCTGCCCCGGAACGGGGTTTGAAACCCGCTCAAAGAGCCTATCGCGCCACAGTGGAGTGCCGTGGCGAATCCGACCGGGTGTTCTCCGGCCGGATAGGAAGCCTGCTGATCGAAAACTGCCACAACATTCTGGTCCAGGATGCAGAGATCAACAGCCTGGTGGTGATCGACTCCAGCGTCACGCTACGTAACAGCCGGATCATCTCCCTGGGCACGGCCCTGACGGCACACAATTCCACCCTCACTCTGACGGCGGGTCATGTCGAAGGCAGCCTCGCGATTGAGACCTACAACAGCCGGCTTGATATCGCGGGTACCCAGTTGGTTGGTCAGGAAGCTGCCGTCGAGGCCCCGGTCGACTCCACCCTGGTGTTTTCTTTGGTGCGCATCGACTCGCCACTCTACCCGGATCTGGTTATCCACGGCATGAAGATCGTTTCGCCGGGCACAAGTCTCTAGCGTCGTGTCCTACGCTGCCAACTGACTGAGATTCGCCCCCATCCTCACTTCGCATCAAGTGATTCTGTGAGCGTCGATCAGAACAAACCCTAGCTAGGGTGATCCCCAACTTACAACAGGCAGTTGAGCGTGTTTAATTGTCCAGAGAATCAATATTCTCGCTGGGCACAGGAAAAACAGCACACAAGGAGACAGTCATGGGAATTTTCAACCTGCACAGATTCACCGACCCCAATGCAACCCAGGTCGATCGGGGCCCGAAAATATTCGGCACGCGACTGAGTGATAAAACCGTACTGGATGCCCGCGGCGGTAACGATAAAATCCATGTACACCAGAATTGCGATGACTCGGTAAAAGTCACGGTCAATGGCAAAGAGGAGTACAACTTCACCGCTGAAGAAGCCAAGAACCTGGTCATCCGGGGTGGCAAAGGCAACGACACCATCACCATGTCCGGCCACCAGCTCTACGGTCCCAAAACCCATATCACCATCGACGGAGGCAAAGGCAACGATACCATTTACGGTGGCTGCGGTGACGACACCCTGATCGGTGGCAAAGGCAACGATACCATCTACGGAGGCGGCGGCAATGACACCATCAGTGGCGGCAAGGGTAACGACACCCTGATCGGTGGCTGCGGAGACGATAAGATCGATGGCGGCAAAGGCAATGACCGGATCTTTGGCGGCTTTGGTAACGACCGGATCAATGGTGGGAAAGGCGATGACCGGATCTATGGAATGTTCGGTAACGACATCATTCACGGTGGGAAAGGCAACGACTTCATCGATGGCGGCTCCGGTAACGACTGCCTGTACGGAGACAAAGGCAACGATCATCTGCTGGGCGGTCTGGGAAACGATCTGATTCGAGGTGGCCGGGGAAATGACACGCTGGTGGGGGGGCCGGGCTGTGACGATCTGGACGGAGGTCGAGGCAGAGACCATCTGAATTACGGAAATGATGGCATGATCAGGATCAGTCCCATCGAAATGATCGGCATCCCACTGTGTAACATCTCTGCCCGGTAACGCAGTCTGGCCCGTTGGATCCGTGAGGTTGCGAGTTTCCACCCGCGCCCGGATCCAATGCAGGCACTGATCAAACTGCGGGTTTATCCATCACCACGATGCCATCCTCATCGGCATAGAGCCATTCACCGGGATGAAAATCGACTCCGCGGAATGTCAGACTGCCACCCACTTCACCGGCTCCTCGCTTGACACTCTTACGCGGATTCGTTGTCAGGGCCATGACCCCAAGGGGCATCTGCGAGATCTCCCGGGAATCCCTGATGCAGCCATGCACGACCACTCCGGCCCAGCCATGATCAACCGCCATCTGTGCCAACAGATCACCCAGCAACGCACATCGCAGTGAGCCACCACCATCCACCACAAGCACCCGGCCTGTCCCGGGTTGCTCCAGCTGCTCCCTGACCAGTGAGTTATCTTCGAAACATTTCAGGGTGGCAACCGGGCCATGGAAGGCTTGATGTCCACCAAAATGCCGCAGGCCCGGTTCACATATCTGTAGCGTCTCTTCATGGATATCATACAGATCCGCGGTTTTTAGTTCATTCTGACTCAGGCTCATGAATCCGCTCCTTAACCGAACATAGTCGAAAAGCTAATTTGCCACGGGCATTCCAGGCACATGCGTTGCTTGCAATGCCTTCGATTGAAATGTCACCTGCCAGTCAAATGCTGAAGGTCGAAATCAATCGTGATGCTTTCTCATAAAGATAGTGCAAAAAGAAAAAAGGCCGTGCCGAAGCACGGCCAAAGGGCAGAAATCAATCAAACGGAAAGGATTACATCCCGGCTGCGCTATCGAACTGAGCCTCTTCCGTGGATCCGGTCAGTGCGGTAACCGAGGAAGCGCCTCCCTGAATCACGGTTGTGACATCATCGAAGTAACCGGCACCCACCTCCTGCTGGTGAGACACGAAGGTATAGCCCCGATCCCGAGCGGCGAATTCAGGCTGTTGCACCTTTTCAACATAGTGCTTCATACCTTCGCCGCGGGCATAGTCGTAGGCCAGGTCAAACATGTTGAACCACATGTTATGAATACCTGCGAGAGTAATGAACTGGTACTTGTAACCCATGTCCGAAAGCTCGTCCTGGAACCGTGCAATGGTCCTGTCGTCCAGGTTTTTCTTCCAGTTGAACGAGGGTGAACAGTTATAGGCCAGCAGTTTGTTGGGATTTTCAGCCAGCACCGCCTGCGCGAACTCACGCGCGAATCCCAAGTCGGGAGTCCCGGTCTCGCACTACACCAGGTCCGCATATGGGGCGTAGGCCACACCCCGTGAAATCGCCTGTTCGAGACCGTTCTTCACACGATAGAACCCCTCACCGGTACGTTGGCCCGTGAGGAAGGGTTGATCGTTCGGATCCACATCCGAAGTCAGCAGATTCGCGGCTTCAGAATCGGTGCGCGCCAAAACCAGGGTGGGAACACCCATCACGTCCGCGGCGAGTCTTGCAGCGATGAGTTTTTGCACCGCCTCCTGGGTGGGTACCAGAACCTTGCCACCCATGTGGCCACACTTCTTCACCGCGGCCAGCTGATCTTCAAAATGCACACCGGCGGCACCCGCGGTGATCATGTTCTTCATCAGCTCGAAGGCGTTCAGCACACCACCGAAACCAGCCTCCGCATCCGCCACAATCGGCAGAAAATAATCCGTGTAACCCTCGTCACCGGGTTCCAGTCCACGGGACCATTGGATCTCGTCGGCACGTTTGAAGGAGTTGTTGATCCGGCGCACCATGGTGGGCACCGAATCATAGGCGTACAGGGACTGGTCCGGGTACATGGTTTCAGAGGTGTTGCCGTCGGCAGCCACCTGCCAGCAAGCGAGTCTTCGATCTCATGAAAGATTTTGGGACATCCAAGTCCACCAAAATCGATTCGATCTTTGACAGCCTATTAGTGCCCC
>JBEVVH010000064.1:0-16540 GCA_040507245.1 Candidatus Thiodiazotropha sp.
TTGGCGCCTACGGCACGTCGGGTTTCCAGTATCGCCTCGCGACTACCGGGGACTACCAGCCTTCGCTTCGCTTTCCCTGGCTGGCAGCGCCCGTGTCTTTTGAAACTATATGGAAATAGCAGTTGTTGTCATTTGCAGATATTTCACCAATGTAAAACGCTATATGGAAGTCTAATGCGTTGGGGCCATTGCCAGAAATTTGTATATATTTTGCGTTATCCCCAAGCGACTGCATTGCAGTTGCCAGCTCAAGAGTGATCTTGGTTTGGTTGGCACCAACGAACACAATAACCTTGAAATCATGACCTTTAAGAATCCCTAGATTCTTAGGATGGACATTTTCGAAGTCAATTAATACGTAATTGGTTCTCACTGCTGCTCCATTTATTTTTATTGCCCTAATAACATTGAGTAGCAGGCAATTTGCCCGTTAACCCGTATACTCCCCTGTTCGGCGTGCAAAACTCCCTCAAACTCAACGAATTAGCAGTAAAGCAGGCGAATAACACAAAACAAAACGTGCGGGTTGCCTTCTAAATTCAACTGGAGGACCGAGATTCAGAGATCCGCAATCTCCCTAATATGTGTTTTTTAGAATAAATATCTTTGAGTTACCAGTTCTTTACCACTAACAGAAAAAATAGTCTGATATTGAACGCCGTGCATTTCGCGCAATTTGCCTCCTATTTCACATGGAGCCAATTGAATCTGCATGAGTTATTGAAATGAGCTATGCAAAGGGCGGAAAGCTGAGATTACTGCATTCACTGTTTTATAGGGACTTTCTTCCCGTTTAACATCACTCAGCGCTATGCGAGTCTTCCTGTTGCGAGGCATCGGCCAAGGCGAAAAACCGTTTCACCACATCCAAATCCCGAGTCTTGGTTATGGGCGGCAGGCTGCGCACGAAGACCTTGCCGTAGGGTTTGCTGATCAGGCGCGGATCGCAGATTACCAGCACCCCCCGGTCGGCCTCGTCGCGGATCAACCGGCCGGCGCCCTGTTTGAGCGCTATGGCCGCCTGCGGTACCTGATAGGCCATGAAGGGATTGCCGCCGCGTTTGCGCAGGGCGTCGATGCGCGCCTGCAGCACCGGATCGCCGGGTGAGGCGAAGGGCAGTTTGTCGATGATCACGCAGGAGAGCGCCTCTCCCCTCACATCGATGCCTTCCCAGAAGCTGGAGGTTCCGAGCAACACCGCGTTACCCATTTCGCGAAACCGCTCCACCAGTTCGGTACGCGGTGCGGTGCCCTGCACCAGCATGGGATAGTCAATCCTCTCCTGCAGATATTCGGCGGCCTCTTGCAGGGCGCGATGGCTGGTATAGAGCAGAAAGGCGCGCCCGTTGCTCGCTTCGAGAATCGGGATGGAGATATCGGAGACGGCCCGGTTGAATGCGGGATCATTGGGTTCCGGCAGCCCGTGAGGCAGGTACCAGACCGCCTGGCGGGGATAATCGAAGGGACTTTCCCAGCAGCGGGTCTCTGCGTCCTGTAGTCCGAGCTGCGCGGAGAAATGCTCGAAGCTGTTACCCACCGCCAGGGTCGCCGAAGTGAAAATCCAGGACGCAGGATGCGTCTGCATGACCCCACGGAAGATCTCCGAGATGTCCAGCGGGGTGCGATTGAGGCGGAAGCTGGTCCGCTGGGTCTCGAACCAGCGGATCGAGGATTTGTCCTCTTCATCCCTGAGTGCCTGCAGACGCACACTCAGCTGATTACTGCGCTCCTTGCAACTGTCGAGTCCCTTGCCCCGCCCCTCGATGGCCTGCAGTACCTCACTGAGTTCCCGCAGGGCCTCTTCCAGGGCATCGAGCTGACGGGTTACCGCGAGGTTGTCCGCCACTTCGGACCAGGCGCCCCGGCGGATATCCAGACCGAAGGTCAGCCGCAAATCCCGGCTGACCTGCTGCAGACGTTCCGCCCGCTCCTGCAGTTGCCGGGCATCCGGCGCCTCACGGTGGAATTCGGTCAGGCAGTCGCCTGCCAGTTCGAGCAACTGCCGGCCACTGAGGGTGACGCCGAAGAACGCACCGGCCACATCAGGCAGTTGGTGCGCCTCGTCCAGAATGAAACAGTCCGCGCTGGGTAACAGCTCGCCGAAGCCCTCCTCCTTGAGACTCAGGTCGGCGCACAGCAGATGGTGATTGATCACCACCAGGTCCGCTTCCTGGGCCCGCTTGCGAGCCTCCACCAGGTGACATTTGCTGTAGGCGGGACACTCCTGCCCCAGGCAATTGTCCGTGGTGGAGGTCACCACCGGCCAGATCGTGGCGTCCTCAGGGATTTCCGACATCTCCGCGATGTCCCCACTGCGGGTTGCACTCGACCATTTGCGGATCGCCTGCAGCTGGCCCAATTGCTCCCGGGTCAGGCGGACCTCTTCCACCAGGGTGTTTTCCAGACGGTAGAGACACAGGTAGTTGGCGCGACCCTTGAGCAATGCACTGGAGACCGGGCTCGAGAGGCATTCCCGAACTCGTGGCAGATCCCGGTGATAGAGTTGATCCTGAAGGTTTTTCGTGCCAGTGGAGATGATGACCTTGGCCCCGGACATCAGCGCAGGAACCAAGTAGGCGAAGGTTTTACCGGTCCCGGTGCCGGCTTCGCAGATCAATGAACCGCCCTGGGCCATGACCTCCGCCACAGCCTCCGCCATGGCCTGCTGCTGTGGCCGGTGGGAAAAACCCTGGATGCGATTCGCCAGCCAGCCTTGCGGGCCGAATATCTCCGCGTAGTCGGTCATCGATGTGCCTGGGGCTTAGTCGGACTGGTTGTCCCAGAGTTCCGATTCAAGCCCGCTTTCCCGGGTCCATATCCGCTGTCCGATGATTTTGAAGCGTGCCACCGACATAGCACCCCGCTTGGCCCGGTTACTGCTGCTCTGGTCGAGGTATTCGAGCAGGTCGTCCCGCTCCGCCTCGTAGATCTCGTAGGGCATGTAGTCTTCATCCATGATCACCAGCACCACGCTGTCCCAGGCCTTGTCCAGCTTGAGTTGGCCAATACGCTGGCCGGATTTGCTCTCGTCGAAAATGGTTCGGGATTTGATCTGAATACGCTTATTTCCCCGACCCGGGTCAACGGCGTCATAGCCACCCTCCCCTTCGTTATTGGGCGCCAGCTGCAGCAGTTTGAGTGCATCGAATTCGGCAATTTCATTGCTGATGCCGGGCAGGGGTTTACCCATGGTTCGCCGGTATTCAGCGGCAAGCACCCGGGTCTGGGCGATTAATTTGTCGGCGGCATATACAGTCAAGCCGTGGCTCCTGACACGTGGGGAATTGTATTCTGCCCGGATTGTAGCCTATCTGCGGACCCGGCAACCAACACTATCGAAGCGCTGACAAGCGAGTCTTCGATCTCATGAAAGATTTTGGGACATCCAAGTCCACCAAAATCGATTCGATCTTTGACAGCCTATTAGTGCCCCGGCCGTCCCGGTCACTGACACTACGCGATGACTTCGCAAGCTCGTCACCGCTCCGTTGTCAGCTCCCGAATGACTGGACGTCGCGTTCGGATGCGATCTTTGGATCCCCTTTGGCGCCTACGGCTCGTCGGGTTTCCAGTATCGCCTCGCGACTACCGGGGACTACCAGCCTTCGCTTCGCTTTCCCTGGCTGGCAGCGGGGGAGTCGCCCGTCACACCGGCCGCTGTTGCGGATCGGCCTGAGCCAGGATTCCGTCCAGCTGCTCAGTCAGTAATCGGGGTTTTCCGAAATGATAACCGTGACCATGATCGACGCCCATCTCCAGCAATGCCTGATGGGTGGCTTCATCCGTGACGAACTCGGCCACCACCTGTTTACCCATGAAGTGGGCCAGTTCCGTGATCGTTGAAACCATGGCCCTGTCCTCTGGCTTTTGGCACATGTCGCGCACAAACACACCGTCGATCTTGACGTAGGTGACGGGAAGATCCCTGAGATAGGAGAAAGAGGCATATCCGGAACCGAAATCATCCAGGTAACAGTCACAGCCCAGGTCGATGATCTCTTCGACAAAAGCGGCAATCTCAGAGATATCACGCGCCAAAGCGGTTTCAGTGACCTCGAAACCGAATCGTTCGGCCGGGATCGGCGAGGCTTTGATCTGGGCGCTCAAAAACGCGCGAAACTCCCGGTCGACTATGGATTTAGCGGAAAGATTCACGGAAAAGCGTGCGCTGTTTCCGATACGTCCTGCATAACCAGCCAGAGTGGTGAAAAATTGTTCCACCACCCAACGATCCACGGAACGCATCAGATCATACTGTTCCGCGATGGTGATAAAGGTCTGCGGACTCTGTAAGCGGCCCTGATCGTCCACGATCCGCAACAACACCTCGAAGTGACTGACATCCCCGCAATGGTTGTTTCCCAGGGACACGATCGGTTGGGCGAACAGGCGCATGCGGCCATGTTTCAAGGCTTCCTGAATCGTTGGAATTGCCTGAATCATCTCCTGATGCTGCTGATAGGCGCTGTCAGAAGCGGTGAATACCCGGGTGCAGTTTCTGCCCGCCTGCTTGGCAATACGGCAGGCGGACAGAACCGCCTGCAACAAGGTATCCGGGGTTGGTTTGTTGAGAGTGTCGAGCTGCAGTACACCAACACTGGCGGAAACCGGTATCAGGCGACCCTCCCAACTGAAAGGATACTCTTCGATGGCCCTGCGCTGGTTTTCCGCATATTGATACCCCTTTTCCAGGCCGGCATCCGGAATCAGCAGGGCGAACTCATCATCACCGATCCGCGCAACCAGTCCACCGCTCGGGATATCGCCGCTGAGAATCGAGGCGATGGTCTGCAACAGAATATCGCCGCCTTCAAAGCCACACAGGTCGTTGATCACCTGAAACTGATCCAGGTCTAGGAGGATCAGAATAGGGGTTCCGGCGCCCCTCCCGGGGACTCGCAGCAGTTCACGCAAGTGGTGTTCGAAATTGCGGCGATTCATCAATCCGGTCAAGGTATCGTTGTCGGATTGATCCTTAAGCGTGTTATAGCTCTCCTGAAGCATGTGGTCGATGGCGCGCTCCAGGATCGACTTGGGCAGCTCGTCGTGAATCTGCAAACCGGCCTGCGCAAATCCCGCAATTAATTGCTCCCGCTTGGCATCCAGCAGTTTGTAACCCTGTCCATCAACCCAGAGATAACGATGCGTGGCGGGATTCTTCCACGCCAGGTTGAGCATGACTGGAGACTCATCGGAACTGTCCGCCATCAGCCAGTCACCCACATCCATCGCTTCGATCTGCTTCAGCAAACGGGGGGAGTAATGGTGCAGTTGTACCGGTTCGTCGCAACAGGGGGTCCAGGATCCGTGACTGTCCAGATAAGCCTGATTGATGGTGACCGGCTGTTTCTGTTCCTCTGTCAGAGCGCCGATCTGGTCATGCAACGCCTGCTGCAGGTCGCTGACGAAACGCCGACTGGCCTGCGGGTGCACCGGATATTCGCGAAACCCCTTGCGTATAATGGCGATCAGGTCGTCCAGCCTCGGGTCCGGACAAACCGGATGCGCGGCGTCCCTTGCAAGCAGTTTCGGTAAAAGTTCCAAGACCTGCCAGTAGGCTTTCCATTCCGCACTTGTCTCACCCTTGAGGGTATGAGTCTGGATCAGCAGGTTGATCCAGCCGTAACGAAACAGTCGATCCATCGCTGCGGATACGGTCTTCCCCAAAAGCAGTTGTTGCAGACAAGCCATCACGCGCTGTTCTGACACCAACTGGCGCTCCTGCTTCACACAGCGGGAAACAGCGATTTTCAGATTGCTGCGAAACCGCGCCGATCGCTCCTGGCGAATCTTGTCCAGTGCCTCCCAAACCGCGTCCAATCCTTCGATTTCACCCCGTTCGAGCTCATCGATGAGCCGATCCAGACTGAGCTGTTCAGGAATGGGGGTATGACCACGCACCCACAGATAGGGTATCAGGGACTCGCAGGCTTCGAGCAACAGACGGACCGGGTGGCGCGGATGTTCCATAAGTCGCGGATCAGTGACGATGGCCTGAACGATGGGCACTTTCAAGCGCATCACCAGTGCACGAATCGATTCCGGAAGCAACGCATCCTGGCTCAATGCTGAAACCAGCTCCTCGCCGGTACCCACAGCAGCGTGAATCGAGGGATCAAGCTCCATGCCCGCAAGATGGCGTTCCAACTGTTTTACCAGGGATGCACCCTGCCTGAGGGGCAGGTTATCAAGAAAATCCGTGACCTGTTGTGAACTCACCCGGTGTGTACCGGCGCTTGAGCCGGTTCGAGCCTGTGCCGCGCCAAGCTGCAGCAATGCGGGCAGTGTCTTTTCCGATTTCACATCAACACGCTGAGCATGGTTATCGGGGATCACCGCTTGCAACACCTGGGGCTTGGTATCTATACCCAGTGAATCCAGCTTATCCAGGATCTGTTCATAAAGCCCGACAAGATCTACAAGCAGGGTGTCGCGAAAAACCGATAGGATCAGACGGAAGTTCGAATCGTTCAGTTCATACCCGTTGAGAACCCGGCTCATGATGTCCAGGAGGGCACGGGGTGAAAGTGGATTAAGCTCCGGCGTTACCGTTTGACCGAGTAACGTGGACATTCCCGTATTGAGACGAAACATACGGGACCCCAAACCCTGTTCAACCCGTTTCGCCATGTCATCGATCATCACCCATCGATCGATCTCCCGCTTGTCCATCAGCGCGAGTTCGGTGTCAGTTGAAACTTGGGGAGCTGATGCCGCTACCGGATCATCACCAGACAAACCGCGTAAACTCAGGACAAGCTGCTGGGTGAACGCCTGGGAGATCGTCTTCATCTCCTGTTCCAGTAGTGTCAAGGTGAAAAACCGGGCGGATTCCTCACCTGCCTCAGCGGGACGCTGCATGGATTGCAGCAGCGATTCACGGGATTTTCGGAAGAATTCGGCGAGTCTGGGTTTCAGGTATTCCAGGGCCATCTGTTCGATGCTCCAAAGCGGAGCATGCAGAGAATGATCCAATGCAGGACTTTGCCGGTCAGCCTGAGACCCACCTTGCAGTGTGTAATAAAGGCGTCCACCCTGGTCCTCGTCATCGAAGCACAAGCCGATTCCCTGGCCATGGACATAGACCACAGTGACTGCGGCTTTGACCTGAAACCCGGGCAACTCGAGTTCCGCCGGAAGGCGTTCAGAGGCTTGAAAATAGCCTTGTGGCAAATGTGTCCCGATGCGTGGATCAGCGGCATTGAGGTAGACACCACCCATGGAGTAGTTGAGTACACGGCAAGGGGAAAAACTCTGACCGCGGTAGTGCAGAACGGCAGACTGATCTGTTTCCAGGCGCGAATACTTTCGGCGATTCTTCATGACTTACCTCCGGTTCGGCCAACCGGCATCCCTGTTTCCCTGTCTGGTTCAATGACTTGTCGAGGAACCCACATCACACGCATCTGTGCAGCGATTCCGGGGTTCGCATGGCTTTCAGCTTCATCGGTCATGCCCGTAGCGACCGAAGCAGGAAAATCTTGACTCAAGTGTCGTGTCCTACACAAGGATCCCCCCGGATCATGGACGTTTGATCAACCCTTGAAACCACTCGACGCTTTCATCCAGAAACGACCGGGAGCGGGCGCAGGGGGCCTTTTCAAGGGGCATGCCGGACTTGATCACCGGGTATTGCACCGCATCCCGGCAGCCCTCACCCAGCAACCCAGTGAGCGGGTCGATGGCCACGGTTTCGATGCCATACGGCGCCTGCTCAGTCAGCGAGTAGAGGCCAATGCGGCTCATCAGCGCCGCCCACACCTGCATGGCCCCCGCGGATCCGGTCAACCCGGTGGATTCATTGTCATCCCGACCGACCCAGACCACCGCCACCCTGCGTCGATCGAACCCGGCGAACCAGGAGTCCCGCAGCTGGTCCGTGGTTCCGGTTTTACCCGCCACCTCGATCCCGGCCGGCAGCAGCCCCTGCAGACCTTTGGCGGTGCCATTGCGGGTCACTTCATTGAGCGCATGGCGTAACAGGTAGACCGCTCTCGAATCGGCCCGTGACTCGATCTCCAGGGGGTAGCGGGAGAGGGGTTCACCCCGGTCGTTGGTCACATCGCGGATCGATTTCAGGGTGGCGCTGAAGCCACCGTTCGCCAGAGTCTGGTACATCTGGGTCATCTCCAGCGGGGAGAGGGAGACGGCTCCCAGCAGCAGCGAGGGATACTGAGGCAGGGGCCGACGCACCCCCAGCTGGTAGAGACTTTCAATCACCGATTCGAGGCCAACCTCGAGCCCCAGATGGACGGTCGCCAGGTTCAACGATTCGGCCAGAGCCTGCTGCAGGTTGACGGGATCGTGGGACTGGTGATCGTAATTGCTCGGCGCCCAGATCTCCCCGTTGCCCGCTTTCAGACGAATGGGCGTGTCATCCACCCGGGAAAACAGTTGATAGCGTCCCGGCTGCGACAGGGCGCTGAGATAGACGGCCGGTTTGATCAGAGAACCCACCGGGCGAATCGCATCGATGGCCCGGTTGAACCCCGCATAGCGGGTATTCCGGTCCCCCACCAGGGCCAGGACCTCGCCGGTCTCCACATCTGCCAGAGTCACTGCCCCCTGCAGGCTACCCTGGGGAATCCCGCGAGCCTTCTCCAGCCCTGCCAGGCGCTTCGGCAGGACCTGCTCGGCTTGCTCCTGAAGCCAGGGATCCAGGGTGGAAAAAATCCGTAGTCCGCCGCTATTCAGATCCTCTTCCCGATAGTCTCTGCGCAGCTGACGACGCACCAGATCCATGAACGCCGGGCTGCCGGAACTCTGCAGACTGCCCGCCTCGATACCCAGAGGAGCGGCCTGCGCCGACGCCGCCTCGGCAGCGCTGATGACTCCCTGATCGGCCATCAACTGAAGCACCAGATCTCTGCGTTGCCTCGCTCTTTGCGGATGCCGGCGGGGATCATAGGCTGACGGTCCGCGCACCAGGGTCACCAGCATGGCAAGCCTTGGCAGATCCAGCTCCTGCAGCGGCCGATTGAAATAAAACCGGCTCGCCAGGGCAAAGCCGTGGATTGCCCGCCCACCCTGCTGTCCCAGGTAGACCTCGTTGGCGTAGGCTTCGAGGATCTCCTCCTTCGAGTAACGAAGATCGAGGATCAGTGCCATCAGCACCTCGTTGAACTTGCGCCACAGGGTTCGTTCCGAGGTCAAAAAGAAGTTTTTCACCAGCTGCTGGGTCAGAGTGCTGCCGCCCTGCACCACCCGGCTGGCGCGCAGATTAGCGAGCATGGCCCGACCGATGGCCCAGGGGTCGATCCCGAAATGGTCATAAAAACCCTGGTCTTCCACAGCGATCAGGGCGGCCACCAGTCGATCGGGCAGATCACTGCGGCGCAGCAGGATCCGGTCCTCTCCCTGCGCCGACCTGAGACTGCCAATGAGCCGGGGTTCGATCCGGTAGTGACCGATCGGCTCACCCTTGGAGGCATACTTGAGGGAACGAACCCCCTGCTCGTCCAGGATTACCTCGAGGTAATCGCTGGGTCGTTCGAGGTCCGGAAAACGGAACGACCGGGTACGCAGCAGAAACCGGTTCCGGTAACTCGAATATTCCCCGGGACGATCCGGATGATTGACCCTGTGATAACCCAGGCCGTTCAGGCTGTCTTTCAGATGTGATGCGCTGACCGGGGCACCAGGGAACAGATCGAGGGAGCGACCGTACACCTTCGCGGGTACGGCCCAGCGCTGTCCGGCAAAACGATTCTGCACGATCCGGTCCAGATACAGGGTATACAGGAAGGTGGCCAGAATCAGGGTCAACAGGCCCATGAATAACCAGCGACGCCACACAAATTGACGCTTTCCCGGGTTTGCTTTCGCCCCTTTTTTGCTGACCTTACGTACCATAATTCACTTGATGATAATTCCTGCTGCAGGTTGCCGATCGGCGGCCTGAAAACTGCTGCAAGCTTACAAAAATTCCCCTTCCGCTGCTTGATAATCAGCCGGTAGTGCAACCGGACACCCCAACATGCAGGTCATGGGGTTCCTGAAACCGGGCAAAACTGTTCGTACAGCGTCATTTCAGGCATTTAATGCCTAAATTGTACAGTCCTTAAATCAAGCCGTGCCAGTGACGGCCGATACCTATAACAATCCTAACCCTGACAGCCCCTTTTCCGGATTGACCGATCTGTCAGGCTCAAGGCAACCCACCTTGATCTCCCCGCTCAGAGGGCTCTGAATCAAGCAGTATCAGGGTTAGGCTTCGACAATAGCGTGCGAATGGAGCCACTTATGGTGCTGCGATACACCTCTCGATACCTGCCTGTTTTACTTCCTCTGGCCTGCATGATCCTGTCCCTGTTTCCTCTCACTGCGGTCAGCGAAGCAGTGAACGCCGATGAGGCCTTGAAGCTGCGGCAAATGTTCGAAAGCCGGATCGAGGAGATCTCCAAGGACAAACACCTGTATCGGGCGATGGTCCGCGAAGGCAAAGACCGCACAGTGTTGTGCAATACCTGTCACGGTCCGAACGGTATCGCGGTAAAACCCCTGACCCCCAACCTGGCGGGACAGAATCCCGCCTACATCGTCGATCAGTTCCAGCGCTTCGGTGATGGCCGGCGCAACGATTACCTGATGAGCAATCTGGCCAAGACCTTCAGTCTGGAAGACAAGATCAAGATTGCCCTCTACTACGAATCCATGACCATGCTGCCCTCCGGCGGCGGTGAACCGGCGCTGCTCGATGAGGGAGAACAGATTTTCAAAAACGTCTGTGTCTCCTGTCACGGCGCCGATGGCCGTGGCCAGGAGGGTTACGCCCGCCTGGCCGGGCAACGCTATGACTATGTCATCAAGATGCTCAAGGAGTTCCGGGAACGCACCGGACGACGCACCAATGTGTGGATGACCGGTGTCGCGATCCGCCTCAATGATCGGGATATGAGTGCGGTGGCGACCTACCTGGCGAACCTGGAATAGCGCAGCGGAATTCGATCTCAGTCCAGCGAGCGAGTATAGCGCGCATCGAGACAACCCTGAGCGCAATCCTGTACCTTCTGTGAAACCGGGAACTGCTTCAGACGCAGACTGATGTAGGTATAGAGGTCATCAAGCCATTCCGGCTGACTGGGAGCAACCACCGGTTTCAAGCGGAAATCGAAGGGTGCGATCAGCACTGCGGCCCGCTCCATACCGATATCCGAAATCAGGTAAAACAGCTCCTCGATGTAGTGATCACCGATCGCCAGGCAGCCCTTGGACCAGGCGCTGCCATGAATATAAATATTGGAGCCGGGTGCCATGCGACCCTCGCGGCCGGCCTGAACCCAGTCGTAGGCGTTGGGATAGTTCAGCTTCATCGAGAGATGAAAATTACTGTTGGGGTTGAGCCCGACGATGCGATAGAAGCCCTCGGGCACCTGCCGGTCGCCCTCCCGCAATTTGGGTCCCGCACTACCGCTGGCGGCAAATATCGCGTAGTCGTGGACAAACCGCCAGTTTCCGTCCTGGTAGGCCCAGAGTTCCAACCGGCGACTCTCTTTGAGGGCGATCAACTGCACCCGCTCGGGGGGATAATCGAGTTCCGCCGAGATGAAACGCGCCTGGATCCGCTCCGCCACTCCGGAACCAAGGCGCTGCAGGGTCTGTTCCCGGTTGAGTGGGGACTCCGCCTGAACCTGACCCAGCCAGGCGAACAACAACAGCAGCAACAGGCGTCTCATCCTCGACTCCTTTCCAGTACCCGGTCAAGCCAGTTTCCATACATCCGGACACTGATTCGATGGAGTTGTTCGATACGTTGTTCCAGGTCTTCGAGGATTTGTTCACTGGAGTGCCGGCAGCCCGAGGGGTGACGCAGATCGCTGCCGTAGCGCTCGATCCAGTTTTTCACCATCTCCTGGGTCATTTCCAGGTGAAACTGCAGGCCCAGATGGTCGCCCAATGCAAATGCCTGGTGATGATAGCAATCGCTTTCGATCAGGGAACGGCAACCGGGCGGCAGGGTAAACGTGTCGGCATGCCACTGGAAAACCGTGAACTCATCGGGCAGCCCGCCCAACCACCCGTCCGCGTCATGTTCGTGGCAGAGCCTCACAGGGTGCCAGCCGATCTCCATCTCCTCACCCCGATACACCTCCCCTTCGAGCGCCTGGCTCATCATCTGGGCACCGAAACAGATCCCGAGGATCGGTACATTGCGATCCAACGCCTTGCGCATCAGATCCAATTCACTGCTCATCCAGGACAGCCGGTCTGTGACACTGACCCCAGCCCCCATAAAGACCAGCGCAGAGGCGTTCTCCACATCGAGTTCAACCGGATGCGCCTCATCGACACAGACCATCTCCCAGGGGATGCCCCGCTGCTGCAGATACTCACCCAGAAAGCCCGGATGCTGACAGACCAGATGGCGGAAGATACGTATGGGTTTCATCGGTCTAGTGTCTCATATCAGGTGGCATTTGCGCAGTCGCGGAGGCCGTTGCCAAACCGTTAACAAGCGGAACCGGGCACCCTTTCACATCATTTTTGACGAACCTCCCCGGACGGTTGGATGGAGGGGTTCCATCGGGGTTCCAGGCTCGACCCGGGTCTCAGCCGGAGCAACCCGTTCGGCGCGAACCAGGTATCGCAGAGGGCCTCCAGGAAGCTGGGCATCGAATGGATAGCAGGTGACCAGCAGCAACTCCGGATGACCGGACCCGAAGCGCTCCAGCGGCCACTGCCAACCCAGGGATTGATCCACCACCCGGGTCTCCACCACCCGGTACGACAGGAGCTGTCCCTCTGATGTCTGTATCGTCAGAATTTCGCCAGGCTGTAGATCCCGAAGCACCCGGAAGTGGGTGTCCCGGTGACCGGATATGACACTTACACCTGCCCTGCCCGGTAACGCGGTGCGTTCCGTCCAGCCCGGGCCGAAGGCCAGGCTGGCCCCCTGGTCGCCCCGCAACACCATCAGGGAGATACCGCGATGCGGAAAGCCGAGCCGCGCGACAGGCCAGGTGTCCGACCAGGGCCAGGGCGTCACCGGGTGATGCTCTGCCAGGGCGCGATCCCAGGCCCGGGCGATCAAACCCTGGGCCAGCCAGGCCTTGGCCTCGATCATGATCCCCTGCCCCAGGAACAACCCACCACTGAACAGCACACCGAGCATCAATATGCGCACACCGCTCATGCGCGGTTCACCACATCGCTCGCCCGGGATCTCTGCCAATGGCGAATGACCGCACCCAGTAACAGCAACAGCAAGCCGATCCGCTGATACAGCACGGCGGGTGTCGCGGTCTGCGGCAGGCTACCGAACACCGCCTTTGCCGACCACCCATGAGGCAGGCTTACCGGTATATCACCCCCCGTCAGGGATTTCTCCAGTGGCCGTGTTGGCTGCTGCTCAACCGCCACCAGGCTGGTATAGGGGGAGATGAGCTGATGTTCCAGGGCAATCGCCAGCACTTCACGGCGTCGTGCCTCCTGACCGAGCGAATCGTCAGCCATCAGCGACTTGATCCGCGCCCTGGCCCACAGAGTATGCACACCCCCGTGCATCTGCCCGGTATCCAGACTCAGACGCTGCTGCCAGGTCGTTTCACCACGGACGCCGGAAATCTGCAACCCTGCCTGCAGCGCAGAGCTCCTGAGAGCCAGGATCAGGGGTTCGCCAAGGTAGAGATCCGGCAATTGAGCGGGCTCCACTTCCAGGGGTTGCGAACCTTCCCAGTCGAGTCTGAGATTGGCCATGGCCGGATGCTCCAGCTTGTCGAACAGCGCCTGCATGACCCGCGATACTTCAGACACCGCTCCGATATAGCTGAAGCTGCCACGTCCGTACTCAGCCGCCTGCTCCATGAAATGGCTGTTGGGGGCAGATCCGATACCGATGGTGAATAGCCGACGTTTTCCCAGACGGGTGCGGATCAGTTCGAACAATGCCTGTTCGTTACCCACGCTTCCGTCGGTGAGAAACACCAGCTGATGCAAAAAACCCTCAGGCTCGGCCTGCCCCAGGGCGAGTTGCAGGGCCGGCAGCATCTCCGTTCCCCCCGAGGCCTGCACGCCCTCGATGAAATCCCGGGCCCGTGTCAGATTGCCCGGGGTGGCCGGCTGGGAATGGGAGAACAGGGACTGGCTGTGTTCGTTGAAAGCAATCAGGTTGAAGCGGTCGTGAGGAGCAAGCCGCTCCAGGGCCAGTTGCAGCGCCGCCTTCGCCTGGCGGATGGAAGGCCCGCTCATCGATCCTGACCGATCCAGCACCAGGGTCAGTTCTCTCGGCAGGCCCGGACTGGCCGCGTCGTCAGCAGGCGGCAACACCATCAGCATCGCGTAATCATGCCCCTCCCAGTGTTCCGTGAAGAGCTGGGCCTGGGGCGCCGTATCGCTGCGCAGTCGCCAGTCCAGTACAAAGTCCCGGTCGGAGGCAATCTCGCCATCTGCGAGTCGGATCACCCACTGGCGGTCGCCACCGTGCTCTTCGACGACCGGATGGTAGCGGCTGGTAACCGCCTCCACCTGATCTCCACCGGCCAGGGTGACCTGCAGACTCAGCGGATTGATCAGGCCGGGTTTGCCGGCGATCACCGGAGGTGACACCGCTTCAGTCAGCTGACCATCCACGTCGGGACCCGCCGGGCGGTAGCGCGGTCCGATCACCATCGGAAAGCGCCAGCTGTATCCCCGGTTCTCGTAGGTGAGTCGCTGCTGGTATTCAATACGGATACGCACCTGCTCACCCGGTCCGATGTTGGTCACGGCCAAAGTGAACACATTCGGCCTTTGCTGGGTCAACAGACTGGCCCCCTTGCCTGCACTGCGGGCCTGATCGTACTCCCGTTTTGCTGCCGCCTTCTCGCGGATCTGCCCATCGATCAACCGGGTGCCGATTCTGCATCCGCATGTATTCCACCGCACATCCCTCCGGCAATGGAAACTGGTATCGGCCCTCCACCCAGTCGGGGCTGATATTGCGGAACACCTGCTCGACACGGACCCGAGCCAGGGGACCGGTCATCTCCGCAGACACATCCGTGTTCAGCAGGGGCGCCGGGCCGATCAGGCGCCCATCGAGACTCTTCAGCTGAAGTTCGGCTACCGGCTGTTCAGAGGTCCCGGCCTGGGCGTTTCCCCAACTGAACACCAGCAGGATCAGCAGCAGTCCACTGGCCAACCCGGTCATCAGGGCGGCAAGCAGACTCAACATCACCTCCCTGATGAAGGCCAGCCGTTTGAAAGGCAGCGGTTGCACCGTCTGGCTAGAAGGTTGGCTTACCGTCATGACCGGCTCCTTTTCGCTGGGCTGGTTGGGTTTCACGGCGTGCCTTGCGAGCCGGTATCCAACGAAAGCTGTTACCGGGTATCCGTTCAGGCGAACCGTAGACAAAGTCTTCACTCAGGGGCTGTCGAATGCCTTTCATGACTCACCGCCCGGCACCAGGGTGATCTGCACCATGCGATCGAAAGCCAACCCTTCGAGATCATCCTGTGGGTAGGTGGCGCCTGACTCACCCTGGTAGCGGGCAGTCATGCGATCACGGGGCAGTCCGGCCTCGCTCAATAGATTCACCACCGCTTCGGCGCGGGCCTGACTCAGCGCATGGTTGAACGCCTCAGAACCCCGCTGGTCGGCACCGGCATCGATCTGCAGTTGAAACTGGGGAAACGCTTTGAGCATCTGTGCCAGAGCCTGCAACTGGGTAGCGATCTTGGGTTCGATGATGCTGCTACCGGTACGGAACCCGAGACAGAAGCGAAATCCCTGCTGCAGGGCATTCAGATCCATTGGCATCAGCTGCTGATTAGCCTGTTGCAGGGAGTCCGACAGATCGGTCTCCTCAACAATTTGATTTGGGGATGGCTGCGGAATCGCCTCAGCCGCTGCCACCAGCGTCTGATTTCTGGAGTGCAGATCACCAATCACTGCACCACCCGCAAATCCCAGCACCGCGCCCGGGGGACCGGCCACCAGACCACCGGCCAGGAGTCCCAGCCAGGACCCCTTGAAGGCTTGATCATTGACGGTTTGAGAAACCTCATCCGCCACTGCTGCCTGCTGAGACAGAACTGCCGCAAGACCCATTGCCATGCAAAGTTTTTTCATCTTTTCACTCCCGTTGGTTGAACCAGCGAGCCATCCATGGCTTGAGAGGATCATCCCGATCGGCGCCGGTATTCGTTGTTCGGTAGTGATTTAAGCCGTATCAGTTGGCGATCCGCTGCCAAACCCAGGCATCGGCGTGGCAGAGTGTGGCGAAAATATGGCAACGTAATTGAACATCATTTAATGAACACTGTTAGAAATCTGCCCGGGTAACTCACCCGAATCTTTGATGGGTTATCCAGGACCGTAACTCTTGCCCGCCTCGATCGTCCCCGAACCCATAAAATCTGTTCATAAGCCGCCCCTCCGCAGTCGATTACCCGGATTATGCGGATAAATCCCTCCATCTCACGCTAGGTTAATACCCCCTGTTTCCGCGGTCAATCAGTCCATTAGTCGAGTTTTTTTTGCATAGTTTATTCAACAATCGCCGCCGATTTTTGCGGTTTGACGCGATAAATAATGTCCAAAAATTGGCTTTTTTGCATTGTA
>JBEVVH010000065.1:0-16470 GCA_040507245.1 Candidatus Thiodiazotropha sp.
TACAATGCAAAAAAGCCAATTTTTGGACATTATTTATCGCGTCAAACCGCAAAAATCGGCGGCGATTGTTGAATAAACTATGCAAAAAAAAACTCGACTAATGGACTGATTGACCGCGGAAACAGGGGGTATTAACCTAGCGTGAGATGGAGGGATTTATCCGCATAATGCGGGCAATCGACTGCGGAGGGGCGGCTTATGAACAGATTTTATGGGTTCGGGGACGATCGAGGCGGGCAAGATTTACGCTCGCAGATGCCCCGTCTGAGGGCCAGGTTCTCAAAACGCAGCATGCTTCAGAAGGGCCTTAAGGGCACCGTTTCCCGTTTCTCGCCCCAGCTCATGACCACCTGATCCTCGGAGATCGTTTCAAGTCGCCATTCCCCCACTTTATCCCCAACATGTATCAGGCGGCTTTTTTTCTGCTGCGGCTCGAGGATCATCGCCGCAGAGGGTTCGGAGCCGCTCATGATCACCCCTAGGAGACGAAACCTGGGCGGATTCGCGGGGGCTCTCGGCGCGGCGTTCTGTTCGGGCTCGACATGAAAACCGGTGCGGTCGGCACGAAACAGGGAACGGTCGAAGATCTCCGCGTAGGCTGTGACCGGAGCTCCCAGCAGGGGTGGATCGGATGCAGACGCCTTCTCCCCCTCCGGGGCACTGGACGCAGCCGAGACCGCAACGGCCTCGTGGCGAGATTCCGGCCAATCCAGCCATTGAAAGCCAATCAATACCAGCAGCCCCGCGCAGAGTATCAGCAGTATGCGCCTCATAGCGGACCTTTCCAGAAGTAGCCGTAGATGTCGAAACGGATATCGAGTTTCTCCGCTTCGTCCTCTTTCACCTTTGCCGGAGCCTGGATGTTGAGCTGCTCGAAGAACATCAGGGGTCGGCGCTCTTCCAGGGCCTGCATCACCTTCTGCAGCACCAGGGTGTCCCCCTGCATCCGCACCCGCACCATGATCTTCTCGGTGACCTGTTCCTCATCCTGGGGCTGCTGCACCAGCTGGGTGCTCAACACCAGGCCACCGATTCCGGCAATCAGCTCCTTGATCTGCTGTTGCAGACTGGCATAGGCGACACCGGGCGCTTCGCCGGTGAGATAGTTCTGGCGGATCTGCGCCTGCAGCTGGGGTGCGTTCAGATCGGCCTGCAGCTCGTCCTGACGTTGCGCGATGCGCAGAAACTGAGCCGTACGATAGCGGGCATCCTCTGCCATTTCCCGGTAACCGTCCAGCAATCCGCTCCACAGCCAGGTAAACAGGCCTACCACCAGCACCAGGATCAGCAGTACGCCCAGAAGCAGGCGATCACAGGCCTTGCGGGAACCTCCCAAACCGGCTGTCATGCCGCCTCCCGGGTGAGTGTCAGAATGATGTCGAAATTCTCCTTGCCCGATTTACGATTGCGCACCACCGGCGACTTGAAACGCACCGACTCGAACAGGGGGGAGCGCTCCAGGATGCCGATCAGCTCGGAGGCCTGGTCCGATTCCCCGGACACGGAAATCTGGTCCGATGACAGGTTGACCTGGCGGAACCAGCTGCCGTCAGGGATCAGCCGGGTCAGCTCCAGCAGGATGTCGGAGAGGGGCCGGTAGTCCGCCCGTTGCCGGGTCACCATGGCCACCGAGTCACGCTGCTGTTCAACCCGGTCCTGCAGCTGGCGGGCCCGACTGGCGTCACTGCGGGCCTGTTGCATAGCCTGTTCCAGATCCAGGGCAATCTGACGCTCCTGCCACAAGCCGCCCCCCAGGTAGAGCACGACCAGGATCACCAGGCCAAGCCCGAGCAGCGGCTCCAGGCGGCGTCCGCCTGTGGTACCTGACCCGGCGCGGGGTTTGAGATTGAGAGACTGGGATTCACCGCTGAGGGTGACCCGTTCGATCCCGACGCCAGACTCCTGGATGAGCCGATACCAGGGATCGAGATGCTGTTTTCGGGCCAGGATCAGACGTCCCAGCAGCCAATCCGGCAAATCGTCCGTACCGCTCTCCGGGATGAAATGGAAATAGACCTGGTCGCTTTCGAAGGGTGAGAGACGATCCATCTCGTAACCCAGCACCTGGGACAGGTGTTTGCGCGCAGCCGCCGGCAGGCGCACCTTGCGGCTCAGGACCAGATCAGGCTCCAGACAGATTCGGGCACGGGGCCTTTGGCTGCCGAAAACCTGGGATATCCAGGCGGAGAAACGCGCTTTGTCCGCCTCCGGGGAGCCGAGTTCGATGCGTTGACGGGTGTCCGGCTGTTCGCACACTGCGCCGTTCGAGCCAAGGGTGATGCGGCATTCGCGCTGGCCTGTGGCAAAGCGCATCGCCAGGCACTGCCGCACCGGGTCGATCAGTTGCTCTTGAAGACGCTGGCTCAAGGCGTGAACCGACCAATCCTGCAACTCACTCACTCCTCTTCGAAGGTTGGCCACTCGGCCTGGGAAACCCAGTAGTTTAGCTCATCCAGGTGCAGCCTGTCCCTTGCCTGTCGAACCAGAGCGAGCGCCCTGAACTGATCCCCGACGGGGCCTGTCTCCACCCATACCCAGACACCATTGCGCACTGAACCCCCCCCCTGGGGTCCGCCGAAGCCCCCCGGCAGCTGAGCACTGCTCCCCGAATCACCTGCCCGGGAGACCGCCAGATAAGGGAACAGGCGGGCCTTGAGCTCCGGGGTCATGCCCAGCACCAAACCGATCTCGTCCACGCTGTCATAGGCAGCATCCTTGGCGCCATAGGGCTTCCCCGCCGCCCGGTAGTCGTCATCCTCCGCCCCGTTGAGACGATGCAGGTTATCCCGGTCGCGCCAATCGAGCATGGCGGCAGCCAGCGCGCTCTGTCGTTCCGGCTCCACCTCGAGGGCTGCCAGCAGGGCCCGCAACTGACCCTCGGTCACCTGATTGAGATCCAGGCGGTCCCGCTCCGCCTGCAGATGGATCAACATCTCCCTGCCTTCGAAACGCCAGCGGTAACCATGGCCGTCGACACGCCAGGCCTGATCCGGGTCCGGATCGAAGGCCCGGGCCGCGGCATAGAGGAACGCTGCATCGGCCTGAGCACGCAACCGCGCCTGATCCAGCTGGTAATGAGCCAGGGTGGTCTCGGTATGCACCGAGGAGGAGATCGCGGAGACGATCACCGTCAGCAGCACCAGGGCCCACAGCACCAGCACCAGCACCAGCCCCTGTTGACGACGACTGCTCATCGGGCACCCCCGATCGCAAAGGTTACTACGGGGCTGTCGCCCTCGGGGTAGAGGACACGCAACCGGATCAGACGCGGGACCCTGCGACTGTCGCGCCACTCCCGCTGCCACTCCTCGGGCAGTCCGGGCTGGGAAGATCCGTAATAGCTCAGCTCCAGTCCGCGCAATCCCTCCAGCATGAGATGCTCGCTGTAACGCAGCTCCGCCACCTGCCGATCCCGGGGTTGCCACTGACCGGATTCGAACTGCCGCCAGTCGAGGCCGTCTTTCAGACTCTCAGTCAGTACCTTCGGGTGATAGAGCCAGCGCTTCAACAGCAGCACCTTCTCCGCATCCCGGTCGCGCAATTCGAGCTGAAACAGGGCCGCGCCACCGATCCCCGCCTGGGAGGCGCTGGGTCCGACCCAGCGGATCGCCGAAGACTCACCGCGGAACAGGGGTAGTGGCCCCTCTTCGGTGTCGATCTGCTCAGGCATCAGTGCTCCCAGGGTACGCCGCAGGTAGTCGAAGGTGAGACGTTCCTGGGTCTGCCGCTCTCCGGCGGTGGCGGTTTTCTCCCAGGCACGCCGCCCCAGGTCCAGCCCGGAGAACAGCAGCATCACGATGAGGCTCATCAGCACCAGAGAAATGATCAGCTCCAGCAGGGTGAAACCGGAGGCGGAATTGCGCGCGACGAATGGATATTTCAAACCACTCATGCAAGCCCCCCCCTGAACCGGGGGATTCTGTGAAGAGTGATGTGATGTCCTGGAGTCATCGGCATTCAGCGATAACGCAGGCTGATCAGGCGGTATTGACGCCCGCTGCTGGACGGCCCCCAACGCACTTCGGCAACCACCTGGAAAGCGGACTGGCGCAGGTAGCCGGTCTCCCCGGGATACTCACTGATGCTCAGGCGCCAGTGGTAGCCCGCTTCGAGATCCCCTTCCCAGGTTCCGGCCTCCAGGGGGTAGAGGGTACCCACTTCCGCCAGCCGGGACTCGGCAATCAACGCTGCTCGGGAGTGCTCCCCGACCAGCACCAGGCCGCGGCTGTTGCTGGAGATCGCCTGCATGACCACGCCGAAGGTGATCGCCAGCAGGGTGAAGGCCACCAGCACCTCGAGCAGGGAGAATCCCCGCTGCCGAGTGTCCCCGGAAACGGACACGGGTGCACTTCGAAGCAAGGCGCGGGAGGATCCTTCAGGGCGCAAGGGATACCCGGCCGGTGAGCCAGTCCACATCGATGCGGCGCTCGTTATCTGCTGCTTTGAGGGTCACCCGGCCACCGCTGGAACTGCCGTCGGGATAGAAGCGGATGGCGCTGCGATGATCGTCGAGACGCTCATCGGCGGCGGCCTGCAGGCTGACCTGAGCATCATCGGGAAGGGTGTAGGTTTTGTTGCGCGGAGTGATGGTGTAGTGCTTGCTCTGCAGATCCAGGATCAGGCGCCCCTCACGACCCTGGGCGATCGACCAGCTGCGCACGAATCGCAGCGCCGAGGCAAGTTCCTGGCTCGCGCCTCTGAGCTGCACCGAGGGCAGGGCGCGCTGCAGCATGGGCGGCACCAGGGCGACCAGGGCGCCGGCAATCACCAGGGTTATCATCAGCTCCAGCAGGGTGAATCCACGCGAGCGAGGAAGCGGATCAGCCTCAATCCCAGACATGAATGTCCCTGGCTTCCCCTTCGCCCCCTTCGGTGCGATCGGAACCCAGGGAAAGCAGGTCGTACTCATTCTGTTCACCGGGGAAGCGGTAGATGTAGTCAGCACCCCAGGGATCCTTCGGAATGCGCGGCTTTTTCAGGTAGGGGCCGTTCCAGTTGTCCACCCCGTCGACCCGCTCCACCAGGGCCACCAGGCCCTGATCGCTGGTGGGGTAGTTGCCGGTATCCAGGCGGTAGATGTCCAGAGCGGCGGACAACTCCTCGATCTGCACCTTGGCGGTCTTGCCCTTGGACTCACCCAAGGCGCTCATCACCCGGGGCCCGACCAGGCCGGCGAGCATGGCCAGGATCGCCATCACCACCAGCAGTTCGATCAGGGTGAAACCGCGCATCGCAAGGGGTCGGAAAACTGTTTTGTTCATAGATCTCTCGTCAGTTATTCGGGCAGTACCCCGCCGTCATAGCGGGCACTGCATCAGTTTAACGGTCTGACCTAAAATGCCAGGTCGTTGACGCTCAGCATGGCCAGTAAAATGGAGATGATTATACCAGCAATCACCAGACCGAGACCGACGATCAGGATCGGCTCGACCAGGGTGAGCATACGCTGTACGGTTTCACGAACCTCCTGGTCGTAGACATCGGCCACCTCGTTGAGCATGGCGTCGATCTCCCCCGACTCCTCGCCCACCTGCAGCATGCGCATCGCCAGTTCAGGGAGCACCTTCTCCTCGATCAGCGGCGCGGACAACCCTTTGCCCTGCTTCAGCTTGAGCGCCGCCTGTTCCAGCCCCTGGGCCACGTAGCGGTTGTTCAGTACATCCTGGGCCAGGGTGACCGCGTTCAACAGGGTCAGGCCGTTGTGCAGCAGGGACGCCAGGGTGCGGGACAGCCGGGCGGTCTCGACCTTGAGCATCAGCTCGCCGATCAGCGGCAGGGAGAGGGTCCAACGGTCCCAACGATAACGGTTGTCGGGCTTTTCCAGCCACATGCGAAACAGCGCCACGCCGAGGAACAGGGCGGTCAGCAACAGCCACCACCAGGATTTCATGAACTCGCCCGCAGCGAGTACGACCTGGGTGGGCAGGGGGAGTTCCCGCCCCATATCCTGAAACATCTGGCTGAACTGGGGCACCACGAACACCAGCAGCACCATCACCGACACCGCAGCCACCACCAGCAGGATGGTGGGGTAGATCAGGGCGGATCGCACGCTCTCGCGCAGCGCCTGGGAGCGCTCCATGTACTCGGCGATCCGCACCAGGGAGCCTTCCAGCATGCCCCCCGCCTCCCCGGCCCTGACCATGCTGATGAACAGACGCGGGAAGGTCTCACGGTGTTTTTCCAGAGCCTGGGAGAAGGTCGCGCCACCCTTGATCGCATCGTTGAGATTGCCGATCATCTCGCCCATCGCCTCATCACTGCTGAGCCGCCCCATCAGGGAGAGCGAGCGTTCCAGGGGCATGCCCGCCTTGAGCAGGGTGGCCAGTTCCTTGGCAAAACCGAGCACCTGTTTGCGCGAGATGCCGCGCTTGCGCACCCCGCCCGGGCGCAGCAGGCCACGCAGACCGGTGACCTTGCGGACCTGCAGCGGAATCAGGTGGTCACGCTGCAGTTCGACGATCACCTGGCGGGTATCCTCCGCCTCCATCTCTCCCTCCAGGATCTCCCCGTTGGACCGGCTGGCCCGATAGCTGAACAGCCCCATTACAGATCCTCGTCACTGACCCGTAACAGCTCTTCGATCGAGGTCAGGCCCTTAAGGACCTTGGCCAGGCCATCCCGGTACATGGTATCCATGCCCTCCGCGACTGCGATCTGCTGGATCTGGGAGGCGGTCGCACGTTGGGTTATCTGCTGCCGCACCCCCTCACTGATCAGTAACACCTCGGCGATGTTCATGCGCCCCCGGTAGCCGGTCTGGGAGCAGGCCTCACAGCCGCAGGGACGGTACAGGGTGAGCGGGGACCCTCCGTCGACCAGACCTGCCTGACGAAACCGCTGCATCAGGGCCGGATCGGCACTGTAGGGTTCCCGGCACTCGGGACACAGGCGCCGAGCCAGGCGCTGGGCCACGATCGCGGTGACCGTGGAGGCCAACAGGTAGGGCTCGACCCCCATGTCGAGCAGGCGGCTGACACTCCCCGCCGCGTCGTTGGTATGCAGGGTGGAAAGCACCATGTGTCCGGTCAGCGCCGCCTGGACAGCGATCCGCACGGTCTCCGCGTCGCGCATCTCACCCACCATGATGATGTCCGGATCCTGGCGCACGATGGCCCGCAGGGCGTTGGCGAAATCCAGTCCCACCTGGGATTTGACCTGGATCTGGTTGATGCCTTCGAGCTTGTATTCGACCGGGTCCTCCACGGTGATGATCTTCACCCCAGGCTTATTGAGCTGGCTCAGGGCGGTGTAGAGGGTGGTGCTCTTGCCGCTACCGGTGGGTCCGGTCACCAGGATGATGCCGTTGGGTTGCAGCAGGGCCTGCTGGAGACGCTTCAGCGAGGTGTCGCCAAACCCCAGCTTGTCGAACTCGAAGCTGATGCTCTTCTTGTTGAGCAGGCGTATCACCAGGCTCTCCCCGTGCAGGGTGGGCACGGTGGAGACGCGCAACTCCAGCTCATTGCCCTGGATCTTCAGCGAGATGCGTCCGTCCTGGGGCACCCGCTGCTCGGCAATGTTGAGCTTGGCCATGATTTTGATGCGCGAGATGATCGCGGCGGTGGAATGTGCGGGCGGCGATTCCGCCTCGCTGAGGATGCCGTCGATACGGTAGCGCACCAGGAGCCGCTCCTCGAAGGGCTCGATATGGATGTCCGAGGCCTCCATCTCCACCGCCCGCTGCAGGATGTGGTTGACCAGGCGCACGATCGGCGCTTCGCTGGCGAGGTCCTTGAGGTGTTCGATGTCCTCGGCCAGGCGTTGATCGTCATCCAGGTCCTCGACGATCTCGCCGAGGGCGCTGCGTCCGCTGCCGTAGACCCGTTCCAGCGCAGACTCGATCTCTGACAGCCGGCCCACCCGGATCTGCACCGCCAGCCCGGTGGCGAGTCGCAGAGCCTGGGCGATGCTGAGCTCGCCGGGATCCGCCACCGCGACCTCCAACTCGTGCTCCCGCTGCGCCAGGGGGATCGCCTTCATATCCCGAAGATAGCGGTAGGTGATGGGCCGGTCGTGGACCGGTGCGTCCGGGTAGGCCGAGGCATCCTTCACCGCGGGTACCTGATAGAGGGCGGACAGAATCTCCACCAGATCGGCCTCGGAGATCAGCCCCATATGCGCCAGGGTGACCGCCTCGCTTTCACCGGTCTGGCGGGCCAGGCCCTCGGCCCGAGCACAGTCCTGTGCCGAAACACGACCCTGCTCCCGCAAGTAGGCAATGACGCCAGCAGAAGGGACGCTTAGGGGGGAGGCACTTACAGACATGGATTAGGCCGGATACCTTGTACAGGGTGGTGAAAACAAAGCCGGGAGTATATCTCACTACGAATAGGTTTGCTTCTGCATGGACCGTACTTCACTTGACCACAAGGATCGATAGATCTACCGTATTACGATATAGGCATCGATCAGAGATCATCATGACAACCATAACCGTATCACCCAAATATCAGATCGTGATTCCAAAGGAAATCAGAGAGTCCATGGGCATAGTTTCCGGTCAGAAGGTGCAGATCCTGAGCTATCAAGGACGCATCGAGATCATCCCCCTGAAACCCATGAGCAGCCTCAAAGGTTTTCTCAAGGGCATCGAGACCACAGTCAAGCGGGATGATGACCGGCTATGAACGTGGTCGATTCATCGGCCTGGTTGTCCTATTTCGCAGGTGATTCCAATGCGACAATTTTCGCCGAACCGATCGAGCTGATCTCCCAGCTCTTGATACCCAGCATCACGATTACCGAAGTCTTTAAAAACGTCTTCCGTCAGCGCGGGGAAGAGGCCGCACTGATCGTTGCAGCGCACATGGAGCAGGGGCAGGTGATCCCTCTGAACTCGGAGCTGGCCATGGACGCCGCAAGATTCGGCATTCAGCACAAGCTGCCTCTGGCAGACAGCATCATCTTCGCAACTGCCCATAAATTCGATGCCACCTTGTGGACTCAGGACGGCGACTTCGAGGGTTTGCCCAATACCCGATACTATAAGAAACAATCCGGCTAACGGTTTCATAGTGCAACAGATTCGTTACTCCGCAGATCCGGAATCGGGGTAGAATGCCCCGACCATGAGCAGACAGATCCTACCGCGCCACCTTCGCTCCCAGGGCGTTGCCCTGATTCACGATATCCTGATGGTGCCGGTCGCCTGGTTCCTGGCTTTCTGGTTTCGCTATAACCTGGGGGTGCTGCCGGTCGAATACTACCGGGATGCCCTGCAGGGTCTGATGTTCGTACTGCCGATCCAGCTGACGATGTTCATCATCTTCGGCCTCTATAAAGGCATCTGGCGTTTCGCCTCCCTGCCCGACACCTGCGGATTCTCAAGGCGGTGCTGGTCGGCACCGTGGTCAGCGTGGCGCTGCTGTTCGTCTTCACCCGGGCCGGCGGGGTGCCCCGTTCGGTGCCGGTGATCTATGGCATCCTACTGGTGATGCTGTTGAGCGGGCCGCGCTTGATCTACCGTCTGCTCAAGGACCACCATCTCGATCTCAGCCCGGGCCAGCGGGTGTTGATCGTCGGCTCGGGCCGGGCCAGTGAAATGCTCGCCCGGGACCTGTTGCGCAACCGCCAGGGGGACTACCGCCCGGTGGCCTTCGTCGACGACAAGCCGCGGCGCAAGGAACGGGACATCCACGGCATACCGGTGGCCGGCACCAGCGAGGCGATTCCCGAACTGTGCGAGGAGCTGGACATCGATCTGATCATGCTCGCCATCCCCTCCGCCAGTTCGGCGCAGATGCGCCGGGTGGTCGAATACTGCGAGGCGGCCGGGCGTCCCTTCCGCTCGGTGCCACAGCTCAATGACCTGGTCTCGGGAAACGTGCGGATCAACCATCTGCGGGAGATCTCCATCGAGGACCTGCTGGGCCGCAACCCGGTCTCCCTGGACTGGGAGGCGATCGACCTGGCCTTGTCCGGCAAGACCATACTGGTCACCGGCGCCGGGGGATCCATCGGCTCGGAGCTCTGCCGCCAGCTCGCCCGGCTCAAACCGCAACGGCTGCTGTTGCTGGAGAACAGCGAATTCAATCTCTACAGCATCGAGATGGAACTGCAGAAGGATTTTCCTCAGCTCGCCCTGGAGTGCCATCTGGGGGATGTCACCGATGAGCCGTTTGTCGACGACCTGTTCCACCAGTGCCGCCCCGAAGTGGTGTTTCACGCCGCCGCGCACAAGCATGTCCCTATGCTCGAACCGCGTATCCGCCAGGCGATCCGCAACAACGTGCTCGGCACCCGCATCGTCGCTGACCGGGCGCATCGCAACGGTTGTGGGGTGTTCGTGCTGGTCTCCACCGATAAAGCGGTGAATCCGGCCAACGTGATGGGTGCGAGCAAGCGGGTGGCGGAGATCTATTGCCAGAATCTCAACGCCCACTCCGACACCCGCTTCATCACGGTGCGCTTTGGCAATGTGCTGGGATCCGCCGGAAGCGTCATCCCCCTGTTCCGCAAACAGATCGAAGCGGGAGGTCCGGTGACGGTCACCGACCCGCGCATGGAACGCTATTTCATGACCATCCCGGAGGCCTGCCAGTTGATCATGCAGACCGTGGTGATGGGCGAAGGCGGTGAGATCTTCGTCCTCGACATGGGGGAACCGGTGAAGATCAGTTACCTCGCCGAGCAGATGATTCAGCTCTCCGGGCGCACTCCAGGCAGCGATATCGCCATCGAGTACATCGGTCTCAGACCTGGGGAAAAACTCTACGAAGAGCTCTTCCATGAGAAGGAACAGTTGGAGCCGGCCCCCCACGAAAAGGTCCTGCTGGCCCACCACCGCCAGGTCGACTGGTCCGCCCTGAGCGGCATTCTCGAGGAGATGGCCACCGCCTGTGACACCCTGGACAGTGAAACCCTGAACCGCCTGCTCAACCGGCTGGTGCCGGAACACGGGGAGACCCGCACCCGGGAGACTCCTGCAGAGGTCACGCCGGCCGAATCTGACCACAGCCTGGCGGGCAGCAGCTTGGCGGATAGCTCTGGGTCCTGAGTGAAAAATCGCGCTCAGTTGGAACTGGCTTGGGGACATCCCATCGGTTTGTTAGCGATGTAGCCGGGGTGCAGCGAAGCGGAACCCGGGAACACCCCCGGAGCTCCGATTCTCCCGGGTTCCGCGATGCTCCACCCGGGCTACTCGGATCGTTCACTTGCTCTGAATTTCCGTGTATCTCACACATCAGGTCCCGGTGTTTCGGGTGATACCTGCTCCTGCCCGACCAGGTTCATCAGGAACGCCCGGTTCATGACAATCCAGATCGCCAGCGGCAATACCGGCGGCAGAATCAGGGCGCCAAGCTGGTAACCCAGGGCTACCGCCTCGTGCAGCAGCGCAGCGGATCCGAAATGGGCGGCGGTCTCCGCACCCAGGGAAAACAGCAGGGTTTTGAGTACATCCATCACCACACCCCAGGTCTGACCGATATAAAGCAGGGGCACGCTCGTCAGCCACTGACGCCACTTCATCGACCCGCTACCGGGGGTGGCCAGCACCAGGGCGGAGAACAGGGGCAGTCCGTAGCTGTAGATCAGCGGGTTGACTCCAACCACCAGATCACCGGCCATGCCCGCCGGGTACTGGGCGAGGAGTTCCGCCGGCAGGGGAATGCGGGTGACGACCTCGAGCTGGCGGCCAAGGAGTTCCACCGAAGCGATCTGATCGGAAAACAGCAGCCCCATCAACAGATCCGCCAGCACCGCCAACGGCCAGCTGATTGCCGGTGCGAGTGCAGACCAGACAAACAGGCAGAGGATCAACCAGAACAGCACCCCGAGCACAAAGCGGGTGACCGGAGAACGTCTGGCCAGGAAACTCATGCCTCATCTCCTGACAGATTCGAAAGTGTGGCCGATTCCCGCGTCACGGCTGAGCCGGTTCCGCAGGAGGGGGCTGCCGACTGCGCCGGGGCAGGTAACGCAACCAAATCAGGAATACCACCAGCACATCCAGGATGATCAGGGACTGCCAGAGGTAGAGATGGGCCCACTCGAATGCCAGCTGGTTCCACTGTCCGAGGTAGAACAGGCTGATGATGCGCAGCAGATTCATCGCCTGGATTGCCAGGAAACCGATTGCAATGCCGATCAGGCGGGCACGCCATCCGGCGGGAAAGGCGAGCATCGCGGCGATCAACACCAGGCTGGCCTCGACCCCGTTGCAGCCGGCTTCGATGGAGACCGCAAAGCCGCTGGCCGGGTCCAGCAGGATATTGTCGTACACCGCAACCCCGGCATCGAAACGTTGAATGACCCAGGCGCTCAGCGCCGCGACGAAGCGGGTAAAGGGTATCACCACCCATTCCTGACCCACGGGCAGCAACTCCAGGGTAAACAGAACCGCGGTGAAAATGAATGCAAATCGGAACACGGGGGTGTGCAATCCTCGCCTGTTGGATGATCCGGCACCTTAGACGCTTAACCGCCCCGCATCAAGCCAGCGAGCATGCTCTGCTGCCCGGGTGAGTGTGGTAGTATTGCCGGTTTTCAAACCTGGCCTTTCCCCCAACCCGCACCATGCTGAACCGGCTCACCGACAAACTGTTGAAAAAGACCTGGTCGGACACCCGGGTCCGGCAACTCGTCGGTGACCATCGCTCCCTGCATCACGCTTATGCCAGGGATCCCGGCACCCGGGCCAACGCCGCCTCAGGAGGGGTGGGATCCGCGATGACCATCGGCCTGCTCGAAGCCGGCGAGATCGACGGCGTACTGGTCTTCGCCACAGTTGTGGAGGCGGGAAAGGTACGCGCCCGCTTTCAGATCGCCACCTCCTCCGAGCAGGTGCTCGAAGCCCAGGGCAGCAAGTATGTGGAAACCGCCTTCATGAAGGAGGCACTGCCTCTGATCCGGGAGTTTCCCGGCCGGGTGGCGGTGTTCGGTCTGCCCTGCGACATCGGCAACCTGAGCCGCTGGATCGCCAAGGATGCTCAACTGGCGGACAAGGTGCGACTGAAGATCGCCCTGGTATGCGGCCACAACTCCCGCACCCAACTGGTCGACGCCATCACCCATAAGCTGGAGCAGCAGGCCGGCAGCCCGCTGACCGCCTACCGCTTCCGCAGAGGCCACTGGCGGGGTGAGCTGGAAGCCCGTTTCGAAAACGGCACCACCCTGAACAAACCTTTCTCCTATTTCAGCCTGTACCAGAACCTGTTCTTTTTCTCGGAAAAGAAGTGCCTCGCCTGCCATGACCATTTCGGCTACCACGCGGACATCTCCCTGGGGGACGTGTGGGCCTACCGTTTCAAGGACGATCCGGTCAAGAAGACCGGGGTCATTGTTCGCTCCGAGGCCGGCGCGCAGTTGTGGGACAAGGTACAGCAACGGGAACTGATCGAGGCGACACCGCTTGCCGTGACTGACATCCTCGACGGACAGGCCCGGGCCGCCCCCTACCACTACAATGTCAGCGCCCGCAGCCGGGTTGCTCCGTTACTGGGATACAAGTTGCCTGACGAACTCGGCTGCCGGGTCAGCTGGCACGAGTGGCTCACCGCCTGGATGGCCATGAGCAATATGCGCTGGAGCGAAAGCCCGCGCTGGCGCGGCTGGATCTTCAAACTGCCGAGACCGCTGCTGAAACTCTATCTCTATTTTCGTAAAGGCCTGGAATCCCTGTAATGAAGAGCGTCTCGATCATTGCCGCCACGATCACTGGCAACCGGGGCGCGGAGGCGATGCTGACCACCACTATCGGTCAGCTGAGATCCCGCTATCCCGAGTGCCGGTTCCAGGTTTTCTCCTACTACCCGGAGCAGGACCGGCAACTGATCAATGACCCACGCATCCAGGTGTTCAGCGCCACCCCACTGGCCCTGGTGACCGTGCTGTTTCCCGGTGCACTGCTGTTTGCCCTGGCAAAACTGCCCCTGCTCGGTTGGTTGAAACGGCTCCTGCCCGCTTGCGTTAACGCCCTGGACAGCTCCGATGTGCTGCTCGACCTGGCCGGGGTCTCGTTCATCGACGGGCGGGAAAAGTTCCTACCCTTCAACATCCTGACCCTGGCGCCGGCAATGATCCTCGGCACCCCGGTGGTCAAGCTCTCCCAGGCCCTGGGCCCCTTCAACAACCGCCTCAACCGTCTTGCCGCCCGCGCCACCCTGAGATTCTGCCGTCAGGTCTTTGCCCGGGGTGAAGGCACCTTCGAGCATCTGCAGGCGCTCAAGCTGGATTGTGTATTTCCCGCCCCGGTGGCCGACGTGGCCTTCCTGCACCGCCCGGAATTCAGCCTCACCAATGAGAATCCCGAGGCCCTGGCACGCCTCTCCGCGCAACTCGAGGCGGAATCGAAACCCCTGATCGGACTCTGTCCAAGCAGCGTGCTGGCGGCCAAGAGCCTGAAACATGACCAGGGTTACAGCGAAAGCCTCACGGCGCTGTGCGAACAACTGCTCGACCAGGGTTACGCGGTCCTGCTGTTTCCCAACGCCACCCGGGGCGCCAGCGGGGAGCGACTGAGAAACAACGATCTTCCGGTGATCCGGGGCATTGCCCAGGCGGTCAAGGCACGCCCGGATACCGGATCTGCCCTGTATGCCGTCGACTGCGACATCAACACCAATGGCATCAAGCAGCTGATGGGCCACTGCCGGGTGGTGATGGTGTCCCGTTTCCATGCCATGATCGCCGCCCTCTCGGCCTGCCAGCCGGTGATCGTGCTCGGCTGGAGCCATAAGTACCGGGAGGTCATGGAACGCTTCGCCCTGGGCGACCGGGTGTTCGACTTCAAACAGGCGGAACTGCCCGCGATTCTCGATGCGATCCACAGCATGGCCGAGGATCCTGATGCGGTTAAACAGCAACTGGCTCAGTATCACCCGGGGGTGCTCGACTCCTCCCGCCGGCAGTTCGACTACCTGTTCGACAATTTTGGACCCCGGGTTTGATGGCCATAGCCTTCGTTCTCATGCGCCTGCCAATACCCCGCCGGTATCGGATGACCCGGACATGAGCACGCGCGCCAAGACCCTGCTCAAATCCCTCTGGTGGGTACTGGTACTGCTCTTCATCAGCCTGTTCCTGTATCGCAACCTGGGGACCGCCGCATCGGTAATCAGCCGTTTGCCCCTGGGCACCCTGGCATTGGCTTTTGCCGCGATCCTGCTTGCGAAGCTGCTCCTCGCCGAGGTGATGCGCCGCGCCCTGGCCCGCTTCGGGATTCACTTCCCCTACCCGGATTGCTTCCGCATGTACAACCTCACCCAGCTCGGCAAATACATCCCCGGCTCGGTGTGGCAGTTCCTGGGTCGCATCGCCCTGTACCGGGAGCGGGGTCTGAACAACAGAACCATTAAACACACCCTGCTTCTGGAGACCTTCTGGGTGGTGTTCAGCGCTTTTGTCATCGGCCTGCTGCTGGTGCTGATCATGCAGCGGACCCTGATCGGCAGTCTGCTGAGCAAGTTGCCGGATTACCTGACCCATCCCGCGACCCTGACAGGGACAGGACTGATCCTGCTATCTCTGCTGATCCTGTGGCGCAAACCCCTGTGGGTGTACGCCCGGGCCTACCGTTTCGACACCGAAATCCTGTTCGTCGCGGTTCTGATCTGGCTGTGTCTCGGATTCTCCTTCTGGATCACCCTGCTGCCGATTCTCGACGCGCAACCGGCCTTCCTGTACATCGTCGGGCTGTATGCGCTCAGTTACGCAGTCGGCTTTGTAGTACCCTTTGCCCCGGCGGGGATCGGCATCCGCGAGGCCGTGCTAGTAACCGGCCTGCTACCGTTTCTCGACACCGGTTCGGCGGTGGTGCTGGCCACACTCAACCGGCTCGGATACATTCTCGCGGAGATCCTGCTGGTTGCTTTCATCGGCATGAAGCCCAACAAACGTACAAAGGACCCTGTACACCCATGAAATCCCTGACCCTGCGCAGCCTGCCCTACCTTGTGATTCTGCTCTGTTCGGTACTGATCATGGGCGCCAACCCGTTCAAGGGCGAGACTGTGGCCCCCACGGACATCCTGGTCAACTATCCCGGCTGGCAGAACCTGCACTTCGATCTGCAGACCCGCCATCCCAACCGCTCGGATATGCTCGACGCCCGCCTGCCCCGCTGGATTCAGGCCAAACGCGCCCTGCGTGACGGTGAGCTGCCAATCTGGAATCCCTACCCCGTCAACGGCATACCCGGGCTGCAGTGGCTCCCGGCGGCAATCCTGACCCCCGCATTCGGGGTGTTTGCGGCCATTGGAAATGACGCCGCCGGATACTATTTTGCTCTCCTGACCAACCTTCTGATCGCCGGTGTTGGCACCTATCTGCTGCTGTTTGCCCTGACCCGCAACCGCCTGGCTGCCACCTTCGGCGCCCTGGTGTTCGCCTTCAACGGTTTTCATGCCGCCTGGTTTTTCTGGGCCCACATCACCAGCAGTATCAAGCGAGTCTTCGATCTCATGAAAGATTTTGGGACATCCAAGTCCACCAAAATCGATTCGATCTTTGACAGCCTATTAGTGCCCCGGC
>JBEVVH010000066.1:0-16428 GCA_040507245.1 Candidatus Thiodiazotropha sp.
AGTCGGCCGAGCGAGTTAAGAAAGAGGCCAACCGTCTTACCAGCCTGATCCAACTCGCCAGTGAGGAGGCCCTGCTCCGCTCCGTACTGATCGGCGTGGACATCACCGAACAGCGGTACGGGTTTCAGGCCCTGACAGAGGGAAACTGGGAACCGGTGAGTGACGATCTGTTTCGGGATCGGGAACTGCCTGAACCAATGGAGTTGAGCATTGCCACATCTCTCCAGCCCGGCGATGACGAGGACAAACGCACCCCGGAAGTCATCCTGATGAACAGTGGAGAGATGACGCCTTTTGAGATGAAAATCAGCTCTCGGGATGTCGAGAGCTATTATCGGCTGACCGGCAACGAAGTCGGAGAACTGGCTCTGGAACATGTCTCACCCTACTAAATGGCCTCATTCGTCTCGAGCGGGAAAGTCCGCTGCGGGTTTCACCCTGCTTGAGATCCTGATCGCCCTGGCGATACTGGCCATCGCCTTTGCCTCTATTATTTCCGTCTCCGCGAATCAATCGGTCAATGTCGCCTACCTACGCGACAAGACCCTCGCCCACTGGGTGGCCATGAATCAGATGACTACCCTGCAGATCAGCGGCAAGTGGCCGGACACTGGCACCCAGCGCGGTGACGAGGAGATGGGGCTGCAAAAGTGGCACTGGGTGCGCGAGGTCGAGAAGACTCCGGATGACCGGGTTCGCAAGGTCGAAATCCGGGTATTTCGCAAAAAGGGCGACGAGGACAGCGTGACCAGCCTGATCAGTTTCGTGTCACAGCCCTATCAATGACGGACATGAAGCACACCACCCACCGGGGCGCCGCTGCGCAGATGCTCGAACCGGGTTGCAAACCGCACCTGTTTCAGCACGGTTTCACCTTGCTGGAACTGCTGATCGCAATCACCATTTTTGCCATCATTGCCACCTTCGTCTACTCAGGACTCAAGGTGGTCCTGGACGCCGAACAGCAGACCAGCGCGTACAGCAAGCGCATGACACAACTGCAATTGGGTCTCAATCTCATGCAGCGGGATATCATCCAAATTGTGGACCGCCCGGTGCGTGATCAACATGGTGATTCTCAACCCAGTCTCTCCAGCGGCGGATTCGCCGGAATTCTGCTCGAGTTGACCCGGGACGGTTATGCCAATCCCATGAAACTCAACCGCAGCAATCTGCAACGGGTGGGTTACCAGCTGGAAGACGAAACCCTCTATCGTGTCACCTGGCCGGTCCTGGACCGGGCGCAGGACACCGAACCCAACCGGTTCAAGCTGTTCAACCAGGTCACCGCCCTGGAGATTGCCTACTTTGACAAGGAACTGAACAGGCAATCCCGCTGGCCACCTGAGGTGCGAGGCGTTGAGGCCGACCAGCAGCCCACCCTGCCGGTGGCCATAGAGATCAACCTGGAGCTCAAGGACTGGGGCAACATCAGACGTATCTTTCCCTTAGCTAAGGAAGTCCCCGCGCAGGTTGCGAACGCGGCGGCGCAAAACCCATGATCAGCACCCGCACACAAGCACAACAACAGGGTGTGGCACTGATTACCGCCATCGTTATCGTGGCCATGGCATCGATCGCCGCCGTGGCCATGACGCATCAGATGCAGCTCAGCATCCGTCGTACCAGTAATATCCTGGCTGCGGATCAAGGCTACTATCTCACCCTGGGCAGTGAAGCCTGGTCCCGGGGCATGCTGATCCGGGACCTCAAGGACGATGGTGGCAAGGGATATGACGGACTGGACGAGGACTGGGCAAAAGAGCTACCCGCCACACCCGTAGAGGGAGGCGAGGTGCAGGCGCTCACCACAGACCTGCAGGGACGTTTCAACCTCAACAACCTCTACCTGGAAGAGGAAGCAGACACCCAGGCCAAGGAACGGGTGGCCACCTACCTGGCCCAGTTTCAGCGCCTGCTGGTGCTCCTGGAACTGCCAGAATCGATCGCCCAGGCGACCCAGGACTGGATGGATGGAGACATCAACACCCTGTTCCCGGATGGCGCTGAGGATCTGACCTATCTGACCCAGGAACCCGCGTACCGTACTGCCAACGGTCTCATGGGCAGTGCTACCGAGTTGCGTCTCATCAAAGGCGTTGATGCGGAGGCATACGAAACGCTGGTCCCCCACGTGGTGGCCTTGCCGGAAAAAACCGCTCTGAATGTGAATACTGCCGATCCATTGGTGTTGCAGGCTCTTGTCGCAGGGCTCAGCGAAGCGGACGTGGAACAGCTTACCGGAGACCGGGAAGAGAACCCGTTCAAAGACACGAACACCTTTATTAGCAGATTGAGAGACCTTTTGGATGAAAATAAAGTAAAATCTGAAGAGATCGAGCCATTGATCTCAGTTAACAGTCAGTTTTATCAGTTGGAGACGGTTGTTCGCATGGAAAACAACAGCCAAAGATTGGTCAGCCGTTTGTACAAAAGCGACCAGGATGTCGTGGTTATTTCCCGAACCCTTGGGGCATTTTGATGGCGGAAGTTATCGTACTGCACTGCCACGACAGCCGCTGCGGGCTGGTCAGCTGGTCGATTCGCGGCGGTGTTGTCAACGACACAGCGGAAGGCACTCTGGAGGAGGCCGCGCAACAGGCGTGGGGTAAACGAACCCTGGTGCTGATCCCTGCCTCCGAAGTGCTGCTGACCCAGGTCCGCATACCCACCCGAAACCGCCAGCGGCTGTTGCAGGCCATACCCTTTTCCCTGGAAAACGAACTCACTGAAGACATCGACGAGCTGCATTTTGCAGCCGGCAGCATCGATGCCGAGCAGATCACACCGGTGATGGTGATCGCCCGGCAACGTCTCGATGACTGGCTCAGCCGATTGGAGGAAGTCGGCCTGGAACCGATGGGGGTGTTCACGGATCTGACCTGCCTGCCCAGACAGGAGAAGACCTGGAATCTGTACCAGGATGATCACTACCTGCTGGTTCAAACCCAGCTGAATCAGGGTTTCAGTGTCGATATCATGAATGCTGACAGCGTTCTGGACATGGCTCTGCAACAGGCTCAGGCTCAGGATCACGCACTGGAAAAGCTGATCGTGCATCACCTGGAAGCCGTCGAACCGATGGCCAAACTTGAAAACATCGCTGCAGATTGCGAAATCATCTTTCAACCGATCCCCAGCCGCAGCCAGCTTACGGCGTTGCTGGCGTCAAATCTGAACGAAAAAACCCAGATCAATCTCCTGCAGGGTGAATACCTGAGGGTCGACAAAATGACCCTGCAGTGGAAACGATGGCTACCCGCCGCAGCACTGGGTGCAGTATTTGCGGGTCTCTCGATGGCCACCACCGTCAAGGACTACTATACCTACGAGCAACAGAGCAAATCCCTCGACCAGGAGATCAGATCAACCTTTCAGCAGGCTTTCCCCGACATCAAGCGCATCGTCGACCCCAGGGTTCAGATGGAACAGCAACTGAAGGCCTTACAGGGTGGAGGCGCAGGCTTCACCCAATTCGCCACTCTCTTCGTGCCTGCTGCTGAGATTGTCAAACAGGCACCGAACACCACCCTGGAAAGCATCAGTTTTCGTGACGGACAGCTTGACCTGCAACTCTCCATCAAAGAGTTGCAGGCGCTGGAGCCCCTGAAAAATCAGCTGCAAGCCGCAGGCTTGAATGTGGAAATCCGCTCCGCTAACGCCTCCGGTAACCAGGTTACCTCCCATCTCAGAATCACCGGAGGTAAATCATGAAGCAGTGGAGGCAAAGCAAAACACAGCAGGAGGACCTGGCACTGATTCTCGGCGCGGTCGCAGTACTTATCCTGCTTATCTATCTGGTGATATGGCTCCCGTTCACCCAGGACCTGGACAAGAAGGCCCTGCGGCTGGAGAGCCAGACTGCCACGCTGCACTGGATGCAGGAGAACATCGGTCTGGTTCAACGCATGCGCGCCGCTCAGGGTGGTTCTGCGAAGGCCACCAATGAAGCCTTACTCACCCTGGTGGACAGGACCGCCAAAGGCATCAGTCTGCGCGATCAGATCGAACGCATCAAACCCCAAGGTGACCGGGCGGTCCAACTGTGGATCGAACAGGCGCCATTCGACATTCTGATTCGCTGGCTTGGCCAACTCACCGAGCAACACGGCCTGGAGATCGAATCACTGAATATCGATCGGCAGGATGGCCCCGGACTGGTCAACGCCCGGGTCGTGATCCAGCGGGGTGGTCAGGAATGAAACAGGGCTGGAAGCTTACGCTGCTGGGAGTGGGAACCTATCTGCTGTTCCTGGTGATCAATCTGCCTGCTCAACATGCCCTGGGTTGGCTGAGCAGTGATACCGAACGATTGCCCTTCACCTATGGACGGATCAAAGGCACCCTGTGGAATGGCAAGATGGAGGCTATGAGCCTGCGTAAGGCACCGCTGGACAAAATGAGCTGGGACTTTGCCCCGACCCAGTTGTTGTTGGGACGTCTGGGTTTCGATGTACAGATCACCCACCTGGGACAGACCCTGCACGGCACCCTGAGTCAGGGATTAACAGGCGACATCCGTTTCAGCGGGGTTACCGGTCAACTCCCGGCCGAATTGATCACACCCCTGATCGGACTGGCGGGCATCGACATCAGCGGGCAGGTTTCGCTGGATGACGCGAACTTCAACCTGGAAGATCAACGCCTGATCCAGGCCGAGGGGCGCGTACTTTGGCGCGGTTCAGCAATCACCCGGCCTTTTCCCCTGAAAATCGGCGATCTTCAGGCACAGGTCAGCACGAATCCTGAAGGCCAGGTCCTGATGCAGATCAAGGACATGGGCGGACCGACCGGAGTGGACGGTGAAGTGAGTCTCGCTACTGATGGAAACTTCCAGGTGAACGGACATATCAAACCGGGAGCGGATTCGGATCCGAGCCTTGGCAAGGCCCTGGCCGCATTCAGCAAACGCCAGCCGGATGGCAGTTATCAGGTGATATATCGTGACAGGCTTTAATCTTCAGCGATCAGACGATAGGCGATTGAGCGATCATCTGCTATTATGGAATACATTATATTTTTAACATAACCCAATGATGGACAAAGAGTTTCACCCCACATATCCGCATACAGGCAGGCCCATGAAAAAGCGGATCTCGGCTCGCCATCCAGAGTGCCTGGCGGGAGGCATTGATTGCCATGAATAAACTGCTCACCTCTTTAAGCAACAAACTGAATATCAAGCCGTTATGGAGTGTTGGCCTGTTCCGTCTGATGATCGGTGGACTACTGCTGAATCTGCTGGTTTCAGTCAATCTGCAGGCGGAGCAGATCACCCTCAATCTCAACAATGCGGACATCGAGGCACTGATCAAGACCGTATCGGAACATACCGATAAGAATTTCGTGATCGACCCGAGGGTTAAAGGCAAGGTCACCGTGACCTCGGCGCACCCGATGGACAGCAACGAGTTCTATGAAGTCTTTCTCTCCATTCTCGAAGTCCACGGTTTCTCCACGATTCCCAGCGGCGATGTGATCAAAATCGTTCCCGATGTGAAGGCAAAACAGGGCGGCATCCCCACGGTCGATGCACCCGGTGAACTCCCCGGCGACCAGATCGTGACCCGAATCATTCAGGTCAAGAACGTGGCTTCCGCTCAACTGGCGCCCATTCTGCGCCCCCTGATCCCTCAGGAAGGCCACCTCGCCGCTTACCCCGATACCAATGTGCTGATCATCTCTGATCGTCGGCGCAACGTTGACCGGGTACTCAAGATCATCGAACAGATCGATACCGTGAGCGACAGTTCCATCGAAGTGGTTACCCTGGAGCATGCCTCGGCGGCGGAAGTGGTACGGATACTCGAAAGTCTCGAACCGCCCGGCAAGACACCCGGAACCAATTCCACCAAGCTGGTCGCCGACGAGCGCACCAACAGCGTGCTGATCAGCGGCGACCCAACCGCCCGTCTGCGGGCACGGGTGGTCATCGAGCATCTTGACACACCGTTCGACAACGAGGGCAACGCCCAGGTCGTCTACCTGAAATACGCCAATGCAGTCGATCTGGTGAACGTACTCACCGGGGTGGGTGAAAATATCGACGATACCTCGGGAGGTGCTGCTGGCGCTGCGGCCAAGGGCAAACCCAAACAGCCGGTCAATATCCAGGCGGACGAAGCCGCGAACGCCCTGATCATTACCGCGCCGCCGGACGTGTTTCGCTCCCTGCAGGCAATTATCCGTAAGCTCGACATCCGCAGGGCCCAGGTTCTGGTCGAGGCCATCATCGCGGAAGTGTCCTACGACAAGGCCAAGAAACTTGGTGTGCAATGGGTCGTGGACGGCACTCCGGACGGTACCGGACCCGTGGGCGTAATCAACCTCGGCTCCCACTCCATCACCGACGTGGCCAATACCTACCTCAGTACCGGAGCGGTTGCCCTGGGTGCCGGCACCTCGATCGGTCTGGGGCGTTTCGACAGTGACCGGATCAATTTCGCGGCCTTGATACAGGCCCTGGAAAGCGACACCTCGAGCAATATCCTCTCGACACCCAGCCTGACCACCCTGGACAACCAGGAGGCGGAGATCGTGATCGGCCAGAACGTGCCGTTCATCACCGGAGCCTATACCGCCAGCGGTGGCACCAGCAGCAGTGTCAACCCGTTTCAAACCGTACGGCGCGAAGACGTGGGTCTGACCCTCAAGGTCAAACCCCAGATCAACGAAGGCAACTCGATTAAACTGGAGATCGAACAGGAGATCTCCAGCATCGACAAAGCCGCGAGTCTCGGCACCAGTGACATCGTTACCAAGAAACGCACCATCAAGACAATTGTAATGGTCGAGGATGGCAAGACCATCGTGCTGGGCGGACTGCTGCAGGAGGATCTGCAGCAAACCGAAGATAAGGTGCCCCTGCTGGGTGACATCCCCCTGCTCGGAGCCCTTTTCCGGGCCAACACGACCACCAAGATCAAACGCAACCTGATGCTTTTCCTGCGTCCGGTGGTGCTGCGCGATGCGGCCATCAACACTCAGATTGCGGGTGACAAATACAACTACGTCCGTGCTGAGCAGATAAAGATGAAACAGGAAGGGGTGAATCTGATGGATGACGAGGAAACCCCTGTGTTGCCACCCCGTTTCGGCACCCTGGCGCCCCCCTTTGACGATCCTGCGCCTGAACCGTCTCTCTGACTGGACAACCCGTGAGATGGTAGACCAGACATCCGAACTACTGGCCACTGCTGAGGAGGCCGCCTCCGAACTGCTCAGCGGTCTCATGCAGGAGTCTCCGGCGTCTCCCCAGTTGCCTTATACATTTGCCCGTCGGCACGGGGCCGTGGTGGTACGTGACAATCAGACCGGGGATCTGCTGTTACTGCACAAACCCGGCGTCTCCCTGAACGCCCTGAGCGAGATCCGGCGCCTGCTCGGCCACCCGCTGGCTTATCGGCAGATCGACGAGGAGAGTCTCGAGAAACAGCTGTCACTGATCTACGAAACGGGCAGCAAACAGTCAAGTCAGATCATGGAAACCATGGGCGATGAGATCGACCTCGACCATGCCGCCCAGGCCCTGAACCAACCGGAGGATCTGCTCGACAGCGATGACGATGCCCCGATCATCCGCCTGATCAACGCCCTGTTCACCGAAGCGATCAAAGAGAAGGCCTCGGACATCCACATCGAACCCTATGAAAGCCGCCTCGTGGTACGGTTTCGGGTCGATGGTGTATTACGGGAGGTGCTGACCCCTCCGCGCAATGTCGCATCCTTCCTGGTGTCTCGAATCAAGGTCATGGCGCAGCTGGATATCGCTGAAAAGCGCATCCCCCAGGACGGACGCATTTCCTTCAAGGTGGGAAATCGCCCCGTCGATGTACGTGTCTCCACCCTGCCCTCCAGTTACGGTGAACGGGTGGTGTTGCGACTGCTGGACAAACAGGCGGGACGGCTTGATCTGGAACACCTGGGCATGTCCAGGGAACTTCTGAAACAGATCGATCCCGGAATCATCAAACGACCCCATGGCATCTTTCTGGTAACCGGACCCACCGGCTCCGGTAAGACCACGACCCTCTACGCGGCCCTGAGCCGGCTCAATACTCAGAGCCGCAACGTCGTCTCTGTGGAGGATCCGATCGAATACTATCTTGACGGCATAGGCCAGACCCAGGTCAACAACAAGGTCGATCTCACCTTTGCCCGGGGCCTGCGCGCCATCCTCCGCCAGGACCCGGACGTGGTGATGGTGGGTGAGATTCGCGACCTCGAAACCGCGCAGATCGCCGTGCAGGCGAGTTTGACCGGTCACCTGGTGATGTCGAGTCTGCATACCAATACCGCCATCGGCAGCATTTTCCGTCTGCGCGACATGGGCGTGGACCCCTTTCTGCTGTCTTCGAGTCTGGTGGGGGTGCTGGCCCAACGCCTGGTTCGAACCCTTTGTCCGCATTGCAAGGTACCCTACCAGGCAACCCGGGAAGAGTTGGATTTCATGGACGTGCCACTCGTGGATGAGGAAGTGACGCTCTATTCACCCACCGGTTGTGAAAAATGCCATCAACACGGCTACATCGGACGCACGGGTATCTATGAGCTGATCACCATAGATGAAACCCTGAGAAATCTGATTCACAAGAGCAGCGGTGAAACCGAGATGCTCAAGCACGCTCGCCAGTTCAGTGGGAGTATTCGCCAGGACGGTATGAGACGGGTGCTCAAGGGTGATACCACCATCCATGAAATCATCCGCGTCACTCACGAGGGCTAATCTTGGACGCATTCGAATACGTAGCCCTGGATGCAACAGGTAAGGAACGCAGGGGTGTTCTCGAGGGTGACAGCGCCCGTCAGGTGCGTCAACAACTGCGTGAAACCGGTCTCACCCCCCTTTCCATAGACTCGGCCAGCGGCAAAACCAAAACCAGCAAAAGCCGACGCTTTCAGCGCAAGATCAATGCCATGGAACTGGCACTGGTGACCCGCCAACTGGCTACCCTGCTGCGCTCCGGCCTGCCTTTGGAACACGTCCTGAAAACCACGGCCCGCCAGACCGACAAGCGTCATGTGGAACGCACCCTGCTGGCCGTCCGGGCCAAGGTACTGGAGGGACGCACCCTCGCGGACGGCCTGAGTGAATTCCCCAAAACCTTTCCCGAACTGTATATCAAAACCGTTGCATCCGGAGAGCAATCCGGCCACCTGGAAGTGGTACTGGAACGTCTCGCCGACTATACGGAGCAACGCCAGCAGATGCGTCAGAAGACGATCTTTGCGCTCTTCTATCCGGCACTACTGACCATTGTCTCGATACTCATAGTCGCCGGCCTGCTCACCTTCATCGTACCGGAGGTCACCCGGGTTTTCGAAACCATGTCAGCCGAACTCCCCTGGATCACCCGTGCATTGATGAAAACCAGCGACGTGTTCCGGGCTTACGGTCTGATTATTCTTCTAATGCTGATCGCGTTCGGTGTACTGGTCAGCTATCTGTTGAAGAAACCGGGTCCGAAGCGCTGGTGGCACCGTACCCAACTGCGAATCCCGGTAATAGGCAGATTGATCCGCACCGCCAACGCGGCACGTTTTTCCCGTACCCTGAGTATCATGGCGGCCAGTAGCGTGCCGATTCTCGATGCTATGCGAATCGCCTCCCAGGTGCTGACCGATCTACCCATGCGCACCGCCGTTGAAGAGGCAACCCTGCGTGTTCGCGAAGGCTCCAGCCTCTATCAGGCCCTGGATCGAACCGGTTATTTTCCGCCCATGACACTCAGTCTGCTCGCCAGCGGCGAATCCAGTGGTAATCTGGAGGGCATGCTCGAACGTTCCGCGGATATTCAGGAGCGGGAGATTGAAACCCTGGTCTCAACCATTCAGGGACTTTTCGAACCTATTCTCATTCTGGTCATGGGTGGTATCGTACTGGTCATCGTACTGGCGATTCTGCTTCCCATCTTCGACCTCAACCAGTTGGTAGGCTGATGCTATGAATTTCACTCAAACACCTCGACACCCGTTTCTGATCATCAGCCTGTTCTGCCTGGCCTTGCTTACCGGTTGCGCAACCTCACCGGACCCCGCCTTCGATGAAACCACGGCGATCCTCAATGAAGCTCATATCGCCTACAATGCCAAACAATACAAAAAGGTATTTGAACTGCTTTTCCCCCTGGCCGCGAATGGTAACGACAAGGCCCAGTATGCCTTAGGCTATCTTTTCTACAATGGGCTGGGTGTGCAAAAGAGTGACCGTCAGGCCATGCACTGGATTCAACTATCTGCTGCGCAAGGCAACAGAAAGGCTATTCAGGCGCTGAAATCCGAATAAGTGAACGGCCCGCTAACCGGTCGCAGACAGCGGCCGGCCCCATTGTGTGCTGAGGAATACCACGCGCTCAAATCCTTACGGGCGAACCTTTCCAAATCAGGAAAACGTCAGATTACCTTGGAAAAACTGCCCTGAGAGGCGGTGCTACCCAGATAATGATCGAACTTCATGCAGATGTTGCGAATCAGCAGACGTCCCCGCGGCTGCACCACAATACGATCCGCCTCGATGGAGAGTAAACCGTCAGCCTGCATCTCCTGCAGTTGCCCCAACTCTGCTGCAAAATAGTCCCTGAAATTCATCTCCCAGGTCTTTTCCACATCATTCATGGACAGGGTGTAGTGACAGATGAGCCGGGTAATCACATCCCTGCGGATCAGATCGTCCCGGTTCAACGCCACACCGCGAAACACGGCCAGTCGCCCAGCATCGATGCGCTGGTAGTACTCATCGAGGCTGCGCATGTTCTGTGCATAGCTGGGTCCGACCATCCCTATGGAAGTGGCCCCCAGGCCAATCAGGTCGCAATCCGAGTGGGTGGAGTAACCCTGAAAATTCCGGTACAGGGTGCCGTTTTCCTGGGCCAGTACCAGTTCGTCATTCGGTTTAGCGAAATGATCCATACCTACATAGACATAACCTGCGCTGGAGAGTTTATCGATGGTCATCTGCAGGATGTCGAGTTTTTCCTGAGGTAGTGGAAGATCCTTTTCATCGATGCGTCTCTGGGGTTTGAAACGTGATGGCAGGTGAGCGTAATTGAAAACCGACAGGCGATCGGGGTCAACTTCCAGAATCTGATCAAGGGTGGAGGAAAAACTCTCCAGGGTCTGAAACGGCAGACCATAGATCAGATCGATGCTGATGGAGCGGAAACCCTCGTCACGGGCCGCTTGCAGGACCTGCAGGGTCTCCTCCTTGCTCTGAATCCGATTGACCGCCTTCTGCACCGTCGGCTCAAAATCCTGCACGCCCAGGCTCATCCGGTTGAAACCCAACTCCCGCAACAGCTTGATGGTATCACCCTGGGCCTCACGGGGATCGATCTCTATGGAATACTCACCGCTGTCATCATCCAGCAGATTGAAATACTGGCGCGTCTTACCCACCAGTTCGCGCATTTCGTCGTGACTGATGAAGGTCGGTGTACCGCCGCCCCAATGCAGCTGGGTCACAACCCGGGATGAATCGAATAACTCAGACTGCATTCTCAGCTCTTCGTAAACCCGGGCCAGATATCCCGAGGCCATGCTGCGGTCTTTGGTGGCCACCTTGTTGCAGGCACAGTAAAAGCACACCGTATCGCAGAACGGGATATGGAAATAGAGTGACAGGGGACTGCCGCTGGCATTGCTCTCCCGGGCGATTGTCCGGTATTCCTCTTCACCGAACCCCTCATGAAATTGGACTGCGGTGGGATAGGAAGTGTAGCGGGGTCCGCTCTGGTCGTACTTGGCGATCAGGTCGAGATCGAATAAGGTCGTATGGTCCATGGTCGCTCTTGATGGTTTAGGCTTATGGGGATGTAACGCTCAGGACAGCAGGGACATCATTCGGTATCGATACCCTTGCGATGCGTTTCATTGATTCGTCTGAGAAGAATGGCGAAGGGAATATCGTCACCATTGCGTTCCACCAGTGGCATGAAGGGAAGGTCTTCACGATCAAAATGATACTCCCCATCCACCATGGACTGGTGCAATGCCTTGATGCCCTGCTCCAATGGGTCGAGAAAACTCGGATAGCGTCTCATCTCCTCCATCTGGAAATCGTAACAGTCCCGCAAGTCGTCAACTTCGAAGACGGCCTGTTTGACCCAGTCCACATACTCTTCGGCGCTGCGTGCTCTCTGTAAACTCATTGTATTCGCATCTCTAGATCGTTTATTTAAGTTTGACCGCAAGTTCGGTCAATTCCGCAGCGGTTAACGCAAACACACCCTCACCGCCCTGGGCAAACTCAAGCCAGACAAAGGGTATCTCCGGGTAACGCTGGGCCAATGCATCCGCGCTGTTTCCCACTTCGACGATGAGGATCCCATGGGGTTCCAGGAAATCGCCAGCCTGCTGCAGAATGCGTCTTACAATCTCAAGTCCGTCCTCATCCGCCTGCAGTGCGAGTACCGGTTCATGCCGATATTCATCTGGAAGCATGGCCATTTCCGCTTCACCGACATACGGCGGATTGGAAAGAATGAGATCGTATTTATTTCCCGACAGGGCCTGAAAGAGGTCTGACTCGATGACGGTCACACGATCCACTAGTCCATGGGCGGCTACATTTTCGCGGGCTACATCGAGTGCCTGAGGAGAGATATCCACGAGATCGACCCGGCAATCCTCCAGGTACGCGGCAGTGGCAATGCCAATGCAGCCGCTGCCACAGCACAGATCCAGAACCTGTGAAATATCGGATGACTCGATCCATGGACTGAAATGCCGTTGAATCAGTTCCGCCATAGGCGAACGGGGTATCAGGACATGCTCATTAACATGGAAAGGCAGTCCGGCAAACCAGGCTTCCCCCGTCAGATAGGGGAGTGGTATGCGGCGTTCGATTCGTTGCTTGATCTGATCGACAACGCGGGTTCTCTCCTCCTCGGTCAGGCGGCAGTTTAACCAGCTTGAGGAAAGATCGGGTGGCAGGTGCAGTGTGTGAAGTACCAGAGCGGCGGCTTCATCCAGAGCGTTATCCGTGCCGTGGCCGAAGAACAGCCCGGCTTCCGTGAAGCGGCTGGCCGCCCAGCGGATGTGATCGGCAATGGAGCTGAGAGATTGCACTGGGAGCAGGGTTTCGCAAGCTTAAACGGCTAATGATAGCCTAAACAGCGGAGGAAATTCACCTCTTCCTGACTAACTCACGCCATTCAAAGCCTTTGAAACCGAGGCGAGCCGGACAGGCCGCCTCGGTTTCCAGTGCACCCCGGATTGATTCACTCAGCCGGGGTTCAAGCAGCCTCGGAACGGGAGTTTGCCACGATGCTCAGTGGGTTCTCCTCACCGCTCTTCTTGCCCAGATTGCGTTTAACCAGGTCGCCCAGGGTGATATTCGCCAGGAAGTTGAAAATCTCTGTGCTCAGATCGTCCCACAGGGTATGAGTCAGACAACGGGCGCCACCGCTGCAATTCTGCCTTCCACCGCAACGGGTGAACTCGACCCATTCGTCGACTGCGCAGATGATGTTGGCGATCGAGATCTCATCGGCGCTCTTACCCAGGTAGTAGCCACCACCCGGCCCTCTGACGCCGCGAACCAGATCCTTGCCGCGCAGTGCGGCAAACAACTGTTCGAGATAGGAAAAGGAGATGCCCTGGTTCTCGGAAATTTCCGCCAGGGTCACGGGACCATTTTTGCCGTTGATAGCAAGATCCAGCATTGCCGTCACTGCGTAGCGACCTTTGGTTGAGAGTCTCATGTCATGCCTCCAGGGTATAAATGTAATTACCTACTAAATCACTCGGTATTCAGACTAAGTTAACTCAGTAATTTAGTCAACATTTATTTGGGAAAAATGCACATTTTTTTTAATTTATTTATTTTATAAGTTTTTCAGTTAGTTATGATTCTTTGAAGGGATTATTGGCTTGTAGACTGCGGTAGTAATCGAGCACTGCCGGGGTTTCATGGGACAAAAACTGATCGATACCCTGACGAGATCCCGGATGTTCGATCCAATGATACGAACGCGTCAGGGTAGGCAAAAAACCCCGCCAGATCTTGTGCTCACCCTGCGCCCCAGGCTCAAAGACCTGTAACCCCTGAGCGATGGCGTATTCGATACCCTGGTAATAGCAAGCCTCAAAATGCAGGCTGTCGTGGTGTTGTATACCGCCCCAATTACGGCCGTACAGCACAGTCTTACTGCGATAGAGCAAAGCACCGGCGATACAGTGTCGGCCTTCATAGGCCATCACCAGAACCACCTGTTCCCCCATGCTCTGCCCGATTTCCTGAAAAAACCCCTGATTCAGGGTTGGCAGACTGTAGCGCTCTTCAAAGGTCTTACGGTAAAACAGATCAAACAGTTTCCACTCGTCCGGCGTCACCTCAAACCCGGGAATCAGGCGTATGCTCAGTCCGGCATCCCTGACCTTGCGCCTTTCCTGGCGGATATTCTTGCGTCGCTTGGTCGTCAGTTCCGCGAGAAACTGGTCGAAATCCGCATAACCGGAATTGTGCCAGTGAAACTGCACCCCCAGACGCTCAGACAACCCGGTGCTGAGCAACGCCTCGCCCTCCTCTGGCAAAGGAAACAGCCAGTGGAGTGAAGAGGCGCCGGAGCGGTCCGCCAATCCCTTTATGGCATCGATCATGGTCTTTCGGAGAGCCTGCGGGTCCCCCTCAGGATCGACCAGCAGTCGCCCGCCTGTAGCTGGCGTATAGGGTGCGGAACTCACCAGTTTGGGGAAGTAATTGAGGCCGCTGCGCCGGTAAGCATCCGCCCAGGCATGATCAAACACGAATTCCCCGTATGAGTTATGTTTGAAGTAGAGTGGCACAGCTCCCATCAGCCGACCGTCCAATCTCAAGGACAGGTGAGTCGGTATCCAGCCGAACCGCTCCCCCACACAGCCATGGTGTTCCAAGGCTGCAAGAAATTCATGCCGCACGAACGGGTTCTGATCCGGAACCATACGGTTCCACTCAGTTGCATCGATGGCATCTATGTCGTCGTGAAATTCAATCTGCATGTGTCTCGCCGAGACCTGCTCAGTCACCTCTCATTGCCACTGTGAACCGGCCTGTCCGAGACAAAATATTCGGTCGTATCAGACGCCTTGGGTGGAAAGTGTGACATGGACGAATCAAATGTATTCGTTGTTACAGAAAAGGTTGACAGGCGCTCAAGTGTAGCTAAAATACGCCCTTCCTGAAGACGCGGGAATAGCTCAGTTGGTAGAGCACAACCTTGCCAAGGTTGGGGTCGCGAGTTCGAGTCTCGTTTCCCGCTCCAATTCCGATAAAGAGGCCTCGGCACACCCGGGGCTTTTTTATGTGCCGATTCGTATCATCCCAAAGAGATGATAGAATATCAGGCGTGACTTTTGGCTGAGTGGCAGAGTGGTTATGCAGCGGCCTGCAAAGCCGTGTACCTCGGTTCGATTCCGGGCTCAGCCTCCATAACACCGATAACGTGTTCCACTGGATAGCAAGCTTGTGTACTTCCGTACCTGACCACGGACTGTGCATCAACACATCACAAGCATCTGACTGATTATCCATCCCCCGATGAAACACGCTACCGGCTCGTATCGATCACATCGGTCACTCACCGGATGGGATATGGGATGTGACGGGTCGTAACCGGACCTGATCGCTTACGGGAATCAGGACGTCTGCTCTGTCTCCCCTATTCAGCGAACATCCCCAAGATACGCGAGTTTTCAGCCCGGGTGGCGAAATTGGTAGACGCAAGAGACTTAAAATCTCTCGACCTTTGGGTCGTGCCGGTTCGATCCCGGCCCCGGGCACCATCCGATAGTTTCAAACTCTCAACGTCGATATGGCAGGGTAACCACCAAGCTACCTTCGCTCTCCTCCCGGCTCATACCTGCCACATCCGCATCCCTGGGAATTCTGAAACGACGTTTCATTGAAATTGCGTTGGAGCTGAAACTGTAGCCCCGTTCTGAACGGTTCTCCAGCCGATGCGACTCCTGGTTCTGTACCACCAGATAGGGACCTTCAACCCTGACATCAATCGCACCGGGTTCATAACCCTGTGTGTAGATACGAAGATGGTAACCTGCGGCATCCTGATCCTGCTGGAAGCGAATCCCTCTCTGCTGCGAAAATCCGGCGCCCCGTTCCACTGAAGGGGATCCCATGGAAGGTCCGCCACCGTAATAACCGGCAGGTGGTTGAGCCTGAGCCGTCAGCGCAAGCAAGACACTGAAAACAGCACCTGATAAACGGATAATCTTACTCATGGCGAACCTCCCGCTTTTGACTGCTTTTACATTGGAACTCGTCGAAGAAGACGGCACTTCATGGTAATTGACACAACATGTGATCAGGCGGTTAACCCTGAGAAATCATTGAACCCGGGTTCAGGATCAAGCGAGTCTTCGATCTCATGAAAGATTTTGGGACATCCAAGTCCACCAAAATCGATTCGATCTTTGACAGCCTATTAGTGCCCC
>JBEVVH010000067.1:0-16331 GCA_040507245.1 Candidatus Thiodiazotropha sp.
TTGGCGCCTACGGCACGTCGGGTTTCCAGTATCGCCTCGCGACTACCGGGGACTACCAGCCTTCGCTTCGCTTTCCCTGGCTGGCAGCGAATGAAGTGTCCGTAAAAATCATCCAGAAAGCCCTCTTTGCGGAGCACCCGCTCCAGGCTTTTCTGAAAAACTTCTGCGTAAAACGATCCGTTCATCGAACAACTGACTCAGTCTGATTCAAGTAGCTTGTATTCGGCAACTGTACAATTTCATGATCGATTCATCCTGACCCACCATGCCGTTACCGAAGGATAACAGCCACACAACCTCTGGCGCGTCCCTGTCTACCCCCGGTTGTGGGGCATATTTGATATATCGGCTAGGTTGATCAAATCCTGAATGGTACCATGTGGCGGATTATAAAGATTTTTTACCTCGACAGTCCGCTCAAGGAACACCATGCAGCTGATCATACAGATACCCTGCTACAACGAGGAGAAGACCCTGGCGCTGGCCTTGGCGGAACTGCCCCGGGAGGTGCCTGGTTTCGACGTGGTCGAGTGGCTGATCATCGACGACGGCAGCACCGATGATACGCGCCGGGTCGCACAGGAAAACGGGGTCGACCACATCGTGTGGTTACACCCGCAACCAGGGGCTTGCGCGGGGCTTCATGCTGGGCCTGGACGCCTGTGTGAAGCAGGGCGCGGATGTCATCGTCAACACGGACGCGGACAACCAGTACGACGCCCGCTACATCCCCGAGCTGACCCGGCCCATCGTGGAAGGCAAGGCGGACATGGTGATCGGCGCCCGGCCGATCCAGTTGATCGAACACTTCTCCTTCACCAAGAAATTGCTGCAGCAACTGGGCAGCAGCGTGGTGCGCAAGGTCAGCCACACCAACATCCCGGACGCACCCAGCGGTTTCCGCGCCTTCAGCCGGGAAGCCGCCATGAAACTGAATGTTTTCAACGAGTACACCTACACCCTGGAAACCATCATCCAGGCGGGGATGAAACAGATGGCAGTCACCTCGGTACCCGTAGAGGTGAACAAGGGCCTGCGCCCTTCCCGGCTGGTCAAGAGCATCAGCAATTATATCAAGAAATCGATTATCACCATCCTGCGCATCTTCGTGGTCTACAAACCGTTCCGGTTTTTTCTCGCCATAGGACTTGCGATATTCAGTGTGGGTCTGGTGCTGGGACTGCGCTTTCTCTTCTACTACTTCGCCAGCGAAGGACAGGGACACATCCAATCCGTGGTGCTGGCCGGCGTGATGATGGGCATCGGTTTCCAGATCTTCCTGGTCGCTATCATCGCCGACCTGCTGAGCGTCAACCGTAAATTGCTGGAGGAGATCCAGTACCGGTTGCGTAAACTGGAATCGGAACCGCGACAATAACCACAGACCTCTGCTGAAATTTGTTCAGCCTTTTTCGAGTCAAGTTGAAATGCGCTTGAACTGAGCGGTGTCAAGTTGCCCCATTTGTTGCTTACCCCGCATATATAAATCAAGGAAAGCTTTACAAATCAGTTACTTATACGGATTTTAGGTGGAAATATGGCGCCCCAGAGATCGCTCAGGCTAACGCCTTCACTCCATTTGCTCGGCTCACTTTATTCGCCTCACAAACCGATTCATCCGTATTCACTCCCTTTCATAGGCTTCGGACAGATGCATTCTGCGATTGATGATCTTCTGTTCGTGATCGGCCAGATCTTCCTCGAAAAGAAAATCCACGACCTGTCGTCCCAGCATCTCTTCCCGGGCGCATCCGAGCATCTCCGCCATGTGCGCATTGACGAATGAGGTGACGAATGCCTCATCCTGACCCCAGATGCCCTCGCGGGCGGTATCGAAAATACGCCGATATCGGGCTTCGCTGTCACGCAGATCACGCAGCGTCAACAGACTGCCCAAGCCGTCCGCGAGTCGCCAGCCGATCTCTTCGAACAGATGAATTTCCTCTTCGTTCCAGACCCGTTCGTGACTGCACTGAATGATTGCAAAGCCCCATGGCTTGCCGCTCTTCGGATAGATCGCCATCGCAATGCCGGATTTGTCACCGTGGGCCTGCAGATCGAGTGGCAGAGGAAAATCGGTGCCCACTCCGAACACAAGAGGATGCTCATGCTGCAGCGACCAGCGGTGCATTGCCGCCACTTCCGGTGACATGGGTATCTCAGATCCAATGGAGGAGATGCCGGGCCATTGGCTCTTGTAGCGCTCCATCGGGACACTCCAGGTCGGACTATCAGGATCCAGGGGGTAGACCAGGGAAGCACGGTCACAGGCGTAGATCTCAAGCACCTCATCCAGGGTGGAACGCATCATGGTATCCAGATGATCGGCGCCCTGAATGGCCCGGTTGATCCGATCCATGTTGGCCAGAAAATCGATATGTATCTGACGTTCCCGCTCGGCCTCTCTCAGGGCTGAGATATCCCGTCCGACCGATAGCAGACTGACCACTTCACCGTCGGCGTCGAACTCCGGCAACACCACGAATTGCAGATACAGCTCATTGCCGAATGCATTGGTCCAGGAAAACTCGATGGCCTGACGCGAACCACTTATCAGCGCCCGCTGTAGAGCACTCAGATATTCCGGGCTGACCGCACGGGGTACGCGGGGAATCTCATCGGCGGATACATTGACCACCTCGTCGTAGCTCAGCCCGCTGGTCTTCTCCCAGGCCGGATTCACATACACCCGCCGTAGCTGGGTATCGTAGCGTACAATCAGATCGGGGCTATGCTCGACCAGACTTCGAAATTCCTGCTCCTGCAGCTGTAACGCCTGTTCCGCCCGCTTGCGTTCGGTGATGTCGACCAATGAAACATAGACCCGTGCCAGAGATTCCTCATAGCCAGGACAGACCACGAACTCGATGGTGACATCACGCAGCTCCCCTTCCAGGGTCTTGACCTGGGCATCCCGTGGTATCTTCGCTCTACCCAGCCAGAGATCAATCAACTCTTCCCGAAATATTGCATAGGATTCCGGGGTGAATGTGTCGGCCAGACCGGCCAACAAGGCCTCTTTGGAATCCGCCCGATGCAAGCGCAGCGCCGCTTGATTCACCCGGACGATCCTTGCCTTTCTGACACAATGATGGATCAGTTGCGGATGTTGATTCAGATAGTCATCGAGATCGCGAACCCCTTTGCGACGCAACTGATTGAACAACTTTTTTATGCCGGAGAAGTCCTCTTCCCAGATGGGAAGCGGGGAGTTTTCGAACAACAGCCGATACAGGGTCTCGCTCTCTGACAAGCGCCGGGAATCCGCTTGCAGGCTGGTGATCACGGGCGTGATGCGTTCGATTCCGAATGCCATCAAAAACGAGATCGTCAAGGCGACCATCTCCACGGCAAGATCCACCTGCACCGCCCCTTCGGACTGCAGAATTTGCCCGAGACTGATTCCCCGCCGAACCGCCATCAGGGCAATGCCTGCTGCAATCAAGCCCCAGGCCAGACTTCGTCCAGTGATCCGAATCAAACGCAGCGCGAAATAGACCGCCACGATCTGCAACAGCAACGAAACCACCAAAACGGACACCGTCATCAACACACCACTCCATGATTCCAGAGTAAGGAGCGCATATCAGAGCGCACTGAACTCATCCCGCATAAACAGGCTGCTTAATAATCGCTCAGGCATATGCGTGAGAAGGCAAAACCCGTCGACAAAGTGCAGTGTATCGGGGTCATCGAGCATTTCGAGGCATACATCAACAACCTGCCTGGTGGGCCATCGCCTGCTTTAGCGACTATGGGCGACAAGCATGGCTCAAATCCAGACGCGGCTCACCGGCAATGCTTGATCACTCGTCAGGAGCCACGGCAAAGTCCCTTCTCAACCTGCATGCGGGTCTCTGCTCCGGAGAGCTGCTCGATCAGTGCCAGAGCGAAGTCCATGGCGGTTCCCGGCCCTCGGGAAGTGATCACACCTTCGTCCCGGATCACCGGAGCATCCATGAGCGTGATGCCTTTGAGATTCAGCGATTCCAGAACGCCGGGATACCCGGTCGCCTGTCGTCCCTCCAGCAATCCGGCGGCGGCCAATACCTTGGGGGCGGCACAGATCGCGGCGGTGTAGCGTCCCTGCTCGTGCAGGCGCTTGAGGAGCTTATGGATGCGTGGATCTGCCTGAAGATGATCGGCACCCGGTTGACCGCCGGGCAGAACGATCATGTCAAACTCTTCATCGATCACCTGATCGAGGGTGGCATCAGGCATCAGAGTGATGCCCCGTGAGGCCTTGACCGGCTTCTCATCCAGACCCGCGGTGATGACCTGGATACCGGCGCGGGTCAGAAGATCTGTGATGGTGACAGCTTCAAGCTCTTCACAGCCTTGGGCGAGGGGGACGAGGACGCGTGCCATGTTGTTCTCCCACTGAAAACGATTTCCGATACCGGGACCAGTTCGATGCCCTGCCGGGCCAGCACGGGCAAGGCCTCCCGCAACACTTTGATTGTAGCAGGGTAGGGATGGCCGATGCCGATGGCACTGCCCTTGTTCCGCGCCAGTGCCACCAGCTTTTCTAACTGTCGCCTGATCGCATCCTCATCCGGGGTATTGTCCAGAAAGATGTCCCGTCGACTGTTGGGTATCTGCTGGATATCGGCAACCCGCTCAGCCACCGTCATGTCGGTGGTGCGGCTGTCGACGAAGTAGAGCCCCTCACGGCGCAGTTCCCCCATCAGCCAGCGCATGGCGGTCGGATCCCGGGTTAAAAGACTGCCCATGTGATTGTTGACCCCGGAGAGAAAGGGAACCGAGGAGAGGTTGCGCCGCAGAGTGCGCAAAAACCGCTCCCGGGGCATCTCCAGGGTCAGCGCGCCCCGCCCCAAAGGCAGGCCGTTATCAGACTCCATGGGCAGATGCAGCATAATCTCCTTGCCCTGCTCATTGGCCAGGGTGGCAAGGTGCCAGGCAAAGGGGGTTTGCGGAAGGAACGCCAGGGTAACCGGCCCGGGAAGCGTCGCCAGCTGTTCACCCAAGGCCTTTTGATTACCCAGGTCATCGATGATCAGACCGATGCGAATGCCGCGCCCAGCCTCCTGCTCAGCGGCGCAGGCAGCCCCCGCCAGCAACATCCAGCATGCGATCTTAAACAAGGTTTTCAACATGTCGCCCGATGCGCGGCTCGCAGTGTCGTTTGGCTTAGGCTGACTCGCAGAGAGTGTCTCCAACGAATGCCCAAGCGTGTATTAGGGCCCTGAGATGGCTCCGCAGTCATACGAATCCGCCACCCAAACAGCCCAGGCGCAGCCGCTGCTATCCTGCCTCAATCCGTCATCAGAACGTGAAGCCCGGGTTTGCTGGAACGCTCAATCGGCATCGCCTCTCTTACCGAGGATAGCAAGACCCTTGAGCAGGTTCAGCGCTTCACCCAGTTGATAGTCCTTATCGGCCAGTGACTCCTGCTCTTTACCTGATTCGGCCGCCGTGCCCTCAGCGGTCGGATCATCCGTGCCATTGCCATTCTCCAGGTGACCGGACAGGTTCGACTCCTTGATCGGATCCTGATCCTTCTCCACCTTGGAGAGGGTGACATTTTCGAGTTTGATATCCGGGGCGATCCCCTCTGCCTGAATGGAACGACCCGAAGGCGTGTAGTAGCGCGCCGTGGTGAGCTTCACCGCTGCGGTATCGCTGATCGGTATGATGGTCTGCACCGAACCTTTGCCAAAGGTTCGACTGCCCATGATGACTGCCCGGTGGTGATCCTGCAGCGCCCCCGCGACGATCTCCGATGCGGAGGCCGACCCCTCATTCACCAGCACCACCATGGGTGCACCGTTGAGCACATCGTCCGGGGCCGCTTCGAAGCGCAGCTGGGAATCATGTTCGCGACCCTCGGTGTAGACGATCAATCCCGATTCCAGGAACGCATCGCTGACCGACACCGCGGCATTGAGGACACCGCCCGGGTTGTTACGCAGGTCCAGCACCAGGCCAAGCAGTTCCCCGTCAGCCTCATCCTTCATCCGGCCGATGGCCTTGAGCATGTCCCGGGCCGTCTTGGTCTGGAACTGGGAGATGCGCAGATAGGCGTATTGTTTGTCGAGCAGACGGCTCTTGACGCTGGCAACCCGTATGATGTCACGCACCACGGTGATCTTGATCGGCTTTTCAATGCCCTTGCGGATGATGGAGAGTTCCAGGGGGGTGCCGGGCTTACCCCGCATCATGGCGACCGCCTCGTTGAGGGTCATGCCCTTCACCGGGGTGTCGTCCAGGCGCACGATCAGATCGCCGCTACGCACTCCGGCCCGGGCCGCCGGGGTATCATCGATCGGGGCGATGACCTTGACGAAGCCATCTTCCATACCCACTTCGATGCCCAGGCCGCCGAACTCGCCGCGGGTCCCGACCTGCAGATCGGTGTATTCCTCTGCATCCAGGTAGTTGGAATGGGGATCGAGACCGGAGACCATTCCCCGGATCGCGTTCTCGAGCAGTTCCTGGTCGTCCACCGGCTCCACATAGTTCGCCTTGATGCGGCCAAAGATATCCGCAAACATCCGCAACTCCTCCAGGGGCAGGGCGTTGTCCTGCGCGGGCGGCTCTGCACGCAGCGTCGCGGACATCAGCAGCCCGGCCGCCAGAAGCAGGCCGAAGGTCAAGCGGATTTTATGCTCGAGGTTGTGTTTCATCGATGATTCCTACTCAATTGGGTTCCAGACCGCGAAGTCTTCGTATCCCGCGTCTGATCGTGTGTTCGCGAGGTGTGTTTCACAGCATCCGCATCCATGCCACTCCGGGTTACAGATGCCGTTCAGGCTGTGTTGGTTCCCGGGGGCTCGCCGCGATCACCCGCCCCCGCACACGTTGACACCAGAGCGACGGATTGACCGGCTGACCATTGTGGCGAATACCGAAATAGATCCCGGATGTGGCTCGTCCACCACTGCTGCCCACCTGGGCCACCACCTCGCCAGGTTCGACCCACTCCCCCGTCTCTTTGAACAGGCTCTGATTATGTCCATACAGGCTCATGAATCCATCGCCATGATCAATGATCAACAGCAGTCCAAAACCACGCAGCCAATCGGCGAAGGCCACCCGGCCGTGATGAATGGCCCGCACTTCCTGGCCTTCCGGCGCGGCGATCATCACCCCGTCCCATTTCAGTTTGCCGACCTCCCGATAGGAGCCAAACGAGGCGACCAGTCGACCCCTGGACGGCCAGGGCAGCTTGCCTTTTCGGGTGCTGAACGACACATGGGCATCGGAAGAGAGCGGGATATCCACCAACGCCTGCTGAATGTCGGTCAACAGGGTTTGCAGCTGTTTCTCATCCGTTTTGAGACTTTCCAGTTCCTGCCCCTCGCTCTGCATGCGGCTGTTGAGACTGGCGATAATCTCCTTGCGGCCCTGTTGCGCGGCCTCCAGCTGGCTGATCTGGGCATGATTTTTCGCCAGCAGCTGTTGCAGCCGTTGCTCTTCCTGGGCAATGGTCCTTTCAATCGCGTTCAATTGCTGTAGATTCTTCCGAATCTGCTCCATCTGCTCGACACGGGCGGAATTAAAGTAATCGTAATACACCATAACCCGGCTGACCACTGCCGGATCCTCTTGATTGAGCAGGATTTTCATTTTTTCCTGACGACCCATCGCATAGGCCGCCCGGATCTGCCGTTCCAAAGTCGAGCGGTGTTGATCGAGCCGCAATCGCGCATCGGCCCGTTCCCCTTCCAGCTCTCCAAGACGTCTTTTTTGCCGCACCAGACTCTGCTCGGTAGCGCGTATGCGCCGCGCCATGGCGCCGATCTGGGTCTCCGTCTCCTGCAACGCCCGGCTCTGGGTCTCCCGCTCACCCTCGGTGGATCGCAACCGGTCCTGGAGGGACTGGATCCGGTTCTTGACCTGTTCCAGTTTCTGCTGGGTATCCGCCTCGGAGGTATCCGCGCTGAGGGACTGGACCGCAACCAGACCTGCAAACAACAGACACAGGATCAACAGGCCGCGTAACCGCAGCACCCCGCTCAGCCCTCGTTGAATTCGATCAGGGGATGCCCCTGCATCTCATCCGGCTGAGGCAGACCCATGATTCGCAGCAGCGTCGGAGCGATGTCACACAAGGCCCCACCACTCATCAGATTGGCATGATCCCGCCCCACATAAACCAGCGGTACCGGGTTGGTGGTGTGCGCGGTATGGGGCTGATGATTGACATGATCTTGCATCTGTTCCGAGTTGCCGTGGTCGGCGGTCACCAGCATCTCGCCACCGACCAGATGAATCGCCTTGAGCACTCGTCCGAGACAGTGATCAAGGGTTTCGATGGCGAGGATCGCCGCATCGATCTTGCCGGTGTGTCCGACCATGTCGCTGTTGGCGTAGTTGCAGATGATGACATCGTATTTACCGCCCTCGATGGCGGCCACCAGGTGATCGGTGACCTCTTCGGCGCTCATCTCAGGTTTCAGATCATAGGTAGCCACCTTGGGTGAGGGGACCAGAATCCGGTCCTCCCCGTCGAAGGGCTGTTCACGCCCTCCGTTGAAGAAGAAAGTGACATGGGCATATTTCTCGGTTTCCGCGAGACGCAGTTGCAGCAGACCCTGCTTGGAGATGTATTCACCGAACACGTTGCGCAGCTGTTCCGGGGGGAATGCCACCGGGATGTCGAAGCGCTTATGGTAACGGGTCAGACTGACAAAGCTGCCGAGTTTCACGATCCGCTTGCGCTCGAATCCGTCGAAGTCTGCTTCCACGAAGCTGCTGGTCAACTGGCGCGCACGGTCGGCACGGTAGTTAAGGAACAACACCACATCACCGTCCTCAACGTGTACCGGCGACTCACCCTCCGGTGTCACCAGGGTTGCCTTGACAAATTCGTCGGTCTCACCCCGTTCGTAGGCGTCGTGCAGTCCCTTGACCGCATCGTCGACCTTGAATTCCGCAACGCCGTCCACCATTAGATCATAGGCCTGCTCGATCCGGTCCCAGCGACGATCCCGGTCCATGGCGTAGTAGCGACCGATCAGACTGGCGATGCGCCCGGTGCCCAGTTGCTCGAAAACCTCGCACATGGTCTTGAGGGAGGCCTCAGCGCTCTTTGGCGGGGTATCGCGGCCGTCCAGGAAGGCATGCAGATAGACCCGTTTCGCACCCCGATCCACCGCCAGCTTCGCCATTGCGTGGATCTGTTCCTCGTGACTGTGCACACCGCCCGGGGAGAGCAGTCCCAGCAGGTGGATCGCTGTGCCGTTGCTCACTGCGAGGTCCACTGCGGCGGTCAGGGTTTCATTGGTGAAGAAGGAGCCGGTGCGGATCGAGCGGGAGACCCGGGTGTATTCCTGATAGACCACCCGCCCCGCCCCGAGATTCAGATGCCCGACCTCGGAGTTACCCATCTGTCCGCCCGGTAGTCCGACCGCGGCGCCGGATGTGGTGATCAGGTTATGGGGATGCTCACGCCAGAGACGATCCCAGACCGGAGTACGGGCGAGCGTAATGGCGTTTGCGTCATTGTCTTCACTGTAACCCCAGCCGTCCAGAATGGTCAGGACAACCGGTTTGGGTCTCTCTGTCATGGTGCTTCTCGTGCTGCTTGATGGTCGACGGGTTGCAGGCTGTGCCGGCCGTTTTGGAGTGATTCCAAATCAGACTTCAATTAAATCACCAAAATTCGAAGCAGACCAGAAACCCTCGACCCTTTCCACCAGAGATTAACAGGTTGTTGAAATTCTACTCAGACGACACGATTCTGCGTTGAAATCCGCCTCAAAATGCCCATTTCTCCAGTAAACTGCGCTTTTTCGGCGAATTTCGCCTTGTCTCGCGCTCGTCTGAGCGAATTTCAACGGCCTGTTTAGACGTCATGGTGTGCGAAAGGCGGCAAAACCTTAACCCAGCAAAATTAGGGGGTTCTCATTTTGTTGAAAAACAGATTATTATTGTATTAGTTACTATTAAAGGGCTGGTTGTCTATGGAATACAAATACGGCAAGAGCAATCATCCGCTGGAACTGGACGATTCCGATGATATGGAATCCCTGTTGGCGGACAACGATATCGATCGCGCCTCTCGCTCACTCAAGGCCATGTCGCATCCCTTGCGCCTGAAGATTCTGTGTACCCTTGGGGAACAGGAAGTCAGTGTTCAGGAGATCGTCGAGCAGGTCGGCACTTCTCAGAGCAATATCTCCCAGCATCTGGCGATATTGCGGGACAAGGGAATCCTGGCCTCACGAAAAAACGCCAACCGGGTCTACTACCGGGTAAGTGATTTCAGGACCCTCAAGCTCATCGGCATGATGCGGGAAGTTTTCTGCAGCCACGCACTGCCCTGAGACATACCGGACTGCGGCCCGGCCTGTAACGGTGGCAGTCCACTTGGTTTCACACCCCGATCCGGCCCTGCCCAGGGACATCAGGATCACCTTGTCATAATCTTGTCATGATTCACCAGGCTCCTGCTACAGATGGATGGTGGGCCCGGGAATTCCTGTCAGACTCCTGTTTACCCCAGCCTAATTGCCTATTCATCAATAGCTTGGGATGATGACAACCGGCCAAACAGGGTTTTTCAGCTCACCCGCCGCCCGATCAGCCAGGCATCCCCTCGCACATACCGGTTAACCATTACGCCGCGCTGGGTTAAACTCCCGCCCCGACAACCTTACAGCAGCTGAAGAGGCTCCGCATGGAACAACTCATCGAATTTGCGATGAACCACTGGATACTGCTCCTGTCCTTCATCGTCGTGACAGGCGTTTTGATCTACAACCTTACCCTTGGGGACAAAGGCTCCGTGGAGCCCATCACTGCCACCGACCTGATCAATCACCAGGAAGCAGTCGTCGTGGATGTCAGGCCTGCCGCCGATTTCCACAAGGGGCATATCATCAATGCCATCAACATACCCGGTAACGGTTTCGCCAATCAGATGGGTGTACTCAGCAAGTACAAAGACAAACCCATCATCGTCAGCTGCCGTTCCGGGGCTCAGTCCTCCAGCGCCTGTCAGCAGCTGAAAAAAGCCGGCTATGAACAGGTATACAACCTGAAAGGCGGTATACTGGCCTGGCAGAGCGCCAACCTCCCCATTACCTGTAAGAAAAAATAGTCTCATCGCATCAGGAAATATCATGACCGAAGCCGAAGCCAAGCAAGAAGGGCCGAACCGTGAATTCGCCCTCCAGCGTATCTACACCAAGGATCTCTCATTCGAAACCCCCAACTCTCCAGCCGTATTCCAACAGGAGTGGAAACCGGAAACCGGCGTCAATCTGAATACGGAAGTCAACAAGCTTTCAGACGAGGTCTTCGAAGTGACCCTGACCGTGACCGTCACCACCAAGCTGGGAGAGCAGACCGCCTACCTGGCCGAGGTGAAACAGGCCGGCATCTTCAGCGCAAAGGGCTTCAGTGACCAGGAGATGGGTCCCCTGCTCGGCGCCTACTGCCCGAACCAGCTGTTCCCCTACGTGCGAGAAACCATTGCGGACCTGGTCATGAAAGGCAGCTTTCCGCAGATGGTGCTGCAACCGGTCAACTTCGATCTGCTGTACGCGCAACACCATCAGCAGCGGGTCCAGCAAGAAGAATCCAAGCACTAGTGAGCCAGACTTCGGACAAAACCATCGCCGTACTGGGAGCCGGTTCCTGGGGAACGGCCCTGGCCATTCTGCTGAGCAGCAATGGTCACCAGGTGCGGCTTTGGGGTCATCTCAAGGAAGAGGTCGACGCGCTCATCCAGGCGCGTGAGAACCAGCACTACCTACCCGGCATCCCGTTTCCCGAATCACTCCAGGCGGAAGCGGACCTGGGACAGGCCCTGCAGGGGGTCACCGAAATCCTCATCGCGGTACCCAGCCACGCCTTCCATGCCGTGACCCGGTCGATCCAGCCGCTGCTCAAGGACAAGCCCGGTATCGCCTGGGCCAGCAAAGGCCTGGAACCGGGCAGTCAGCGTCTCCTCAGCGAGGTGGCGACGGAGCAACTGCCGGGGCATGACCTGGCGGTCCTGTCCGGCCCCACCTTTGCCCGGGAAGTGGCCCAGGGCCTGCCCACGGCGATCACCGTGGCTGCCACCACCCCGGAGCATGCCGAGCGTATGGCGGGCCTGCTGCATGCCCCCTGGTTCCGCGCCTATACCAGCGACGACATGATCGGGGTGCAGGTTGGCGGGGCCAGCAAAAACGTACTCGCCATCGCCGCCGGGATCGCCGACGGACTCGGTTTCGGCGCCAATACACGGGCCGCACTGATCACCCGGGGCCTGACCGAGATCATGCGACTGGGCCTGCAGCTCGGAGGCAAGGCGGAAACCTTCATGGGTCTGGCCGGACTGGGGGATCTGCTGCTCACCTGCACCGACAACCAGTCGCGTAACCGCCGCATGGGCCTGGCGCTCGCTGAAGGCCTGAGCCTGGACGAGGGCCTGACCCGGATCGGTCAGGAAGTGGAAGGGGTGCATGCCGCCCAGGAGATTCACGCCCTGGCCAACCGACGCGGGGTGGACATGCCCATATCGGAACAGGTCTACCAGGTTCTGTACGAAGGGCTGGAACCTGAAACCGCGGTACGCAACCTGTTGGAACGCAGCCAAAAACCGGAAGGGATACTCGCCAGCTGAAATGACATCAATGGATTCTCTAAAGGGATGGAATCTGTTAAATTTCCTGTCGTAAACTTCGACATATCAGGGATATTCATGGCTTCAGGACGCACGCCTATCATTACCCGCTCCAATCATTGGATCGATGACGGAACAACCTGTCGACATGCTTCGCCATGCCCGGGTCCCATTGGGTTGTCGGCAGCCCGGTCTTTGGTTCTCAAAGGTCCTATTCTGGTAGGAAAAGCCAAACGGGATCCCGGCTTCAATTTCGACGGAACGCCCGCCGAGGACATGCAATACGCCGACGCACCCGCCAAATCGGCCGCAATCCGCAGCGATCCCGTTTTCTCGCAATCCGACAAACAGCTCAACGATGGAATGAGGACCCTGATGCAGTCACTGTCCATCGGCGCCATGGAAGGTGTCGCCCTTCAGATGCAGGAGAAGTTCTCCAGCGGTAGCGGCGGGGTCTTCTCCAGCGACGTCCTGAACAAGGAGATAGCAAACAACAGTGCGTTCATCTCATACCACCGGAAGTTTCTGTCGCATCTGAAAAGCAGCATTAATCACGCCGGAATGGATCCACGAAAGATCACCAAGATTGCCATGGATCTTTTGAACTTCTCCTCGTTCTGGGACAAAGTCTCTGGTTTGGGCATTACGGTTCATCAAGTTTGGAGCGTCAAAGCTGAGCTGTTCAAATTCCACCTGGATGGTTGCACCGGCTCATGGAGTGGGGAACTGGTCTATACGTTTTATGATCATTTCGGTTTGGATTGGGAGGATATTGTTAAAAATGGGGATCGCATCCTGCCGCAATACCACACGGGTGACTATTTCAAAGCCTGGTACATACTGCAGCACTATCGCAAGGCAAGGCCATTTATCACCCAAATGACACGCAAAGTCGTGATTGTCGGTGGTCCCTGATCCCTGATGGCGTGGCTTTATCATAACCAGAGAGCCGATGCCCTGGCGCTTAGATCACATAGAGATCTCAGGTTTGCCGTTCTGTTGTTCGTGCTGCTGTTAGCATCCTGCGAATCGAATACCCTTCCACCATGGAGTGCGGAAAGCATGCAGCTTCATCCCCTGAGCCCGATAACCTACCTGTTCGACAGTGAAGCCGGGACAAACAGAATCGACTACTTTTTTATCGACAGTGACTACATCTCCATCTCAGACGCCAGATTCCGAGCAGCATTACAGAAACTGGCCGAGACCGCGCATTCGAATCTTACAGAAAAAAACTATGGTATTTCATCTATTTATGTCTATCGCCGCACATCCAAGCTGAACCATGAATTCTCCGGTGACGCAGAAGCTTTGAGAGGGGTTTTCGATAACGACATTGTTAGTTACAGCCGCTGGAATAAGGGTCAGCTCGATATTTTCTACCTCCTGGATGATGGCAAAGTTGTATTCAACCTCCTGACAAACGAATCCGTCGATCCCCCTTGGGAGTTTGACTGATCCGCTGACACAACATCCTACGAATCGCAGATTGTTACCGACCCCCTGTAAAATTCAACTGACGCCAGGCTTCGAAGAGAATCACTGCAACCGAATTCGACAGGTTCAAGCTTCGGCTCTGCGCCAGCATCGGGATGCGTATACGCCGCTCCACAGGTAAAGATTCCAGAACACCAAGCGGCAATCCGCGACTTTCCGGACCGAACATCAGGGCATCACCGGGGCGGTATTGAACCTGGGTATAGTTGCGTTCACCCTTGGTGGAACAGGCGAACAGGCGGGGGGGCGACAGCTGTTGCAGAAATCCGTCCAGGGAATCGTGTTCCTCAACATCCGCCCATTCCCGATAATCGAGACCGGCCCGGCGCAGCCTTTTGTCATCCAGTTCAAAACCCAGGGGGTGAATCAAGTGCAATTTGCTGCCACTATTGGCACACAGGCGTATTATATTGCCTGTATTCGGCGGAATTTCGGGTTCGAAGAGCACCACATGAAACATCCCATTAACCCTGAACAGAGCGTAAAACAAGATTCATGAGCAGTAACAGTCCCGCGACCCTGAAAACCGAATTCTGCGGCATGTCGTTCAATACCCCCATTGTGCTGCTGTCCGGCTGCGTTGGCTTCGGAGAAGAGTACACAAGGGTAAACGGCTTTAGCAATCGGGATGTGGGCGGGGTCTGCCTCAAAGGCACCACCCTGGAGCCCCGCCTGGGTAACCCGCCCCACCGGATCTATGAAACACCCCAGGGCATGCTCAACGCCATCGGCCTGCAGAACCCCGGCGTGGAACACGTCATCAAGAACATCCTGCCCGGCCTTGATTTCACCGAAACCCGCTTCATCGCCAATGTATCGGGTTCCAGCATCGAAGAGTACGAAGAGGTCACTCGGCGTTTCGACGATTCGCCCATCGATGCCATTGAGATCAATATTTCCTGCCCCAACGTCAAGGAGGGCGGAGTGGCCTTCGGCAACGATCCCGCCATGTCTGCCCGGGTCGTGGAGGTCTGCCGCAAGGTGACCCGCAAGCCTCTGATCACCAAACTGTCCCCCAATCAGACCGACATCGCCGGCAATGCCCGGGGTTGCATCGAGGCAGGCACCGATGCCTTTTCAGTCATCAACACCCTGATGGGCATGGCCATCGATATCGAAAGCCGCCAGCCGATCATCGGCAACAACCAGGGGGGACTATCCGGTCCGGCCATCAAGCCCGTGGCTCTGCTCAAGGTGCACCAGGTCCACCAGGTGTGTAAACATCACCAGATACCGATCATCGGCCAAGGGGGTATCGCGTCTGCGGAGGACGCCCTGGAGTTCATCATCGCCGGCGCCAGCGCCGTGGGCGTGGGTACGGCGCTGTTCTATAACCCACTGATCTGTAAATCCATCAATGAAGGGATTCTGAATTATCTCGAGAGACATCGGCTGACCCGTATCGATCAACTCACGGGGACGCTCGAGCTGCATCAACCGCGTCCCAGCAAGTGCGGCTGCTGATCTCACAATAAGGGAACCATCGCTTACCATGACACACCCTACACCTGAACTGCTGAAAAAATTCGAACCCCTCCAGCCTCTCAGCGATATTCAGCTGGAACTGTTGGGCCGTTCTCTGAAGATCTATTCCGCAGGACGCGGACTGACGATCCTCAAACAGGGGGATAACACCGAGTTCAGCCTGTTCCTGCTGAAAGGCCGCCTGCGCCTGCAATCCAGCGACGGCCGAGTGTCCGAGATCACTGAGGATTCCCCTCAGGCGCGCAGTGCCATCGCCAACCTGATACCCAGGCGCTATAACGTTGAGTGTCTCACGCCCACCGAGTATCTGATGATCGACAATGCGCTGTTGTCCGGTCTGCTCGGCAAGGAGGAAGGCATTCAGGCCACGGAGCTGGATTACGAAACGGATGTCCAGGGCTATGACAAGGATGTGGCGGAAAACCGCCTCACCGAAGCGTTGATCACCGATCTCAACAACGACTGCCTGGTACTGCCCAGCCTGCCCGGATGTGGCGGTGCGGGTCGGGCGCGCCATGCGGGATGAGACCACCAACGCACGCACCCTGGCGAACATCGTATAGTCCGACCCGGCGATCACCACGAAGCTGATCCGGGCGGCCAACAGTCCGCTCTACGCCGGTGTGACGCCGGTCGACTCCTGCCCGGCGGCGATTGTCCGGCTGGGTGCCGACACCACCCACGCTGCCAGCCAGGGAAAGCGAAGCGAAGGCTGGTAGTCCCCGGTAGTCGCGAGGCGATACTGGAAACCCGACGTGCCGTAGGCGCC
>JBEVVH010000068.1:0-16317 GCA_040507245.1 Candidatus Thiodiazotropha sp.
AGATTGCATACGCCGCATAGCGATCTCTGTATTTAACGGCCGGGTTAATAGCCTAAGTTTATAGAAATGACACAGAATTCTGAACACTACCCAGAAAAAAAGGCGATGTATCAAAAAGCAAGGATGTTTCCAGTACAGGTATAATGCTGGTTTGGATCGTTTTATTGGGCGCTGCCTTATATTATGTCATAGAAAGGCTGGCTGCCCTGCTTATACAAACACTCGAAATTTCAGCAAAACCTGACCACTATTTTTTTGCAATAAACGAGCTAAGTCATCTTTCTTACGTGACTTTGATTGATATCTCCGCCTTACTTATCCTTCCGGTTGCCATGATTGGCACACTGGTTGAATTTCTTCAGGTGGGTCCTGTCATGACCCTAGATAAAGTCAAACCTAAAATGGAACATCTCAATCCGGCATCCGGATTAAAGCGGATGTTCAGCCTCGACAACCTTGTGGAAGTTATCAAGTCCATCGCTAAAACAGCACTGCTTTTTCTCATTGGATGGCTAATACTCAAATCCTATATTCCTAACTTGACTCAACTTCCGGCCACAATTACCGAATCGGTAGGAAAGACTTTCTGGGATATGTTTCTGATGCTGTTGATATGGACTGTTGGCATATTTTCCCTGATTGCGATTCTTGATGCAGGCTATCAAAGATTTTCTTATATCAAGAAATTACGCATGAGCATGCGGGATATCAAACAGGAGCACAAAGAAAATGAAGGTGACCCCGTAATCAAACAGCAACGTCGCCAGGCGCATCAGGAATGGTCTCAGCAAAGTGCTGCGGAAGCGGCTCGCTCCGCTAACGTGATCGTGGTCAATCCCACTCATCTCGCGGTTGCACTGGACTATGATCGTGACAAGGTGCCCGTGCCCACTGTAGCGGCAAAAGGTGAGGACTACGTCGCAAGAGCCATGCGCGAAGCCGCTGAAGCGGCACATGTTCCGATATTACGGAATGTGGAACTCGCCCGCACCTTATATGCCGAAAGCGAGGAAGGTGACATCATACCCAGCGATCTTTTCGATATCGTTGCAGAAGTCATCCTTTGGGCACAGCAAGTAAGGAACGACTGTGATAACGATATTCATGAACGTGAAAATCACGAAAGACGATTTGATCCTCCCGGTGAGGATCTTACACGTTATCCGGAACAGATCAGTGTAGCAGGCACATGAATTCATATTTTATCGATATTTTGTACACTTTTTCCGCTTTGGCCGTAGTCGTTGCCATGATCTGGTTTCTGATTAAAGCGCTGAAAGGGCTTTATCGCTCACATGGTAATGACAATCCGATTCAGTTGATACGCACACTTCCAGTTGGAACCCGAGAAAGACTACTCATCTTCACTTATCGGGATTCTGAATATCTTGTAGGCGTCAGCGCAAACGGAATGAGTTTACTCGACAAACTTCCAATCCAGAACCAAACGCCATCTTCAGACATCCAGACAAATAAAGATACAACTGCTCTGAATTTAACGCCTCCATTGAGCAATCCCCCCAGTGAGAAGTCCAGCTCATTTATCAATTGACCATAATTCATTGATTTATCATAAACATAAAGATACCAGGCCTGAATCCGGCCCAGCAAATGCCGGAAAGAGATCCATCTCCATTCCCTGTCTTCAGCTAAGTGATATCCCTAGCTAGGGAAATCCTGATCTGGTCGTCGCTTTTTTTCTTTAGTTCAATGGTGGTTGAGCAATTGTGACAGGCCGTCACGTTTGTTCAGTCTCTACTGACAATTACATGGAGTAAGTAACTATGACTGCAGTTAATGCAAATTGCGGATGTCCCAATCCGAATAACGATACGAGCGTCTCACGAGGTTGCGACAGAACCGTACTTGACCTGGGTAATGGCAATGATTCCGCGCAGGTCCACACCAATTTTGATGGTTCCGTCGATGTGTGTGTCAATGGAAAAGAGCATTATCATTTCAGCGCCCAGGAGGCACAGAACCTGGTCATTCGTGGCGGCAATGGTAATGACAATATTACCATGTCCGGTCATCAGTTCTGCGGACCCAAGAACCATATCACCCTGGAGGGTGGTAACGGCAATGATACCCTGCGCGGTGGTTCCGGTAACGAAACCATAAATGGTGGCCGGGGTGACGATACTCTGATTAGCGGCGGCGGTGACGACGTCATCAACGGCGGCCGGGGCAATGACACCATCTGGGGTGGCTCAGGTAACGATAAAATCAATGGTGGACGAGGCAACGACACCATTATTGGCGGCAGTGGTGATGACTGCATCAGTGGTGGTCGTGGGAATGACCGTATTTGGGGTGGTTCCGGTGATGACCACATCAATGGCGGACGGTGTAATGATACCCTGATCGGCGGCTGTGGTGATGACGTGATCAGCGGTGGACGCGGCAATGACCGGATTTGGGGCGGTGATGGCAACGATCGCATCAATGGCGGTCGTGGAAACGACATCCTGGTGGGCGGCCAGGGTGATGACTGCATCAAGGGCGGTCGCGGTAACGATCAGATCTGGGGTGGCCCAGGTAACGACCACATCCATGGCGGACGCGGTCATGACCAAGTCAGAGACGATCATGGCGGGCACCGGAAACATTGTGACAACAACAACCCGTTCTCTTTTCTGAACCCATTGGGTCACTTGTCCAGCCTTCTGGGTGGTGGTGGCGCCAACCTGATGGGAGGCGGCGGTTTTCCTCTGAATCTCATCTCACCCCGCTAGTGGCTGTTACAGGGCAGAGCCGGTTTTCGGCTCTTGCCCTGTTTTTTATCGATCTGGGCAAATGAGTATGAGTTTGGACTCATTTTCGCCAGGCCCGGTAATATGCAATCGAACCAGGCGTAAGCTGCTTAGCCAGAGGCAGTCTGCGCGCCATGAGATTTTACGATAGGTGGAGATTCACGATTCTGTGCTCATGAAGGATATATTCTCAGCAAACCCCGTAATACCCCCTGTATCTGAACCTGATCAGGTTCATAAATCATCGGTTTCAGTGACGCATTAGCCGGAATCAGGATGACCCGTCCAGGTTGTTGTTCTAAGCGTTTCAGGGTGACCTCACTTGAGTCGATCAATGCCACCACAATTTCGCCGTTACTCGCCTCAGTAGCATGCTCGATGACAGCCAGGTCACCGTCCAGGATACCGTCCTCAATCATCGAGTCTCCCCTCACCTCAATCACATAGCGTGGTTTGCCCCTGCCCTTCAGGCTGTCAGGCACCTTGATGCGCTCTGCTTGTGTGACGGCCTCGAGTGGGGGACCTGCGGCGATACGCCCCAAAAAGGGTAAACCCTCCTCTTCAACCTCGCCAAGAGGTGTCAGCCGGATGCCCCTTTGTAATCCGTCCATCGGCTCAAGCAACCCGGCATCGGTCAGGGCACGGATATGCTTGTGCAGTGAGCCACGCGAGCGCAGACCCAACCTGCGACAGAGTTCATCATGGGTGAGAGGTTGCTCGAACAGTTCAGCATGCTGAGTCAGGAATTCATAGATCTCGCGTTGTCGTCGGGTCAGAGTCATCAAATTCGCACTTGATTCCGGGTTGGATTATTCACTATTCTACATTAGAGAACGGACAGAGAACAGTCACATGAAACAATGCTCAGGAACAGATCAGACCGAAACACCCGCGCCTTCATCCGCTGTTGAGGATTTTATCGGTTTTATCCGAGCACATCACCACGACCGTATTACCGGAGAACTGACCATCCCGGCCCGTAACGGCTGCTACGGGGCCTTCCCTGACACCCTGGACCTACGCCTGAATCACGCCCTGAAGAAGCGGGGTATCGAACGACTCTATTCGCATCAGATCGAGGCCTGGACAAGCCTGAGCGAGGGTCGGCATGCAGTGATCGTGACCCCGACCGCTTCGGGAAAAACCCTCTGCTACAACCTGCCTGTTCTGCAGAGTGTCCTGCATCACCGCAGCAAGGCACTCTACCTGTTTCCCACCAAGGCTCTGGCGCAGGACCAGGTTGCCGAGATCAACGCACTCAATCAGGCAGGCAACCTGGGTATTCGGGCATTTACGTTCGACGGGGATACCCCGGGTGACGCCCGAAAGGCGGTGCGGGTTCATGGGGATATCGTCATATCCAATCCTGACATGCTTCACCAGGGCATCCTGCCCCACCACACCAAATGGGCACAGTTTTTTGAGAATCTTCACTACGTCGTGATCGACGAGATGCACAGCTACCGGGGCGTGTTCGGCTCACATGTGGCGAACGTGCTGCGCCGCTTGAAGCGCATCTGCCGTTTTTATGGCACCGAGCCGCAATTCATTTTCTGCTCGGCGACCATCGCGAATCCCGCGGAACTCGCCGCGGAACTGATCGACGACAAGGTACATGCGGTTACCGAGAGCGGCGCCCCGCATGGGGCCAAACACCTGCTGTTGTGGAATCCGCCGGTGGTGAATCCGGATCTGGGGATTCGAGCCTCCGCACGCTCACAAACCACGTCAGTGGCCAAAACCGCGGTCAAATACAATCTCAAGAGCATAGTGTTTGCTCAATCCCGACTGATGGTCGAGGTCATCACCAAATATCTCAAGGATGCCTTCGATCACGATCCCCGCTACCCGGCCCAAATCGCCGCCTACCGCGGCGGATATCTGCCCAGCGAACGCAGGGACCTGGAGAAGCGATTGCGAAGCGGAGCCCTGGACTGCGTGGTATCTACCTCGGCCCTGGAATTAGGCGTTGATATCGGTTCCCTGGACCTATGCGTACTCAACGGTTATCCGGGAACGGTCGCCGGGACCTGGCAGCGACTGGGTCGTGCCGGCAGGCGACAACGAACCGCTGTCGGCATACTGGTGGCCAGCAGCATGCCACTGGATCAGTACATCATCCGCAACCCCGATTTTTTTCTTGGCGCTTCCCCCGAGCAGGCACGTATCGACCCGGATCAACTGCTGATTCTGTTGGATCACATCCGCTGCGCCTCGTTTGAACTGCCTTTTACCACGGGTGAACAATTCGGTGGCGAGGATTTGAACGAAATGCTGGCCTATCTGGAAGAGCAAGGGGTACTGCATCGAGAAGGTACCCAGTGGCACTGGATGGCCGACAGCTATCCGGCCAACAGCGTCAGCCTGCGATCCGTAGCGGAAGGAAACTTCGTCGTGATCGATACAACTGAGGGAGCAAAGCGGGTGATTGCGGAAGTGGATTACAACTCAGCACCCATGACCCTCTACCCGGGTGCGATTTATATGATTCAGTCCTCACCCTACCAGGTGGAACAGCTCGACTGGGAGGGACGTAAGGCTTTCGTCACCCGTACCCGGGCGGATTACTACACGGACGCCATCGACTATACCCGTCTGAAGATTCTTGAGCGCTTCTCATCCGACCGTCCTGAAGGATATCAGGCCGCTACAGGAGAGGTGCATCTGGTTCGCAGGGTCGCAGGCTACAAAAAGATCCGCTATTACAGCCATGAAAATGTTGGCTACGGTGATATCGATCTGCCTGACCAGGAGATGCATACCACGGCGGTCTGGTGGCAGATCGATCCGGATGTCATGGATCAGCTGTTTGTATCCCGACATGCCGCGCTGGATGGATTTCTCGGTGCCGGATACGCAATCCATATCGTAGCGACCCTGCGTATGCTCTCAGAACCCCGGGATATCGGACGCGCGGTAGGTGACGGTGAGGTCCAATGGTTTGCAACCCTCGGCAGTCAGGGACGCGGCCATATGATTGACGCCTCCGGGAAGACTCTCGACCCGGCACGTCTGCCGCGCTTTGCGCCGACCCTGTTCCTCTACGACAACTATCCCGGGGGCATCGGCATCAGCGAACCCTTGTATCAACAACGGGGGGCCATCGTGGGGGATGCCCTGGGTATGGTGGAGGGGTGTGATTGTTCTCACGGCTGCCCCAGCTGCATCGGCCCCATCCTGGCAAGCGACGAAACACGGGGCTACTCGCCGAAACAGTCTGCCCTGCAGTTGCTTAAGGTACTCGCCGCCGATGAATCTTAAGTCACGTTTGAACCGACTTCAGTCGCAATGCGGTGCCACTCCAACCCCTGTACCGGTCGAGTCCGGTTTAAAGAAGCGGCTTGAGGGCCTGCACAAGATTCGCCAGGAATCGAGCGACTGGGGTCGGATTCAAGATGCCGAGGAGCGGTTGGCGTCAGCCGTGGACGGTGATCTGATATCGCCCGGGTTGATAAGGATTCACTCCCGTATACCCGTGCGGGCCATCGCCCAGCGCTACGGAGTGCAGAGTTTGAATCTGGATCCCAGGCTACCCGGTGAACCGGCGAAAGGCGAATGGCGTAACCTCTACCTCGACACCGAGACCACGGGTCTTTCAGGTGGAAGCGGCACATTGGGCTTTCTGCTCGGATGTGCCTGGGCCGAGGAATCCGAGATCATTCTGGAACAGTGGCTGATGACCCGGTTCTCGGGCGAACCTGACCTGTTGCATTCGTTCTCCCGGAGCCTTCGGCCAGATACTGACCGGCTGGTCAGCTATAACGGCAAAAGTTTTGACCTGCCGCTGCTCAGGACAAGATATCGTATGCATGCCCTGCCCTGGGATCTTGATGCAACACCTCACCTCGACCTATTGCATCCGGTGAGACGACTGTTCGCTCGTCGCTGGCCTGACTGCCGGTTGACGACCCTGGAAAAACGCCTGTTAGGATTCCAGCGAACCGATGACCTCCCGGGTTCAGAAGCGCCCGATGCCTGGTTCGATTTTATCCGGCGACAGCGAGGGGAACGCCTGGTTCGCATCGTACAACATCATCGTGATGACATACTCTCTCTGATTGTCACCCATGCACGGATTGAACAGATGGTGCAGCGTGCCAATCCCCAGGATCTCGATGCCTGCGGACTCGCCAAATGGCTACTGACGGTGGATCCGCTCAAGGCCTGCCGGGTGTTGCAGCAATCCCACGCGAAATTGGATCAAAAGGGTAAATTGTTGCTCGCGCAATTGTTACAACGCAGCGGACAGCTTGAGCAGGCACGAATCATATGGGAAACACTGGCTGAGAACCATTGTGCCGAGGCGCTGGAACGCATGGCCAAATACCATGAACATGTCACAAAAGCACTGCCTCAGGCCCGTGCCTATTCATTACGCTTACCTGAGGGCGCATCCAAGCAGCATCGACTGGCAAGACTGGAGAAAAAACTATTCTCCGCGGGAACCGCTAACCGCTCAGCCCGTACTTTGTTCTGAACGGGTTTGCTCCGATTCGATACTGATCGTCGAATGGTCCGTTACCTGGGTTTCATCGATCAGGCACTCCTTGGCCCCCTCGATGGACGGCATATCAAACATCACTTTGCGCAGCATCCCTTCCATGACTGCCCTCAACCCCCGGGCACCAGTCCCTCGGGACATGGCCTGGCGTGCAATGGCGGCCAAAGCCGACTCAGTGAACTGCAAATTGACGCCCTCGAAATCAAATAATCTCTGATACTGACGTGTCAGGGCATTTCGCGGTTGGGTCAGGATACTGACCAGCGCTTGTTCATCCAGGTCATGCAGGGCAGTGATTACCGGAAATCGTCCCACAAACTCAGGGATCAGACCGAAATGGCGCAAATCGTCCGGTTGTACCTCTTCGAAGATTTTCAGCTGGTCATAGGCCTTGGAAGCATCGCTCAGGTCGATATGAAAACCGATGCCGCCCTTATCCTTGTTCATGCGTTTTTCCAACAGCCGCTCAAGCCCGGCAAACGCACCGCCGGCAATGAACAGGATGTTTCGGGTATTGAGCATGACATCGCCCGGCTCCTTGCGTCCCTTGGCGTTAATCTTGACCTGAGTGCCTTCCACCAGTTTCAACAGTGCCTGCTGCACACCTTCACCCGATACGTCCCGTGTTCCCTGGGATGATTCAGCGGTGCGCGCCAGCTTGTCGATCTCATCGATGTAGATGATGCCCCATTCCGCAAGTTCCCGGTTTCCATCAGCACTGTCGAGTAACCTGACGATGATGCTTTCCACATCCTCACCCACGTATCCGGCCTGGGTCAGCGTGGTCGCGTCGGCAATGACGAAAGGTACGCCCACAATCTTCGCCAGAGTACTGGCAAGCAGGGTTTTACCGGTACCCGAAGGACCGAGCAGCAGTATATTCGATTTCTCGATCTCCACCTCCGCTTCGCTGGCGGACATGTGCAGATCCTTGCCTTCCATGTTCAAACGCTTGTAATGGTTGTAGACCGCAACCGCCAGGGTCTCCTTCGCCAACTCCTGACCGATCACGTAACGGTCCAGCTCGTCCTTCAGCTGTTTGGGTTTGAGCATATTCTGAAACGGGTTGATCGCTGTGCGTCGACGTCCCCAACTGGCGACCACCTGTGAGGCCAGACGGACACACTCTTCACAGATATGGCCCTCGATGCCGGCAATCAGGGGTATTTCAGGCCCCTGCTCCTCACCGCAGAACGAACAGTGCTTTTTATGATCGCTCATACACCCATATCCTCCCGCTCAGCTCTGACGAACCTGCTGCAGACTGTTGAGCCAGGCTTTCTGACAGTTGCGACGCTGTCTTTCCTGGAGAATGGAACGAATCTTGTCCTGCGCCTTCGACAGGGGTACCCGCTTGGCCGGTTTGATTTTTTCACAATACAGAATGTGCAATCCCATATCCGATTCCACGATCGGACTGATTTCACCGGCCTGCATGTCGAACAAGACACTGTCGAGAGATTCATAGAGCTGACCCCGTGCGACTTCACCGAGCTTGCCCCCTTCCATCGCAGTCGGACATTCCGAATAGCGTTTGGCAAACTGATCAAAGCGATTGCATCGGCTGGCAAGTTTTTCGACCACCTGTTGCATGCGTTGCAGTGCGGCATCCGGCATGTTTTCCGGGTAGTCCGGGTTAATGGTGATCAGGATATGCCGAACCGTGCGCAGTTCAGGCATTTGAAAACGATCATGATGCATTTCGTAGAACAGATGTATATCAAGCTCGTTCACATCAGCGCTGTTGGCGGCAACCAGTTGCATGACTGCATCGAAAACCAGTTCCCGATGCAGCGCGGTTTTCAGTCCATCTTCATCGAGACCGTTGTTTTCCAAATCCTGAATAAATTCATCACGACTGGGATAGCGGGAGGCCACTTCCTGCAATGAAGCCTCCAGTTGCGCATCAGAGATGACCAGGTTCTCGGCCTCCGGAGACTGGATCACCAGGCCTTCCAGATCAAAACTCTTGGCGGCACTGCGTGTAACCTGATCGTACTCATGGGGATCAAGCTGAGTGAGATTTTTCTTAAAACGACTCAGCGCATTACGCAGCATGTGATAACTGAATACCGGGGATACTTCGATTTCTTCGGCTGCCAAGGTCATGCCTCCACCTCGTCTTCAGGATTGAGGAAATCCAGTGCGCTCTCAGGGATCATGAGGGTTCGGCCGTGAAATCTCACATGATAGGCCGGACCACCGGGATTATCTCGCAGGGTCTTTTCAATCTCGCCCTCATCACCCGGTGAGGCGATCACATCCCCCTGGATACCCAGGGGGATTTTGGGCGTTACTTTGTCACGAAAATCGAAACGTGTGGGTATCCACGGATCCGACTCCAGTTGCAACTCCTGTTCGCGACATCCCACGCGCATGTTCTGCTCAAGGAAGTCGACAGAATAGATCAGCTGATCCTGGAGAAATGTACCCACATCACGGATGTAGCCAACACTGCCCCGGCGAACCAGAAGCCGACCGGTTGGCTGACCCGGGTAGGTGCCGTCATTTCGCAAATTGCGAATGACCCGCACCGCTTGCCCGTATTCATATTTTGGACGCAAAACTCTTCACCTGTTGACTTAAATCCATCAAAGGAATCTGCACCGAAACCGGTTCATGCATCTTGAATACTTTGAAAACCTTTTCAGTCAAAGCATCGGATGAGACAAAATCTGCGTAGGCACTGCTGAGCATGCCGGCGTATACCGAGAATTTCTCATCGTCATCTTCAGGCATGTTGTCGACTTGGGCCAGATAGTCATGGAATCGCTGTAGAATATGCAGACGATTCACATGCACAACCGACGCATCATAGGCGATACCGAAATATTCCAGGAAATCCTCAGCGCTGCTGAGTTCTTCCAGATCCAGATCAAATTCACTTTCGCTCATCGTGATGTGCTCCTGTTTAAGTATTAGGCCGTTGCACTGTTGGTGGTATCTGACAAGGCTTTGCGAACCACGTCTAAAAGTGCCTGGGCGCCAAGGCGGTCCTTGGAATCGAGTTCAGCCACCTTTTCAAGACGCTGTAAGGCCGATTCGTAATCACCCAGTCTCAGTTCGAGATAGCCGGCACCTTTGAGTGCCAGCATGTAAAAGCGGATCAGTGTCATTGAGATCATGACTCCATTTCCGAGCCGACCCTCTGTGAGCTCGCGCCAGTCCTGGGGAAGATCAAGCCGCTGTGCCATGACATCCAATACCCGTTTGGCCACGATCAAAGCATCGCGCAAACGGTGTTGATAATAGTAGTAACGGTAGAGTGCCACCAATACCATGGGATGATTTGGTTCGAGAAAATAGGCCCTCAGCAGCGCCATTTCAGACTGGTCGTCCCCGTAGGTGGCGGCTGCCTGATCCAGGCAGTTTTTAACCTCGCCATTCAGGGCTTCGTTGAAGTAGAGGTCTTCACTGTCAAAGTCGAGCAGATCGAGTGTCATGCTGTCGGCTCCTTCAACACTACTTCGTTGCCATGCTCACACACCTTCTGCGCATCGCATTCGCGGCACTCATCCTGAGGTTTTTCACCGCCGGGCATGCAGCCATAGATACCCACTTCCCTTTCCAAAAGCCGGATGCGTTCGAGCAGACAACTGATTGCATCGGCTACAGGATCCGGTATCAGATGGTGATTCAGATCAATGCCTTCATGGGTCTCGGATGGGCTGGAACGAACAATTTTACCGGGAATACCCACGACAGTCTTGCCAGCGGGAACCGGGGATACCACGACGGAGTTGGCGCCAACACGGGCCTTGTCTCCGATCACGATCGGGCCGAGAATTTTCGCCCCGGCACCGACCACCACCTGATTACCCAGGGTAGGATGACGTTTTCCTTTACTCCAGGAGACACCACCGAGGGTGACACCATGATAAAGCGTGACATCGTTACCCACTTCAGCGGTCTCACCGATCACCACACCCGCTCCATGATCGATGAAGAAGCGACTGCCGATGGTGGCCCCGGGATGGATATCGATACTGGTCCAGATGCGTGCGATATATGAAATGAAGCGGGGGAAATAGCGCCATCCTCGGCGCCACATCCTATTGGCAATGCGATACAGCAGTACGGCATGCACACCCGGATAGGTGGTCATGATCTCGAATCGGGTACGGGCAGCCGGGTCGCGAGCAAATACACAACTGATATCATCCCGCATCTCCCGCCAAATGGAGCGTTTTTGCTCCCGGCAGGCCTGTTCTTCGACACAGAGTTCTGAGTTCATTATGATGCCACCCTCTCCATGGTTACCTCATTGATGGTCAGATAGAAACGTCGCAAGTCCTGCACCGCCGGAGGGCGTTTGAACTTGATTGCATGCTGTCGCACTTGCAACAACAGTGAAGCGGCCTGTTCCATGGTCAGGGAAAGTCCCATATCGGCATAAGCCTGTATCACCGCATGACTGCCGGAATGTTTACCCAGTACAAACTGATGCTCGCGTCCCATTTCCGCTGGATCCACGCCCTGATAGTTGAGCCGGTCTTTCATCAAACCATCCACATGGATACCGGCCTCGTGGGTAAACACACCCGTTCCAACCAGACTCTTCTGCCAACCGACCAGTCGCCCGGAGGCCTGCTCGACCACCTGAGACAAAGTCTGATAGCGGGTCATATCGATCCGGTCGGTCTGGTTGTAAAACCTTCTCAGACCCATGACGATCTCTTCCAGCGGTGCATTGCCCGCACGCTCACCCAATCCATGTACGGTTGTGTTGACATGGGTGGCGCCGGCACGGACTGCTGCGAGGGTGTTGGCGGTGGCCAGACCCAGGTCATCATGGGCGTGCATTTCAATCTGCAGATCGGTCATAGCCCTGAGATCGCGAATGGTTTCGTACACCTGAAAGGGTTCCATGATGCCGACCGTGTCCGCGAAGCGGAAGCGTTGGGCACCGGCGCGTTCAGCCGTTTCCACCACCTGCCAGAGGAATTCCGGATCGGCCCTTGAGGCGTCTTCACCTCCGATACAGACATTCAAACCCAACTCCTGGGCCTCGGCGATGTGGGGTGCGATCTGATCCAGTACCCAGTTACGATCCCGGCCCAGCTTATTACGAATCTGCTGATCGGAAACCGGCATGGAGAGATCGATCCAATCCACATTCAATCCACGGCAGGAAGCGATGTCCTGACGGTGCATACGACACCAGACCATGAGCTTGGCTTGCTTGACGTCCTGACTCACGGCGCGTATCGATTCACGCTCCTCTTCACCCATGGCGGGGATACCGATTTCAAGTTCCGGCACACCCAATTCGTCGAGGGCGCGGGCAATGGCGCGCTTCTCATCCAAAGAAAACGATACCCCGGCAGACTGCTCGCCGTCCCTGAGGGTGGTATCGTTGATCGTTGTATTGATGATCTGTTGCGACATGGTGATCTCCTTGTATAGATGGTCTTTTGCAATCACCATGCCATCAATTATTTTACTTATATTTCATTGAGTTATGAATTTATACCTCGTCCCAGGCCCGACATGTTCAATGTATTGTCGGATACCCTACAAAAAAAACCGCGGCATCATGCCGCAGTACCAAGCAAGGATTGGAAATTAGGGACGTTATGCGTAGGCTGGAGCAAACGCCTTCTCGGGATCTTCCACCGGTCCGTTATCGCCCCAGTAGGGAGACAGTTTTCTCAGTTGCGCCACAATGGGCGGAACAGCCTCGATGACCTTTTCAATCTCATCCATGGTGTTGTAACGCGACAGGGAGAAGCGCACGGACCCATGGGCCGCGGTGAACGGGATGTCCATTGCGCGCATGACATGGGAGGGTTCCAGCGAACCCGAGGTACAGGCCGAGCCGCTCGACGCTGCGATACCCATCTTGTTCAACAGCAACAGAATCGCCTCACCTTCGATATATTCGAATGCAATATTGCAGGTGTTGGGCAGTCGGTTGTTGGGGTCACCGGTTACGAAACAATGGCTGACACTCTCGAGAATGCCCTGCTCCAGGCGATCACGCATGGCTTTGACGAAACTTTTTTCAAATTCCATGGATTCTGCCGCCATCTCGCAGGCCTTGCCCAGGCCAACGATCGAAGCCGAGTTTTCGGTGCCGGCACGACGTCCGCGTTCCTGGTGTCCGCCTCTCAGCAGCGGGCGGAAGCGCACGCCACGACGCAGGTAAAGCACACCGATACCTTTCGGAGCATGTAACTTGTGTCCAGACAGGGACAACATGTCGATGTTGGTTTCCTTCAGATTAATCGGCAGTTTGCCCACTGCCTGCACGGCATCGGTATGAAACAGCACACCCGCGGAACGGGCCATCTCGGCCATCTCTTCGACAGGAAACAGGGTGCCGCTCTCATTGTTCGCCCACATCACGGAAACGATCGCGACATTATCGGAGAGCAGGCGGTAATACTCATTGATGTCGAGACGACCCTTTTTGTCCACTTTCAGGTAGTGAACCTTGTAGCCTTCCTTCTCAAGGTATTCACACAGGGTGAGGATCGCGGGATGCTCCACCACCGTGGTGATAATCTCCTTGCGTTCCGGCTGGGCCTTCAACGTGGACAGGATCGCGGTGGAATCCGACTCCGTACCACAGGAGGTGAAGATGATCTCCGAATCGTGCTCCGCACCAAGCAGTTGTTGAACCTGCTGACGGGCCTTTTTCAAGGCGCGCCCGACCTTGTCGCCGAACTGATGCAATGACGAGGGATTGCCGAACTGTTCCGTGAAATACGGCAGCATCGCCTCCACCACCGCAGGGTCCACCATGGTGGTCGCGTTGTTGTCCAGATAGATGCCATCAGTCATGATCAACCTCCCATGGACGCACGACGGGCCAGTTCTTCAGCAGGCAGGACCTGAATGAATTCACCCAGACCTTCCGCCAGGTGCTGCTGGATACCGCCCAGGGTGGTGGCCGCCATCTGACAACCGGAGCAGGCGCCCATCATCTTGACGTAGATATACTTGCCATCAACTTCAACCAGTTCCACATCACCGTGATCGCGCTGCAGGTTGGGACGGATGTCCTCCAACAGTTCTTCGATACGCTTCATGCGCTGCAGATTGGTGAGACCCGACTTCGGTTTCTTGATTTCGTGGGGTACAGCATTCGGATCGAAGGTTTCACCCTGTTCCGCAAGAACCATGGTGAGGATGTCTTCGATGCCTTCGTGGCAGGCCGAACAGCCACCGCCGGCCTTGGTGTAGTTGGTCACCTCTTCCACGGTACGCAGGCCATTGGCACGGATGGTATCCTCAATCAATACCGCATCGACCGCGAAGCATTTACAGATCAATGCCCCTTCCTCATGGTCGTCTTTCCACTCTTCGCCACGGTAGTTGGCTACCGCGGCCTGCAGAGCTTCGCGCCCCATGACTGAGCAGTGCATCTTCTCCGGGGGCAGGCCATCGAGATAGTCCGCGATGTCCTGATTGCTGACCTTGAGGGCGTCATCGAGATTCATGCCCTTGATGATCTCGGTGAGTGCAGAACTTGAAGCAATCGCCGAACCGCAGCCGAAGGTCTGGAAACCGGCATCGAGAATGGTCTCAGTGGCAGGATCGACTTTCAGGGTCAAGCGCAAGGCATCACCGCAGGAGAGCGAGCCCACGTCACCCGTCGCGTTAGCGCCGTCCACCGCCCCGGCATTGCGGGGGTTAAAGAAATGTTCCTGAACTTTTTCGGAATAGTCCCACATGTCTCTGCTCCAGGTAGATTAGGCGGAAAAGGAATTGCCGCAACCACAGCTCGCGGTCGCATTCGGATTTTCGAATTTGAAGCCACTGCCATCCATGCTGTCGAGGAAATCGACAGTGACCCCTTTCAACATCGGGGCGCTGTAGGGGTCGACGAAAACCTTGATCTGGTCGATCTCGATGACGGTGTCATCGGGCTTGGGGGTTTCCTCAAGTGCCAGGCCGTATTGCATCCCGGAACAGCCCCCTCCGGTCACGGAGATCCTCAGTCCCGCAACCGGGGTTTCGGATCCCTTGATGAATCGGCTGATTGCCTTTTGTGCATTTTCGGTGAGTGTCAGCATGGTCGTTTCTCCGTGGCAAGTCTCTTGCATTCTAGGTTTACACAGAGGTTGCAAAGCCTGTGCCACAGATCCCAAATATTATTTAGTCATTGAATTTATTGGTTTTATTGGCGAGCTCACACAATCAACTGTTGCAACAACGACAATCACGAAAGTCGTATCTGGTGTGAAACCTGACAAATCGGAGTGAACATGACGATCGATCACCTCAACCCTGGCGACCTGGTCTACGCGGCCAGCCACATCTATAACGACGGGGGTATTCCTGAAATACCGGACGATGCACTGCTGGCGAAACCGGGTACCAAAGGCGTACTCATTGAGACCGGTCATCTGGAGGAAGCGCCGGAACGCAAGATCTACCTGGTGCGGTTCGAAGATGAATCCCTGAATCTGGGACCACCCACCGGATGCTGGGAAGAGGAGTTAAGTGCTACCGAGGTCAGCACGGTCGAGGATTGAGTCTGTAACCCCGAATTGATCGGGGAAAAGAGACCATCAGCCACACTGCGGACCTCAATGTCAGAGTCGTCAGCGACTCCAGCGGCGCAGATGGAGTGGATCCTGCCATACCCCGGACGGGATGACATTCCAATCCCGCAGCGATCTGCGGTAGAGGTAAATCCATGCCCGTCCCCAGGGGGTGGGTATGTATTCCCGCGTGTAGTCGACAGGATAGCCTTCCAACTTGTCGAGCTCGGCCATGACGCGGGTATCCACCTCGTAGACTTCGCCCTGGATTGCGGTTTGACCACCCTTGGTCACCCCCGGGTAACTGCCCAGATCGAACATCTTGTAGATCGGTGCCGTGGTATGTAAACCCAGAAACCCGGCTGTTTCGAGCAGATAGTGGTTTACCTGGTCTTTTCGCAACGTGCCATATACGAACACCCGGGTCCGCATTGCCCTGCTCCTGCCTCGCGTAATGTTCTTAGAGTTGGAATTTTGCACACGATCGCTGCCAGCCAGGGAAAGCGAAGCGAAGGCTGGTAGTCCCCGGTAGTCGCGAGGCGATACTGGAAACCCGACGAGCCGTAGGCGC
>JBEVVH010000069.1:0-15899 GCA_040507245.1 Candidatus Thiodiazotropha sp.
GAAGTCATCGCGTAGTGTCAGTGACCGGGACGGCCGGGGCACTAATAGGCTGTCAAAGATCGAATCGATTTTGGTGGACTTGGATGTCCCGAAATCTTTCATGAGATCGAAGACTCGCTTGTCCTTGTCCCTTGAGGATATCGAAGGCATGGTCTCGCGGGGTAACATGGTGCTGGTACTGATCAGTTCCTGGATGATCTATGGGGAACTGGAACCCCATTGGGTGATCATGACCGGCTATGATGATTATTTTGTTTACATGCATGATCCGTTCGTTGATGAACCGATGGGCGAGACTCCGACCGATTCGATCAACATGCCGATACAAAAAGACCAGTTCGTGAAGATGTCCCGTTACGGCAAGGCGGGACTCAAGGCGGCACTGGTACTGAGTAAGGAACAATGAGCGACTATCTACTTGTAACCGACAAGGAAAACGACTGGCCCGATGCACCGGCATCCCTGCCGATCGAGACCGCGAAGTCCTACCTGACCAACCCGGACTGGAGCAAGCGCAGTGGCTTGCGGGTGGTGAACCTGTGCAAAAGCCAGCGTTATCTGGGGGTGGGGTACTATACCTCACTGCTTTCCGAGGCCTGCGGGCACCGGGTGATCCCGAATGTCCGAACCATTCAGGATCTGAGTCACAAAGCCATCTACAGTCTCGATACCGAGGACATCAACAAGCGGGTGCAACGGATTCTCAGCCGCCGCAAAACGGGGATTGGCGCGGAACCGTTCAAGATCAATGTCTATTTCGGCCAATCGGAGCTGGCGAATCTGCATCCGGTGGCGCGGGAGGTGTTCGAAATCTTTCCCGCCCCTCTGCTGCTGATCGAGTTTCAGCTCAAGGGCGGGGATTGGCGTATCACCTCGATACGCACCCGGCATCTGTCTGAACTGACGGAATACGAGCGCTATGATTTCGGTCAGGCGCTGGAGCAGTATCTGGGTAAGCGCTGGCGCAGACCCAAGGGGCCTTCGGCGGCCCGTTACGATCTGGCGATCCTCTACGATCCCGATGACAAGATGCCCCCTTCGAACCGCAAGGCGATCAACGCCATGGTCAAGGCGGCGCGCAAGTTCGGCATCGAAACGGAACTCATCCAGAAGCAGGACTACGGTCGGTTGGCCGAATTCGATGCCCTGTTCATCCGCGAGACCACGCGCATCGATCATCACACCTACCGTTTCGCCCGCAAGGCGGCCCGTGAGGGCATGGTAGTCATCGATGATCCGGAGTCGATCCTGCGCTGCACCAACAAGATCTTCCTTGCGGAACTGTTGCGCACCCATCGGGTGGCGACGCCCAAGAGCGTGGTGATCCGTCCCAATTCACTGCGCGACCTGGAGCAGGAACTGCCCTATCCCATCGTCTTGAAGATCCCCGACGGGGCCTTCTCCCTCGGGGTGTACAAGGTGAAGGACCGCACCGAACTGCGCCAGATGGCGAAGAAGCTGTTTCGCCGCTCCGAACTGCTGCTGGCCCAGGAGTTCACCCCCACGGAATTCGACTGGCGGGTGGGCGTGCTCAACCGCAAAGTCATCTACGTCTGCAAGTACTACATGTCGGCGAAGCACTGGCAGATCGTCAATCATGCGGCCAAGGGCAAGTCCCGGGAGGGTGGTTTTGAAACCCTGGATGTGGCGGATGCCCCGGAGGCGGTGGTGAAGACCGCGCTGAAGGCCGCAAACCTGATCGGTGACGGTCTCTACGGCGTGGATCTGAAGCAGATCGGCAAGCGGGTCGTGGTCATCGAGGTCAACGACAATCCCAATCTCGATATGGGTGTCGAGGACGCCGTGCTCGGTCCCGCACTGTACGAGACCATCATGGCGGAATTTCTGCGCCGACTGGAACTGTAGGCAGCAGTTCAGAGCACCGGGTCGAGTGGCAGCAGGCTCCAGAACCCGGCTTCGATGCGTTTGATCAGGCCCACGTCCTGGTCGGGATCGGATGCCGCATCCCAACTGTTTTCCGCGGCCATATCTTCACGGATGGCCGCAGCCACCTGTTGCGCAATCAACGGGTCATGGATCACCAGCCCCACCTCCGTGTTCAGGTTGGTGGATCTCGGATCGAGATTGAAGGTGCCGATGTAGGCGACCCGCTCATCGATCACCAGGGACTTGGCGTGCAGGGCGAACACCGGAACCTGCTTGCCAAGCCTTTCATGGCGAGCGATGAGTTGCCGGGCCACCCCGGGCCTGGGTTTGAACTCATGGATCTCGATTCCCAGATCAAGCAGACGCTGCTTCTGTTTCATGTAGCCGGAATAGGCCTGAAGGTTGTCGGTGGAGGCCAGGGAGTTGGTCACGATCGCGATTTTCACACCCCGTGCGATCAGTTCGGCAAAAAAATCGAAACCCGGTTCCGGCATCACCAGATAGGGGCTTTCGATGAGGATTTGCCGACGGGCGCCAGCCAGCAGGTTGATCAATGAATCGGTCGTGTGGCCCCCGCCGTCCAGACTGCGGTGATTACTGTTCTTGCCGGGTATGTCGTGCAGATAGGCGGCATCCGTCCAATGCATGTCCGCAAGGATCTGTTGCGCCCGCCCACTCATATCGGTGATCGCATGGCGTACTTCGGGGGCGAAATTTTCCGGATTCCGGGCATAGGCGTGCAGCCACTCGGCATAGGCCTGGATCTGCTGCTGCGTAAGATCCTGTTGTTCATCCTCGAGCAGGCTTGCGAGGGGTACCGAGAGGGGGCTGTTCCAGAAGGCCTCGAAGCTTGTCTGCATCTGCGGCACGACGGCACCGGCCGCAAGCACGTCCCGGTCGCGAAAGTTGTACTCATGATCGTAGTCGAAATACTCGTCCGCCATATTGCGTCCGCCGGTGATGGCGATGCGGCCATCGTAGATCACCAGCTTGTCGTGCATACGCTGATTGGAGGCGCGGAAATTGGTGAGCAGATGCCAGAGGCGTGAGAAAAATCCTCGCCCGACCGAATGCAGCGGGTTGTAGATCCGGATTTCGATATTCGGGTGGGCGTCGAGGGAGAGCAGGGTGGCCGGTTGCGCATCGATCAGCAGGTCATCGACGATGACCCGCACCCGCACGCCTCTTTCAGCCGCCGAGTAGAGCCGTTCGCCGGCCAGGGTTGCGATGTTGTCGGTACTCCAGATGAAATACTGGGCATCGATGGATCGTTCGGCCCGCTCTGTCAGCCAGGCGCGGGTCAGCAGGGCGTGTTCCCCCTTCTCCAGCACACTCACGGCGCTCTTTCCCGGATGTTGCTGAGTGGATTTGCGCAAATCATCCAGGCTCTCCGCGTTAAGGTTCAGGGACAGCAGGCTGAGAAAGATCAGGGTCTTGATGCGCATGGATGGCGGCTCATAAGGTTATTTTGCTGCGGACGATGAAGGCCAGGGTGAGCAGGGAACTGGCTGCCAGCCAGGAACCGAGGATGCGTATTGCGATGCGCTCCCACTCCCGCTTGCGCAGCCATTCGGCCAGCAGCATGGGGTAGTAGAACAACACCGCCATGCCGACCAGGCTGCCGAGTATACCGACGGCTTCGAATTCGTTTCGCATCGCCCCCGCCAGCGATCCACCCAGTATGGCCCCGCACAAGACGGTCAGGAGGATGCGAATAATACCGGGCAGGGCCGCATCCCCGGCGGTGAGCAAGCCGAGCAGCAGGGCCGGGGTGAGCAGGGCACCCGCCCTCTCCCCCCAGTCCAGTCGCTGTCCGATGAACAGGCACAGGATCAGCGAACCGAACAGCAACAGGGACAGTTTCAGATTGTCCGTTGAGTTCTGCTGGCCCAGGTACAGGCCGACTGAGCCCAGCAGAAGCAGATAGGCCGGATTGAGGATCGGTAGGGTCAGGCCGTGATAGAACGCCTCCATGTCAGGGCATCAGACGAGCCCGGTGAGGAACCCCACGCCGGTCAGCGCGATCAGGCCGCCTCCGGTTTGCACCGCCAGCTTGCCGGCGGGCCAGCGGGCCAGCAGACCGAACAGTATCCCGGAGACATGCAGCAGACTGGTGGATACGACAAACCCGATGCTGTAGGCCATGGGGCCGGCGGCCTGAGGCAGTTCGGTGCCGTGGGCATGACCGTGGAAGATGGCGAACACCCCGACGATCAGTGCGGCCAGCCACAGGGGAGGACGACTTGCCAGCGCCACCATCAGGCCCAGGATCACGGCAGACAGGGCAATACCCAATTCCACGGAGGGTACGGGAATGCCCGCCACGCCCAGGGCGCCACCGAAAGCCATCACCAAGGGAAATGTGATCGGCAGCAGCCAGATGGCAGGGCGGCCGAGGAAGGCCCCCCATAGCCCCACCGCGATCATCGCGACTACGTGGTCCCAACCGGAGACAGGGTGTAAAAATCCATTCATCAAACCACCGCCCATGGCAATGTCGGTGTGGGCCAGGGTCGATTGGGAAAACAGCAGAGCGACAAGGATCAGGGGCAGTCTCGGGATCATGCGTTTCATAGGATTGGGTCCGTCTCAGGTGGTTGGATATCGAGGCCGGAACCTATGATACACCAGACAACTCCAGCACTCAGCGCTCAGGTCATTTCCAGACTGAAGCGGTGGAGAAGACCTCGTCGAGAATCCGCTCGATACATCGGCTCAAGTCCTCGCCGGGCTTACAGGAGAGGTGCTCGATCAGCCGGGTTCCCGCGAAGTCCCGATATCGTTTATCAATTCCACCTTCCAACATGAGACGGTCCACCAGGGCTGCGAGTGCTTGGGGCGAGGCGGTGAAAGTAAAATGACTCAGGTTGGAAACCATCAAGTACACATGATCCGGATCTTCGAGGTGCTTGAGGCACCAGCGTTTCGCGGCCTGGTGCTGGGCGCCGCCGGCCCAATAGTTGGCCACAATCGACAAGCTGCTGATGTGCTCTGTCAGGGAACGGGTGGGCAGTCGGGAGATTGGGATCTCAAGCACCACGACCGCGGGTCTGAGCGTGTCCATACCATAACCGCCATCAATTCTTGGCGCTAACAGGTAGGGTTGAACCCAGAAATTTTTCATCACGGGGCTGTGAGCGGCAGCGAGTTTCAAGTAGTAGTGGCGCGCCTCTTTCACGGTATGCCGGGCGATATGATCCACCCAGGGAGGAGGGTTGCCAACAATAGGGCGGTCAGACAGCCAGTCCGTGCGATAGCCCGCCAGGAGGATTCGCTGGGAGGCTGAGAGCAGGGGTTCAAAACTGGTACGCAAGACCTGCTCCGCGTTGACCCAGCCCACATCCGAATAGTAAGCGGTTGTGGAAATGCCGAAATTTCCGGCTGCAACGGCCCGGGCCTTGTAAAGCTCCTGAAATATCCGTTCGGGTTGGTGATTCATGATATGCGGGCCGTGATGCTGCGCTTTGAGACGAAACGCTGAAGCGGTCCCGCGCCGCGTTCCCACGCTCTGCGTGGGAACGCATACCGGACTCCTGTGGTATTGCCCCGGTTCGACGTGTTTGCATAAGCCTGGGTCTGCATTCCCACGCAGAGCGTGGGAACGAGGCGCTGAATAGAGAAAAATATGAGTTTTAAGACACGCACGCCAACAGGTTACACCAGCTTTCCAACTTCGTCAGCGACTGCGCGTGCAACCTGCCAGGGAGCAGGACTCTCTGGCAGATTGCACGGTGGGTGCTACTCTCTGATTTCAGATGTCATCCGGCACGAATTTCAGCACGTTGCCGTTGATGCAGTAGCGTTTGTGGGTGGGGGGCGGTCCGTCATCAAAGACGTGACCGAGGTGAATCCCCGAACTGGCACTGCGCACCTCAACCCGGTGCATGCCGTGACTGCTGTCCTCATGCAGGGTGATGGAACCCTCCACCGGATTGAAGAAACTCGGCCAGCCGCTGCCGCTTTCGAACTTGGTGTTGCTGCGGAACAGGGGCGCGCCGGTGATCGGATCGACGAAGGTGCCCGGGCGTTTCTCATCCAGGTGGGAACCGGTGAACGGCCGCTCGGTCCCCTGTTCGAAGGCGATACGCTGCTGATCGGGGGTCAGCATCTGGTAGCCCAGCCATTTCCAGAAGCGGGATTTGTCCCCGTTGTATCCGGTGTAGCGGGAGACCTCCTGACCGTCCTTGAACAGGACGATGGTCGGGGTGGCGAACAGGGTCTTCTCCAGCTTCCAGCCATCCGGCGGGTTGGGATTCAGGGTGCGGGCGATGGCTACGTCCGACTTCCAGTGATCCAGCACTTCCGCCTTGAACTGCTTGCAGTAGGCGCAATCCTCGGCTTCGAAGACGATCAGCTGGGCCTTGGGGTCGAGTGTCGAGGCATCGAGTTTGTCGGGCATGGGCCGCTCCTCCTGGGAGATTTGGGTGGATCCCGGGTAACGGATCCCGGTGCCGCCGAGTCCGCAATAGCCGTCCGGGTTTTTCACCAGATAGTCCTGATGGTACTCCTCCGCCGGCTGGTATTTGTCGAGTGCCGCGATCTCCGTGGTGATCGCCCCATAGCCGCCCTCTGTGAGGGCCTTCTGGAAACGCTCCCGGGATGCCTGGGCGATCGCCAGCTGTTCCGGGCTGTAGGTATAGATGGCGCTGCGGTAGTTCGATCCTACATCATTCCCCTGACGATCTCCCTGGGTGGGATCATGGTTTTCCCAGAACGCCGCCAGGACCTGTTCCAGGTCGGTCTCACGTTTGTCGAAGGTGACCTTAACCACCTCTGCGTGATTGCGCTTTTTGCTCAGACCCAGACGTCGCAGGGATTCGTGGGCCAGGATTGAACGGTAACTGGCATCGATCTCTCCGTTGGCGTAGCCGCTCTCCACGTCCACCACCCCGGGCAGGGCGGACATGCGCTTTTCGGCGCCCCAGAAACAGCCCATGCCAAGCACGATGGAGTCCAGGTTGGGATCGTTCGAGGTGGTCGGGTTGCCGGTTGCGAAGGTGGCCGGCTGGATCAGCACCAGGCCGAGAAGCAACAGGCCTCCGGCGCCCAGCAGTGCGAATTTACGATAGTCAGATAGAGTCTTCATGGTCGTTTCCTGAGCGTGGTCTCACGGCGGATCCGATACGGCCTGATGAAGGCCGGGTCTCCGCTTCAGCGTCCGGTTCCAGGCTGTCCGGTCCGTTACTGGGTTTGACCACTTTTGCTATGAGTTGTCAGTGTGTTAATGCCAACCGAACTTGTTGGGTTAATGTCATTATAGTCAGGTGGCTGTCACGAAATGATGGTCAGAAATTCACGTTTTTATCACGAAAGCGTGCTGCCGGGGGTGGTACGGAAAGCCGCTGTATGGGCGCATTCAGATGCCTGGTGACGCCCTCAAAACCACTTCAACAGGTCGTGGAACAGGAAGATCAGGATCTCGATGGCGATCAGCCAGATGATGATCCACTCCAGCAGGGATGAGTGTTTGTGTTTCTGCTCATCGGCCAGCATGCTGAAGATTTCATGGATCACATTGAGTTTGCGGTTGAGTACCTCGATGCGCGGTTGAATCTCGAGGTATTTGGCGGTGAGGATATACAGCGCCTCGACTTCCGGGTACTCCCAGAAGAATTCAGGAGTGTCCAGGAGTTCATGATGCAGATTGATGTCGCTTTCGACCAGGAACAGCTTGCCGCGCATCTTCGCAAGGGTTTTGCGGCTCATATGGGTGGTGCCGTTGACCGCCATGCTGCGCGGGATATGCGCGGTCTCCTCGATGGTCTGCTGGGCGTAGTTTTCCAGTTCGTTGAGCTTGCTCGACTGGGCCAGTCCGTGGGACACCGCGAGCAGCTTGAGGGTTTCGTCGCCTTCGATATGGATACAGTCGGCGCTGATGCGAGACTGCGGGGCATTGAGTGCATAGTTGAAGTGATCCACAAAGGGTTCAGGGATCGGGTTGATGCAAAACGGTGCGATCTCCTGGCGGATGCGCATCTCACTGTCGTGACTCAGGCCCCAGTTGACGATGACCCCGTACTGGAAGACAAACAGATGGCCGCTATCCTCCAGGTGCAGCGCGTCCCGATAGCGGGTGCATCGATAGAATTCGCTGAGTCGGTTGATCAGGGCGTCAAAATCGAAGCGTTTGGCGATGCTAGTGCTGATACATCTTTGCAAAGCGGCTCTCTCGCGGCGTAGTCGGTTGAATTGGGGCGCTGATCTGTGTGGAGCCGCTCGGCAGGCGCCGGGTTAGTGGGTGGGGTTTGCGACAGATGCGTCCCTGTATGCCGCCAGAATAGGGCAAAAGCGGGGATCTGGCCATCCTGACGCCCGTCCGACAGCCATTCCACGGGTTGTGGCGAGCACCGGCCGGGACGAATGCCCCGAACCGATGCTGGGCTGGGCCATCGGCGGTTGTGGTCAGCGACCGGTTGCCGGCTGATGAAACCCTGCATTCGTCACCGCTTCGCGGCGTGGGTTTGCGGAATTTTCACGCATGCTTCGTGCAATCCAGTAGTCCAGGCTGACCAAGCGGCCGCCACCGATGAAAAACAGCACTAGCAGCATTATGAAATAGGTCGCCGCAAATTCGATGCCGTTGTTGAGCACCACGAAGCTGCCGTTCTGGGTCAGCCAGTCGTAGTGACCATGCTCGCGCAGGATCTCCTTGGCCCGGTCGAGACGCTCAATGGCGCCGATGGTCCGCTCGTTGGCAAACAGACTCTGCGCCCCTTCGGCGATCGCCAGCCATCCGTTCTGCCAGTGTACGGTGGTGGCCGCCACCACCATGGTGACCATCAAGGGCAGGCTGATGTAACGCACTGCCAGTCCCAGCAGAAGCAGAACCGCTCCCCCCAGTTCGGTCAGGGTGGCCAGGTAGGCCATCAGGGTCGGGAAGGGCAGGCCCAGCCCCCAGTCGGGATTGCCGAACCAGTCGATGGTGTCCTGCATGTGAGACCACTTGCTGGTGCCGGCCATCCAGAAGATCGGCACCAGGTAGAGGCGGAGCGCCAGGGGGCCCAGAAAGTCCAGATTTCGGGTTAGGTTGAGCCAGGCGTGGATCTTCAGCAGTGGGGTGCGCATGGTGATGACTCCGGTTGGTACAGGATGTCCCGAGACTTGAGATCCTGCAGGATGGCCCGGCCGTGGTTCATCAGGGCCTGGGGGTTGGGGTGATTGAGTTCCGAGGCGATGCCTTCCAGGATCTGGCGGCCGGTGCACTCGGTGTTGGCGTCGATCAACTCCAGCAGTCGGGCGGTGACCGGGGTCAGTTCCAGGAAGCCGATCTCGTCCCTGTTGTCACGGTAGACCAGCAGGTAGGTGGCCTGTGGGGGTGTTTCAACGGGCTGGTATGCGGGACCTATCCGGTGTGCCGGGTAGGTATAGCCAAGCAGCCAGGCCAGGGGCGAAAGGGTGAGGATTCGCTCCAGGGGATCGTCCCGGGACGCCAGGGGTGATATCTTACCCGGCGGCTCGGCCAGGGAGAGGGCCAGTTCCACCCATTCGTAATGGGCCAGTTCCAGCAGGAAAGGCAGGTCCCCTGTGGTATTTTCCGGGTGCGCTTCCAGGTAGGCCAGGAACTCTCCGGGGAGCTTGCTGAAATAGGGGGTGTGGGCCCGGTGGTCACGCAGAAAACCGCTCACCAGACGCTGCCAGCGGGATGCCTCGCAGAGCCGGTGAAGCACTGGAAATGCCTGACTCAGCACTCCGTCGATATTGTTAAAGACCAGGTCCCGGTAGACCCGCATCCGGGGCTCGCTCACATCCCCGGGGCAGGGCGCGTTATCCGGGTCGCGCAGATGGGCCGTGAAGACCCGTTGATGGGTTTGGAAGTCAGGCCCCCGCAATGCGGCGGTGTCATGCGCACTTGTCATGAACGGTCTCCTGGCTGCGCTGCAGGGTACGGATGTGATCCACTTCCCGCAGCAGATCGGGCAGTGGTGGCAGATTGAAGTCCCGTTCCAGCAGGGTGGGCAAGGGCCCGAACCGGGCGTAGGTCTGTTCGAGCAGGTCCCAGACCGGATCGATGATCTCCGCCCCGTGGGTATCGATGATCAGATCCTCGGATTCCTGATAGTGTCCGGCCACATGCAGGTAGGCGATGCGCTCCCCTGGCAGTTGTTGGATGAAAGCCAGTGGGTCGTAAGCGTGGTTGTGGGCGTTTACATAGACGTTGTTGACGTCCAGCAGCAGGTCGCAATCGGCGGCTTCGAGCACTGCCAGGAGAAATTCCAGTTCGCTCATCTCCCGTCCGGGTGCGGCATAGTAAGAGACGTTCTCGATCGCGATCCGCTGACCGAGCATGTCCTGGACCTGGCGGATGCGCGCGGCTACGTGGGCCACTGCCGCTTCGGTGAAGGGAATCGGCATCAGGTCGTACAGATGTCCCTGGTCGGTGCAGTAACTGAGATGTTCGCTGTAGAGGGCGATTGCGTGAGTCCGCATCAACGCCCCCACCGCGTTGACCAGTTCACGATCGACAGGTGTCGGGCCGCCGAGGGACAGGGACAGGCCATGCAACACAAACCGGTGGCGTTCGGTGAAGGCGCGGAACTGCCGGCCCAGGCGGCCGCCGACACCGATCCAGTTTTCCGGTGCCACCTCCAGGAAGTCAGGCAGAGCGGCCGGCGCCTCGGCCAGCGGCCCCATCAGGGACCGCCGCAAGCCGAGTCCCGCACCATGAAGATTCGTCTCGAATCGGTTCATGGTCCGGACCTTTACTTGCTGCCGCCGCACTTGGCTTCGCTGCTCTTCTCCTCGCCCTTGTTGCCGCCACAGCTGGCTTCACTGCTTTTCGCTTCGGACTTGCCGCCGCATTGGCCCTCGGTCATCTTGGATTGAGCCTTTTCCGCGCCGCATTTGGCTTCACCGCATTTACCCTCGGCGCCCTTGTCGGCGACGACCATGTAACCGGCCGGCAGCTGGGACATGCCAAACGGATTGCTGTCCGCCTGGGCAATCAGGGTCGCACCGCTGAGACCCAGGGCAAGGGTGGTGGCGGTCAGGGTCAGGTTGGTTTTCAAGGTGTTGTTGGACATGATGGTTTCTCCTCGTATCCGTTGATAGATCTTTCGCGAACACGCTATCCGATTCGCTTGAGTGTTAGCTTCGCAGCCCGGATTCACAGGGTGATCACATAATCTTCACGCTTCTATCACGGACTCGCGGCGTATCGATCGGGTGCTCGGCTGGCTGATCTCCGGTCAGGGTTCAACCTGGGGGCCGTGGAGGAAACTGTGCGGCAGTTGAGCGAAAGCGGAATCCTGAACACTGTTTTTCAGCTTCGTTTCAGATTCGGGGCCGTAGGCTGGTTCGCGAGGTCCGGGACATAGGGCTTGTAGGCCGTCCCGGATAATCAGGATTCCGATCACTCGATCCATTACTGGCTATGGAGGCTTAAAGATGTACCGATTCACTGCGCTCACGATCGCCTGTTGCCTGTCCGTCGGCACTGCCCTGGCAGGGTCCTGGCAGGCACTCCCCAAATCCGCACCCGAACCCGCCGATAATCCGACCACCCCGGAAAAGGTGGAGTTGGGCAAAATGCTGTTTTTCGATCCCCGCCTGTCGTCCAATGGCACCGTGTCCTGCTTCAGTTGCCACAATGTCATGGAAGGCGGGGATGACCATCGATCCACATCCATCGGCGTGCATGGACAGGCGGGTGGCCGCAACGCACCGACGGTATGGAATGCGGCCTACCACTCGGTGCAATTCTGGGACGGTCGCGCGGCCAGCCTGGAGGATCAGGCCAAGGGACCGCCCGCCAATCCCATTGAGATGGGCATGAGCAATCTCGACGCGGTGGCCGACCGGATTCAGAAGATACCCGGATACCGGCCCTATTTTGATCGTGCCTTCGGTGCTGGGGACAACATCAGCATCGATACCATCGCCAAGGCGATCGCCGCCTATGAACGTACCCTGATCACCCCGGACAGTCCCTATGATCGTTACGCCCGGGGAGATGCCAAGGCACTGGACGAGCAACAGTTGCGGGGTATGCAGACGTTTGCCGATGTGGGCTGCACGGCCTGCCACAGCGGGGCCAATTTCGACGGTCCTCAGCTCAAGGTCGGGCAGGGGTTCTATCAGAAATTCCCCACCTTTACGGACAATGAATATGTGACCCGGTATGGGCTGATGGACGATACCGGACGCATGTCGAGTACTGGCAACGAGGCAGACAAAAACCTGTGGCGGGTGCCAACCCTGCGCAATCTCGCCTACACCGCACCCTACATGCATACAGGCAGCGTCAAGACGCTTCCCGAGGCGGTGCGTGTGATGTCCCGGACCCAGTTGGGCAAATCACTCGATGACAATCAGGTGGAGGATATCGTGGCCTTTCTTGGCACGCTCAATGGTGAGTTTCCAGAGCAGGTGATGCCTCGTCTGCCGGCGACGCCTGGGGATCTGATCGAGTAGTCACTGCCACCCTGCTCCACTCTGCGAGTGAACGAGAACACGGTACAAACCGGTAACATCGTTTACGAAACAGATCGAGGCCGGATTTACAGGTCACGAGCGCTACGCAAAGCATAAAGCTCATCCAGGTCCGACTCGTTCCCACGCTCTGCGTGGGAACGCATACTCGCTGCTGCATGGGGGCTCCCCCGGTATGGTGAGTTCGCCGAAACCCGGGTATGCATTCCCACGCGGAGCGTGGGAACGAGCGAAGCATCTGAGTTACTCCGGCAAGGCGAGTTCACCGAAGCTCGGGGATGCAACGAGTGACTTTCCAGGAAGCGGGCTTGGGTGTGAATCAGGACGAGACAAGTTTTTCCATCAGGCTGAGGATCTCATCCCGGATCGATTTGATCTCTTCCAGATGTGATGACCAGTCCCCGTCCTCCGACAGTTGCTTCTGAGCCATCGCTTCGGCGGCCAGGGTATGGGTCTGGGTATGCAGGGCGATGATTCTTTTCATTCCTGGATGGCCGCCGTAGTGCTCCACTCCCCGGTTGTAGAGCCAATTGCCGAATGGGCAATCGTGGGGATCGAGGGGGGGATGCTCGTGATGATCGCTGTTCAGGTGTCTCTCCAGGTGGTTGACCCAGTGACGGTGTTCGACCATGGAGAACAGTACCGGAAGGTCCTCCCGGTTGACCCGGGGACGTGCGTGCCAGGCCGGGTCCGGACGCCAGTTTTCGATCCAATTCGGAACCGATTCGGCGGGCATGGGTTTGGCAATGCCGTATCCCTGGGCCATCCGGCATCCCAGTGAAAGCAGCATGGAACCGTGGGCCACGGTTTCCACCCCTTCGGCGATGGCCTGACGTTGAAAGGCATCGGCCAGCCCCAGCACACCCTCCAGGATGGCCAGGTCTTCCGGGTCCTCGAGCATGTCGCTGACAAAACTGCGGTCGATCTTGAGGGTTCGTGCCGGCAATTGTTTGAGATAGGTCAGAGACGAGTATCCGGTGCCGAAATCGTCCAGGGAGAAGCCGATCCCCAGCTGCTCGCAGACCCCGATCAGCTCACTGATACGGGCGATATCGTCCAGGGCGCTGGTCTCCAGCACCTCCAGCTCCAGATCGCCCGGTTGCAGGGTCGGGTGGCGCTGCAGGCAATCCTTCAGCTTGTCGATGAAGTCGGCCTGGGCGAACTGGTAACCATCGATGTTGACACTTACTGGTATCGATAGTCCCTGGGACCGCCACACTTCCACCTGGGCGGCAGCGGTTTCGATCACCCAGTCTCCGACCTCGATCATCAGCTTGTCGTTTGTGATTGCAGGCAGAAAACTGCCAGGGAGCAGCAGTCCGCGCTGTGGGTGGTCCCACCGGATCAGTGCCTCGACCCCCATCACCTGGCCGCTGCGCATGTCCACCTTGGGCTGATAATGGAGGACAAGCTGCTGCCACATCAGGGCATCCCGAATCTGCTCCAACTCCTCGAAATGCCCGCGCACAGCCTGGTCCTGCTCTGAATCGAACAGGTGATAGCGGTTCTTACCCGCCTGTTTGGCCACATACATGGCCTGGTCGGCCTGGCGCATCAACTGGTCGGCATCCACGCTTTCGCGCTGGGAATAAAAAGTCACGCCGAAGCTGGCCGTGACCCTCAGTTCCAGACCTTCCAGGTGCATTGGAGCCAGCGTGGCATCGTGCAGACGTTCGATGATCGGGATACCAGATTGGGGACTCTCCAGATCCATCAGTACCGCGACGAACTCGTCGCCGCCGATACGCGCCAGGGTATCGCACTCCCGCAGGCTCGCATGCATCCGTTCGGAGATGAGTTTCAACAGTCGGTCGCCCACGTCATGACCGTGGGTGTCATTGATCGTTTTGAATCCGTCCAGGTCCAGATAAATGATCCCCAGGAGTGTGTTGTGACGGACGGCCTGTGCCATCGCCTGGCGCAAGCGATCTCCCAGCAGCACCCGGTTGGGCAGATCGGTGAGGGGGTCGTAATGGGCGATCCGCTCAAGCCGCGACTGGTACTCCTTGATCGCGGTGATGTCGGAGAACAATGCCACGTAGGTGAGTGTGCCGATTTCGCTGCGTACCGCGCTGATGGTCTCAATGGTTGCGAACAGGGTGCCGTCCTTACGGCGATTCCAGATCTCACCGATCCATTGTCCCCGTTCCCGCAGGTGCTTCCGCATGGTTTCGTAGAAGGCGGGGCTCTGACGGTTGGATTTGAGCAGGCGAGGATTCCTGCCGATGATCTCCTCTTTGTGGTATCCGGTGATCTGGGTGAAGGCATCGTTGACATCCAGAACGATCCCCTCTGCATCGGTGATCATGATGCCTTCCTTGGCGTGCTCGAACACACTGGCGGATTGGCGCAATCGCTCCTCGGTGTATTTGCGGTCCGAGATGTCGAGATGGGTGCCGGACATGCACTCGGGTGAGCCGTCGGAGGCATATTTGTTGACCCGGCCCCGGTCGAGTAACCATACCCAATGGCCGTCCTTGTGACGCATTCGGATCTCGCATTCATACATCGGGGTTTCACCCGAGAAATGGCGTTCAAGCTGTGCCTTGGCACGCTTCAGGTCTTTTGGGTGGCACAGGTTCTCCCAGGTCTTGATGGAGAGCGGGTGCAGTTCCTCGAGACTGTATCCCAGCATCTCCGCCCATCGTTCATTGAAAATCATCCGGCCTGTGGGAACCTCCCATTCCCAGGTTCTGACCTGAGTGCCCTGAATGATGTTCGCCAGCCGGTTGCGCTCTTCACGAAGGGACTGCCGGGAGGCTGTGATCAACTCGATCATGGTGTTCATGGTGTTGGTCAGCACGGCGATTTCGCGATATTCGATGTGCGGGATGGGTGCGGTCGGCAATCCGTCGCTGTCCCGTTTTTTGAGTACCCGCGCAACATCTCTCAGGGGATGCACCAGGAGACGCCGGATGGTCAGCAGCAGCAACAGCACCAGTAAGGCAAGGATCAGCACATTGTTGAACAGGGTCCTGATCAACAGTTGCCGCAGGGCCCGCTTCATCTTTGCATCGGAGGTGTAGATCGCAATCTCACCCAGGTGATTGCCCGCGGAACCGAGCACCTGGACAGAAGTGGTGTGGAAGGCTGTTTCCAGCCACCGATGATGATCCGGATTATCGGCTTGATAGTCGATGATCTGGCCCTGTGGATCACGAATTTTACCGCTGATGTAGGCCGTGCGGGAGAGCAGTCGACCCATGTTGTAGTCGGTGACCAGTATCGCGAAGTGGTGACGCAGCTGGATCTCTGTGGCGACCAGTTGCTCGTACTCGTTTACCGCATAGGACTCCATGAAGCCGGCCAGGTTTTGTTGCAGGGTGGCCATGCTCAGGGCGGATTCTTCGCGCATCTCCTCGAGCATGTGCTCCCGCTGCATGAAATAGCTGAAGGTGGCGTCTCCGCCCAGAACCAGAACCACCGAGGTGACGATCAGAGCTACCAGAAGTCCGTACAGAGACCGGTTTTGTCTTATCTGGGCAATCATGACCCCGTATATGGTCTCCTCCCCATTTGCAAGGCATCTTGTGGTTAATGTCAGGGACAGGTTTGCTGCCGTATATCCGGCCTCCTTGTAAGGT
>JBEVVH010000070.1:0-15399 GCA_040507245.1 Candidatus Thiodiazotropha sp.
GCGCCTACGGCTCGTCGGGTTTCCAGTATCGCCTCGCGACTACCGGGGACTACCAGCCTTCGCTTCGCTTTCCCTGGCTGGCAGCGATGGTCGCACTGGTTGCTGCAGTGCGATCAGTGCCCATATCCAGCTCGTCAATCCAAACGTCGTATCCACCATCCGGGTCGGAATTGTCATTGTTCCAGCTCAAAAGCACATCGTCGCCACTGATGTTGGCGGAAAGCAGAACGGGGGCACCGCGGGTGACGGTCTCTTCGACGACAGGGGCGGTCTCTTCCTCAGTTACAGGAGCCGCTTCTTCCACCGGAGTTTCAGTGCTGCCGCTGGAGTCTGACCCAGTGCTGGGTGCCGGTGTCGGAGCAGGAATCGGATTGGTCACGCTGGATACGGGAGGTGCCACCGGAGTCGGGGTCGGATCCGTGGTTTCTTCAGTTGACCCGCTTCCGGAGTTATCCTGACTTCCGCTGTCAGCCGGAGTACCGGTGTCGCTGGTGTTGCCTGCAGTTTCGCCGTCGTTGGAAACGATTGTTTCGTCTTGCGGATTGCTGGCTGTCTCAGTGGATTCAGTGCTACTACCTCCACCGCATGCACTGAGCATCAGACTGATGAAAAGCGCGAACAGGATGGTCTGCAGGGACCTCATTTCCAGGTGCCTCGAATTCAATTGCTGCATAGAGTAACGGCATTCCTACACACATCATGAGGAACTGGATCACAGATCAGCATACCGACCTAAAAACACCTCAATTAATTCGGTAAATTTATATATTATTCATATAGTTAAATATCTGTCACAAATTAAACAGAACTCATAAAAAAGGCCAAAACAGGGCGATTTTAAGCCTGTTTAAATTTGATCATTTTCGTAGGTTTTGACCCGCATCACATAAAGTCAGGAGCGCAAACGAGACGGAGCCTCAATCATCCCTTCTCGGTTTCGCGGCTAATCGGTAGCAATTGGCGGGTTGAAGCTGTGTCATTCGGACACTTATACTCAGCCCACTTTCCCAGAATAACGACATAGGCTGCATCCGCATGAGTACACCCATCTTCAACCCACCCGTCCGGACCCTCATGGGCCCCGGTCCCTCCGATGTGCATCCCCGTATCCTCGAGGCCCTGTCCCGACCCACGATCGGCCATCTCGATCCCCTGTTCATCGAAATGATGGAACAGACCAAAGGAATGCTCCAATACGCCTTCCAGACCGAAAACGCCCTCACCATGCCGGTTTCGGCCCCCGGTTCCGCCGGCATGGAGACCTGCTTCGCCAACCTGGTGGAACCGGGCGACAAGGTGGTCGTGTGTCAGAACGGGGTGTTTGGCGGGCGCATGAAAGAGAATGTGGAGCGCTGCGGCGGTGTGGCCGTGATGGTCGAGGACGACTGGGGTACCGCGGTCAACCTGGAAAAGACGGCGGCTGCACTGGATTCTCACCCGGACGCCAAAATTCTTGCCTTCGTACATGCGGAAACCTCCACCGGCGCCCGCTCCGACGCAAGGGAACTGGTTGAACTGGCTCATCGTCATGACTGCCTGACCATCGTGGACGCAGTGACCTCCCTGGGCGGCTGCGAGCTAAAAGTCGATGAGTGGGAGATCGACAGCATCTACTCCGGCACCCAGAAGTGTCTCTCCTGCACCCCGGGAATCTCACCCATCAGCTTCAGTGAGCGGGCACTGAACAAGGTCAGAAACCGCACCCAGAAGGTACAGAGCTGGTTCCTCGATCTGAACCTGGTCATGGGCTACTGGGGCACCAACCAGAAGCGCGCCTACCATCACACGGCACCGGTGAATGCCCTGTACGGCCTGCATGAGTCTCTGCGGATACTCGAGGAAGAAGGTCTGGAAAACGCCTGGGCCCGTCACCGCAGAATGCACGAAGCCCTCAAAGCGGGCCTTGAAGCCATGGGACTGGCCTTCATCGTGGATGAAGCACACCGCCTGCCGCAATTGAATGCCGTATCGATTCCGGAGGGTGTGGATGATGCCCAGGTGCGCAGCCGCCTTCTCAACGAGTACAACCTGGAGCTTGGCGCCGGTCTCGGAGCACTGGCCGGCAAAGTCTGGCGAATCGGGCTGATGGGGCACAGCGCCCGGGCCGAGAACATTCTACTCTGCGTCAGCGCCCTGGAGGCCGTCCTGAGTGAAATGAACGCGCCGATCAACACCGGGGTTGCCCTCGCCGCAGTGCAGAAGTCGCTCTCCTCCTGAGTCGGCCCCACCACGCACGCATCAGGCACCGTCGATGACCGATACACTCCCTCTGCTCATCGAGCCGGATGCGTTGCGTGCGAACCTGGATGATCCCCGAATCGCGGTGATCGACCTGGGCAGGGATACGACCTACCCGGAACTGCATATCCCCGGTGCGATCCACCTGCCCTACACCCAGATCACCTCCTTCCGCCACCCGGTGTATGGACTGCTTCCGGCAGCGGAGCAACTGGAACCCCTGTTCTCAAGCCTGGGTATCGGACCGGACACCCATGTCGTGGCCTACGATGACGAGGGCGGTGGCAATGCCTCCCGTCTGCTGTGGACGCTGCAGTGCATGGGGCATGACCAATACTCCCTGCTCAACGGCGGTTTGCATGCCTGGGCCAACGAGGGCAATCCCTGCAGTCGCACCCAGGCAACCCGGGAACCTGCGGTTTTTCGCGCCAACCCCGATGACAGCGTGGTGGCCGACGCGGACTACATACTGAGCAGACTGGATGCAGCGGATGTTGCGCTTTGGGATGCCCGTAGCGTGCAGGAGTACCGGGGCATTTCCCGGTTCTCCCAATACCCGGGTCACATTCCCGGCGCCGTCAACCTGGACTGGCTCGAGGTAATGGTCCGGCAGACCAACATGCGCCTCAAACCGGAATCAGAACTACTCGCCCTGCTGACCGGGTTGGGCTTCACCCCGGACAAAGAGGTGATCACCTACTGCCAGACCCATCACCGCTCATCCCTGACCTGGTTCGTGCTCCGCCTGTTGGGCTATAAAGCGTGTAAAGGTTACCCGGGATCCTGGTCCGACTGGGGCAACCGGGACGACACCCCGAAAGCCCTCCCGTGAAACGTCCTTCAAGCCGTCAGCGCCGGATAGTCATTCTGACGCTTGCCGCGCTGGCGTTTGGTCTTGCCTACTACAGCGGCATGCAGCATCCCTCGCACACCACCGATGCCGCCATCCAGGGCATTCGCATTGATCCGCCGACCCCGGTTCCGCCCTTCGATTTGACCGATCAGCTGGGGGCGCCGTTCAGCCAAAACGATTTGCGGGACCAATGGAGCCTGCTGCTGCTCGACCCGGAGGGAAGCCCTATCCCATCTCCCGCGCTGGTCCATCTGATGCAGATACATAATCGTCTGGCGGATCGCCCGCAACTGCAGCGCAGCATCCACTTCATCTATCTGCCCCGCTGGAAAGAAGCCGCGCTCTCACAGGAGATCGACCGACTCGGCAGCCACCTGACAGGACTCTCGGGCGATCCGGAAGTGGTGGATGAGATCTTCCGCCAATTCGGCGTCGACACGAACGGCCCCAGCGGGCTGTTTTTCCTGGTTGGGCCGGACCAGCGCATGCATGCCCTGTTTACCCAGGATGAGGATGCCGCTACTATCGCCCAGGATCTGACCTCGTTGATCGATGTAATACCATAACCGCTGCATACCATGACCGAATCCACTTCATCACCCCAAAGCTTTCCGCAAAAGCTGCTGGAAACCCTGTTCATCGTCCTGCAGTACCTGCTGCCTCACCATCTGCTGTCCCGTCTGATGCACAGCCTGGCACGTGTCGAGACCCCAGCGGTGAAGGACCTTCTGATCCGCCAGGTAATCAAGTGGTATGGCGTGGACATGCAGGAGACCCTGGAGTCCGATCCTTCCCGTTACCGCAGTTTCAATGATTTCTTCACCCGCGCACTGAGACCGGATGCCCGCCCGGTGACCCAGCAGGACAACGAGATCGCCTGCCCGGCGGATGGCGCGATCAGTCAGTTGGGGGAGATCGAGGCCGGCTATCTGTTCCAGGCCAAAGGGCATGACTTTTCCCTGCTGGAGCTGCTGGGGGGTGATCTGGAAATGGCCGGCTTGTTCGACGAGGGCGCCTTCGCCACCGTCTATCTTTCGCCCCGGGACTACCACCGGCTGCACATGCCCCTGGATGGCCAACTGAAAAAGATGCTGCATGTGCCGGGACGACTGTTCAGCGTAAACGACACCACCGCCCGCCGGGTACCTAGGCTGTTCGCCCGCAATGAACGGGTGGTCTGCCTGTTCGAAACTCCCAACGGCCCGATGGCGATGATCCTGGTGGGTGCGATCTTTGTCTCCAGTATCGAGACCGTGTGGGCTGGAGCGGTCACACCGGTCCGCGAACGCATCGCCAGTTGGGACTATGCCCCGGGTACCGGTCCTAAACCGGTGGAGTTATCCAAAGGTGAGGAGATGGGTCGCTTCAACATGGGTTCCACGGTCATCCTGCTGTTCGGAAAAGACCGGGCGGAGTGGCTGGAAGGGCTCGCGGCAGGCACCCAGGTACGGATGGGCGAAGCCATCGGTGTCATGACCTGAGGTCCGGACCGCGCCTTATGCCCGCTCAAAATCGAAACTGAGCACCTCGCGGATATCCTGCCGGTCCGACAACGCCATCAATAACCGGTCGATCCCCAAAGCCACCCCGGCACACTCCGGCAGACCCTGTTGCAGGGCCTCGAGCAGCCATTCATCCGCTGGCATCGAGGGAGCTCCGTTGGACGCTCGCTGGCGGTTATCCGCCTCAAACCGGGCCCGCTGCACCTCGGCATCCCGCAGTTCGAAGAAGCCATTGGCCAGTTCCACCCCTTTCCAGTACAACTCGAAACGCAGAGCCACCGGCGGGTCCCCGTCACTGATCCGGGCCAACGCGGCCTGACTGGCGGGATAGTCATAGATAAAAGTAAGACCGGCGCATCCCAGATCCGCTTCGATCAGGTGCGTCATCAACAGATCGAGCCAACCATCCCGGTGGGGCAGATCCAAATGCTCCGCCCCCGCAATACCCCGCTCGATAGCGCATTCACGCAGCAACCGGACATCCGCAACATGCGGATCCAATGACAACGCCCGTTCGAAAATTTCACGGTATGAAAGCTTCTCAACCGAAAGCGACTCATCCGCAAGGTTTTGAACCAGCCTCGCCACCTCATCCATCAGGGCATGGTGGTCATAGCCGGGCCGGTACCACTCCAACAGGGTAAACTCCGGATTGTGCCGCCGACCTGACTCACCATCGCGAAATACTTTGCAGATCTGATAGATGGGTCCGGAGCCTGCGGACAGCAGGCGTTTCATGAAAAATTCCGGGGAAGTCTGGAGATAGGTGTTCAATCCACGGCCTGCACCGGGACCGGTGTAGCGGGTGGCGAAACTCTCGATTGCCGGGTCCGTGGTGGCGTGGCGGGAACAGACCGGTGTGTCGACCTCAAGCACCCCAAGGCGGTCAAAAAAATCCCGTATCCTGCGCAGCACCCCGGCACGATAACGAAGCATCGCCGGATCGGCGGAGGGTCGCCAAAGTTCCAAGGAGGTCATGCAAACCATTTAGCAGGCTGTTGAAATTCGCTCAGGCGAGTACGAGACAAGGCGAAAACCGCCGAAAAAGCGCAGTTTACTGGAGTAAATGAGCATTTTGAGGGGGTTTGCAACGCAGGATCGTACCGTCTGAGTAGAATTTCAACAGCCTGTCAGACCCGGAGGCCCGGGTCAGAATGCGTGAGGCCAGGCTCCCTTCCCTACTCTTCCTTGGCGCGGGAGACATATTCACCCGTGCGGGTATCGACCTTGATCAACTCGCTAATCTGCACGAACAGCGGAACACGCACCACGGCCCCGGTCTCCAGAGTAGCCGGCTTGCCGCCACTGCCTGAGGTATCTCCCTTCAGGCCCGGGTCGGTATCCGCTATGCTGAGCACCACAAACTTAGGCGGCTCCACGGAGATGGGGGTGCCGTTCCACAGGGTCACCAGGCAAAGATCCTGCTCCTTGAGCCATTTGACATTGTCGCCTACCGCAGCCTGGTCCGCGCTGACCTGCTCAAAACTCACCGGATCCATGAAATACCAGAACTCTCCATCATTATATAGGTACTGCATATCGGTCTCATGGACATCCGCCCCTTCCACCGTTTCACCGGACTTGAAGGTCTTTTCCAGTACCCGGCCGGTTTTGAGATTGCGGATCTTGACCCGGTTGAACGCCTGACCTTTGCCAGGCTTGACGAATTCGTTTTCAATAATGGAGCAGGGATCCCCGTCCATCATGATTTTCAAACCGCCCTTAAACTCATTGGTGCTATAGGTAGCCATGTCATCCTCACGAAACAGTCACTTTGCGGCGCACATCATACCTGAGAGTCGCCTCGCTGTGCAGGGCTGGCAACAGGCTTTGGCCCAGGCATTCACGGATCTGCCGAGCCTGCTGGAATACCTGCAACTCGACCCGTCCGGTTTCAGCGACACCGAAGCAGCCCAGACCCAGTTTCCACTGCGGGTCACCCGGGAGTATGCCGCGTTGATGCGCAAGGGTGATGCGCACGACCCCTTGCTGCGCCAGGTACTGCCCAGCCCCAGGGAACTCGATACCCCACCCGGCTACACCACCGATCCGGTGGGTGACACCCAGGCACGCAAGACCCCCGGACTGCTGCAAAAATACCGGGGTCGGGCGCTGATCATGGCCACCGGGGCCTGCGCCATTCATTGTCGCTACTGTTTTCGCAGGTACTACCCGTATGCGGGAAGCATCGCCGGTCAGGGGCTTTGGCCAGGCATCCTGGAGCATTTGAGCAACGATGCGTCACTCTCTGAAGTGATCCTCAGCGGAGGCGACCCCCTGCTGGTCAGCGACCGTCGCCTGCAGACCTGGATGGAACAACTGGAGGGACTGCCGCATCTTCAAAGGCTGCGTCTGCACAGCCGATTACCGGTGGTGCTGCCCCAACGCGTCACTCCCGAACTGCTGGATCTGTTGGGTAAATCCCGCTTCCAGGTGGTCCTGGTGTTGCACACCAATCATCCCTCGGAAGTTTCTGCCGAATTGGCTGAAGCCTGTACCGCACTGCGCGAAGCTGGGGTCACCCTGCTCAATCAGTCGGTGTTGTTAAGGGGAGTCAACGACCACGTCGATACCCTGGTCGAGTTGAGTGAACAGCTATTCGGAATCGGCGTCTTACCCTACTATCTGCATCTTCTCGACCCGGTCGTAGGCGCCGCCCATTTCGATCTGGATCCTAGCCAGTCTAAGACCATCAAACAGCAGCTGTTGGCCAGACTACCGGGTTATCTGGTACCGAAGATGGTTCAGGAAGTGCCGGGAGCGGACTCCAAAATCCCCCTGTAAGCAACATATTGTTGAATTTTGAGTTGTTAGTTAATGAGTTCGCTACGCTCACGGTGATTAACTTCTCCTGGGAAACAAACATCGTGAGCGCAGCGAACTCATTAACTAAAAACTAACAACTCAAAACTAAATCATCCAGCCGTGTTACACCGGACTCAGCTGTTCCATGGGCCAGCGGGGCTTCACGGAAAAACTCAAGGGTTCCCGGACCCCAGCCTGCAGATGCTGACAGCCGGCATACGCAATCATCGCACCGTTGTCGGTACAGAACTCGGCCCGGGGGTAGTAGGCACGCCCCCCCTCCTTGTCCATCATCACCTCCATGCGTTCACGCAGGCGCCGGTTGGCGCTGACGCCTCCCGCCAGAACCAGAGTGTGACTGCCGGTTTCCCGCACCGCGCGCCGGCACTTGATCACCAGGGTATCCACCACGGCCTCCTCGAACGCACGGGCGATATCCGCGCGTGTCTGTTCGCAGACCTCCCCCTCCTCATCCCGAGCTGCCTGCAAGGTGTTTAGAGCAAAGGTCTTCAAGCCGCTGAAGCTGAAATCCAGGCCCGGCCGATCGGTCATGGGACGGGGAAACCGGTAGCGACCCGAATCCCCCTGCTGGGCCAGTCGGGACAGTTCCGGCCCACCCGGATAGGGCAAAGCCAACAGCTTCGCGGTTTTGTCGAACGCCTCCCCGGCGGCGTCGTCCAGGGAATCCCCGAGCAATCGATAGCGGCCCACGCCCTCGACCTCCACCAGTTGGGTATGCCCTCCAGAGACCAGCAGGGCGACAAAGGGGAAGGACGGCGGCTCAGGCTCCAGCATGGGCGCCAGCAGGTGCCCCTCCATGTGATGCACCCCCACCGCCGGCACCCCCCAGGACCAGGCAAGGCTGCGTCCCACGGAGGCACCCACCAGCAGCGCCCCGACCAGGCCGGGTCCCGCCGTGTACGCCACCCCATCCACGCTCTGCGGGGTGATACCCGCATCCGCGAACAGCTGCCGGGTCAGGGGCAGAACCTTGCGCACATGGTCCCGGGAAGCCAGTTCCGGCACCACCCCGCCATACTCCGCATGGATCGCCACCTGACTGTGCAGGGCATGCGCCAGCAGCCCCGCAGCGCTGTCATAAATCGCGACGCCCGTCTCGTCGCAGGAGGTTTCTATTCCTAATACACGCATATCGACGACTTTTTCCCGCTTTTTTTCATCCTGCCTTTGCAAACTGGGTTGGCAATGAGTAGAATTCCCGCCTTTCTACCGGTTGAGAAGCTTAACAGATTCGAGGTTACATCATCGATGCCTAACGTACGCGTTAAAGAGAACGAACCCTTTGAAGTCGCCATGCGCCGTTTCAAGCGCTCCTGCGAGAAAGCTGGAGTCCTGGCTGAAGTGCGTCGTCGCGAGTTCTATGAAAAACCCACCTGGGAACGCAAGCGCAAAGCGGCTGCCGCCGTCAAACGCAACCTGAAGAAACTGTCCCGCGAAAGCCGTCGCTTCGAACGCCAGTATTAATCCTCAGCTCCCTGTCCCCAACGCCTCCATGTTGAAACAACGCATTCAGGATGACGTCAAGGTCGCCATGAAGGCCAAGGACAAGGCCCGGCTCTCGACCCTGCGCCTGATCACTGCGGAGATCAAACAACGGGAAGTCGACACCCGGGCGGAACTGGATGAAAGTCAGGTTCTGGCCATTCTGGACAAGATGATCAAGCAGCGCCGGGATTCCGCGACCCAGTACCAGGATGCCGGGCGCACGGAACTCGCCGATCAGGAACGCAGCGAAATCGCGATCATCGAAACCTACCTGCCGGCTGCGCTAAGCGCCGCTGAGATCGACGCCATGATTGCCGAAGCCATCGCATCGGCCGGTGCATCGGGCATGCAGGACATGGGCAAGGTGATGGGCCTGCTGAAACCCAAGATGCAGGGCCGGGCCGACATGGGCCAGGTCAGCGGTCTGGTCAAGCAGAAACTTGCCGGGTAATGGCACTTATCCTGACCGGCAGGCGAAAATTCGGCTATTCTGACAGGCGACTGTAACTCAGCTGCAGGTTCAGGCAGATCCCGCAAACCGAGCCGATCCTGCCTCAGTCGCGCCTTTTCAGTCTCTGAGTACTCCATTGATCAGGCATCATCGGAGCGCACCCAAGTCCAGGAGTGAATCAGGAGAGGCCAGCCCACTGCCATGGCCGGGAAGATCCCCACACAGTTCATTGACCAGTTAATCAACCGGGTCGATATTGTCGATATCATCGGCCGGCGCGTGCCATTGAAAAAGGCCGGACGGGATTTCCAGGCCCGCTGCCCCTTCCACGACGAAAAAACCCCCTCATTCACCGTCAGTCCCAACAAGCAGTTCTATCACTGCTTCGGCTGCGGCGCACACGGCTCGGCGATCGGCTTCCTCATGGAATACGACAACCTGAGTTTCGTTGAAGCCGTCGAGGAACTGGCTCAGCAGGCCGGCCTCGAGGTCCCCCGTGAAGGGGGCCAAAGCAGCGGTCCGGACCTGCGCCCCTTCTATGAGTTGATGTCCTCATCCGCGCGCTATTATCAGCAACAACTGAAGGGTCACGAGCAGGCCTCCCAGGCTGTGAACTATCTGAAAGCCCGGGGCGTCAGCGGACAGATCGCCGCCACCTATGGCATGGGTTACGCCCCACCCGGATGGGACAATCTCAGCCAAAACCTGGGACAGGACCCAAAAACCCGGGACCTGCTGCTGAAATGCGGAATGCTCAACGACAGCGAAGGCAGGATCTATGACCGGTTTCGCAACCGCATCATGTTCCCGATCCGCGATCCGCGCGGCCGGATCATTGGTTTCGGCGGACGTGTTCTGGGGGATGACAAACCCAAATATCTGAATTCTCCGGAAACGCCCATCTTTCATAAGGGCCGGGAACTCTACGGCCTTTACGAGGCACGCCAGGCGAACAGCAAGATCCAACGCCTGCTGGTGGTGGAAGGCTACATGGATGTGGTCGCCCTGGCGCAGCACGGCATCCTCAACGCGGTCGCCACCCTGGGAACCGCCACCACCCCGGAACACCTGGAGCTGATCTTCCGCACCTGCCCCGAGGTGGTGTTCTGTTTCGACGGCGACCGAGCAGGACGGGACGCCGCCTGGAAGGCTCTGGTCACCGGCCTCCCCACCCTGCGTGACGGCCGCGAGGTCCGCTTCCTGTTCCTGCCGGAAGGGGAAGATCCGGATACCCAGGTGCGCAAAGAGGGTCAAAGCGCCTTCGAGCAACGGATTGAGCAGGCCACTCCCCTGTCAGAGTTTCTGTTCCAGCAGCTCACCGGCCAGGTTCATATGGAAAGCATCGACGGACGCGCCAAACTCGCCGAACTCGCCCGCCCGCACCTGGAAAGACTGCCTAAGGGTGTGTTTCGGGAAATGATGTTTCAACGCCTCGAGGAACTGGTCGGCCTGAAAGGCCGCCATCTCGACACCCAGGCCAGCCGGTCGCAGCCGGTAAAATCTCAACCGGGCAACGCCACTCAGCAGCATCCGACCGCCACACCGGTCCGCTCGGCCATTGTACTTCTGCTGGACCATCCCCATATCTACGAAGTGGCGCGGGAAGTACCGGAAAACTGGCGGGAATGGGACAATCCGGGGATTCGGATTCTCAAACACCTACTTGAAATAATCCAATGCCAACCTACGCTTAACAAGGCTGCACTGATGGAACGGCTGCGGGATACCGATTACTACATCCACCTGGACAAGTTGACTCAGGCGAATTATCAGTTCGACCTCCCGGGGATGGATCACAAGAGCGAATTTCGTGATGCATTGCTCAGATTGAATGAACAGTTTCACAAACAGACTCGCCCTCTCACCGGGAATCTCCGCCCAAGCGAACTGTCTGAAGAGCTGCGCAACGAAATAAAACGCCGATATCCAGGAAAGTTAGGACAGGATGAAAAACCAGATTCTTAAGAAACTCACCCATTGAGGTATCTTAGTGCATCTATGTGAAAATGTGCTAATATGGTGAGTTCAGTCTCAGCATTGTAACCTCGTCTGATCACAAGGTAAAAGATGAACCAGGAACAGCAGCAATCTCAATTAAAACAACTGATTGCAAAAGGTAAGGAACAGGGCTTCCTGACCTATGCGGAAGTTAATGACCACCTTCCCGAGGGTATCGTCGAGCCTGAACAGATCGAGGACATCGTCCGAATGATCAACGACATGGGCATCACCGTCCATGAAACCGCGCCGGACCTGGAAGACACCAGCCTCAGCGACAATGCAGTCTCCACCGATGATGACGCCGCCGAAGCCGCGGCCGCCGCGCTGGCCAGTGTGGACAGTGAATTTGGCCGCACCACGGACCCGGTACGTATGTACATGCGCGAGATGGGTACCGTCGAACTCCTGACCCGTGAAGGCGAACTGCGGATTGCAAAGCGCATCGAGGAGGGTCTCAATCAGGTCTCCGCGGCACTGGCCACCTTCCCCAGCGCAGTAAATCTGCTGTGCACTCAGCTGGAAAAGATCGAAGGCGGCGAAGTGCGCCTGGCAGATGTCATCAGCGGATTCATCGACCCGAATGAACCCGATGAAATTCTCAATCCGACGCCGCCCCAGGAGGCCAAGGACAGCGATGACGAGATTATCAACTCATCGGATGATGATTCTGATGACGACTCGGATGACGATGACTCCAGTGACAGCTCGGAAAACACCGGACCCGATCCTGAGGAAGTCGCCGCTAAAGCCAAGGAATTGCGCAAGCGTTACAGCGCACTGTGCAGCAGCCTAAAGAAGAGCGGCCGCTCCAGTACCAAGGCGCAAAAAGCCATGGAGAGCGTGTCCGAATCGTTCCTGGAATTCAAGCTGGTCCCGATCACCTTCAATCTCCTTGTTAGCAGCCTGCGTGACACCATCGAGCGCATTCGCAACCAGGAAAGGATCATCATGGGGTTGTGCGTGGATAAGGCCAAGATGCCCCGCAAGGAATTCATCGCCTCATTCCCGGACAATGAAACCAACCTGAACTGGATTCACGAGCAGATTGAGAAAGGCAAGGCCTACTCCGAGGCCCTCAAAGAGCACGAATCCGAGATCCTGCGCGCTCAAAAACGCTTGGTGAACATCGAGAACGACTGCCAGCTCACCATCGGTGAGATCAAGGAAACCAACCGCAAGATGTCGATCGGCGAAGCCAAGGCCCGCCGCGCGAAGAAGGAGATGGTTGAGGCCAACCTGCGACTCGTCATCTCGATCGCGAAGAAATACACCAACCGCGGCCTGCAGTTCCTTGATCTGATTCAGGAAGGCAACATCGGCCTGATGAAGGCGGTGGACAAGTTCGAATACCGTCGTGGCTACAAGTTCTCAACCTATGCAACCTGGTGGATTCGTCAGGCCATCACCCGCTCGATTGCGGATCAGGCCCGCACCATCCGTATCCCGGTGCATATGATCGAAACGATCAACAAGCTGAACCGGATCTCCCGCCAGATGATCCAGGAGATGGGCCGCGAAGCCACCCCTGAAGAGTTGGCGGAACGCATGGAGATGCCCGAAGACAAGATCCGCAAAGTACTCAAGATCGCCAAGGAACCGATCTCCATGGAAACCCCCATCGGCGACGACGAGGATTCGCATCTGGGTGATTTCATCGAGGATTCCGGCGTGATATCCCCGATCGATTCCGCCACCGCGGAAGGTCTGGGCGAAGCCACCCAAAACATGCTGGCCGGCCTGACCAGCCGTGAAGCCAAGGTTCTGCGTATGCGTTTCGGCATCGACATGAATACCGACCACACCCTCGAGGAGGTCGGCAAACAGTTCGACGTTACCCGTGAGCGTATCCGTCAGATCGAAGCGAAAGCCCTGCGTAAACTCCGCCACCCTTCACGCTCGGATCGCCTGCGCAGTTTCCTCGACAGTGATTGAACACACACTCGGCAGCCACTCCGGATCCTGTACCCGCAGCTGCCGAGTCTGTTAAAATCCCGCCCGCTTTCGGGCCCATAGCTCAGTCGGTTAGAGCAGGGGACTCATAATCCCTTGGTCCTAGGTTCGAGTCCTAGTGGGCCCACCAATTTCCCACACTAACAAAACACGCCTTGCCGAAGCGGCAACTTTCTTTGCCAAGTCCCGCCTTGCGATGGCAGTTGACTGAGGATTAATCTACAATTGTCGAAACGCGTTCATCGCCCGAATTATTAATGTCTCAGTTTAGATCGGTGATGTTGAGTCCTCACTCCACCGCTGCCAGCCAGGGAAAGCGAAGCGAAGGCTGGTAGTCCCCGGTAGTCGCGAGGCGATACTGGAAACCCGACGTGCCGTAGGCGCCAAAGGGGATCCAAAGATCGCATCCGAACGCGACGTCCAGTCATTCGGGAGCTGACAACGGAGCGGTGACGAGCTTGCGAAGTCATCGCGTAGTGTCAGTGACCGGGACGGCCGGGGCACTAATAGGCTGTCAAAGATCGAATCGATTTTGGTGGACTTGGATGTCCCAAAATCTTTCATGAGATCGAAGACTCGCTTGAAAAGCACTGGGAAAACGATTCCTCCCAGCTTTGTACGGCGTTATTTTCTTTCTCGTACTCTTCTCACTGACCGAAATAATCGTTTACCTCCTCGGTGCCAAGGACTTGGAGCGCGAGCGCTCTGACGTCATGGACAAGATTTCGACCCTGCGAGCCCAACTTGAGGGCCAGATCAATTCCACCCTCCATCTCACCCGCGGTCTGATTGCCTATGTCGCAACCCACCCTGAGGTTAATGAAACCGATTTCTCACAACTTGTCAGCGAGATACTATTTCAGGAACGAAACATACGAAATATCGGACTGGCGCGGGACAACATCATCACACATATTTATCCGCTCGCGGGTAACGAATCGGCCTTGGGGTTGGAATATAGGAACAACTTAGAGCAATGGCCTGCAGTATTACGCGCCATGGAGGCCCGCAGCACGATCGTCGCCAGACCGGTGAAACTGATCCAGGGAGGCACCGCTTTCATCGCCCGAACACCTATTTACACCCGTAAGGGAGTCAGTGGAATATTACAGAACCATAAACCAACATATTGGGGGTTGGCATCTATCGTGATCGATATTCCCAGCCTGTTCCAGGAGGCCGGTATTGCGCAAGAAATTGATGGGCTTCGCTTGTCCATAAGAGGCAAAGACGGCCTGGGCGAGAATGGCGACATAATTTTCGGAGACAATAAATTATTTGAGCAGAATCCTATTGTCCAATCCATCGTGCTACCTAATGGATATTGGCAGATCGCAGCAATACCGGTACTTGGCTGGGGTTCTGAGCACAGTATGATCTGGCCTGTCAGGGCTGCAGGATGGCTGGTTGCTCTTCTGGTGAGCCTGCTCATTGCAGCCCTGGTCGAGACCCGTTCCATCAATATGGAGCTTGCTTTGCAGGACCCACTGACCGGACTACCCAATCGACGCCTCATGGAAGACCGACTGCAGCAACTCCTGGTTCACCGCAAGCGCAGCCTCACCGGATTTGGCCTGATCTATATCGACCTGGATGGATTCAAGGACATCAACGATACCCACGGTCACCGCACAGGTGATCGGTTGTTGCAGATTGCAGCCACGCGTATGCAGTCAAGTGTTCGGGCCTCGGATACAGTTTGTCGCAGTGGCGGTGACGAATTCATAATCCTGGTAAACGATGTAAAAACACGCACGGATCTTGAAACCGTTGAACAGCAGGTTATCAACAAATTAGTAGGCAATACCCTGGTGGATAAGCAGACCATTGATCTCAGAGCCAGCTCGGGTATTGCCTTATATCCGGAAGATGGCAACACCATCGACAAATTACTCAAGATCGGTGACCGGAACATGTACTCGAACAAACGGTAGTGTTCAGAATTCTGTGTCATTTCTATAAACTTAGGCTAAAAGAGATGATACATGAAAGACAAAATACCATTCGACATGGAAATTGCCATCCAGGCATTACGTGAGGGCAAAGACCTCAGCGGCAAGGATGGCATCTTCACCCCTCTGATCAAGCAACTC
>JBEVVH010000071.1:0-15397 GCA_040507245.1 Candidatus Thiodiazotropha sp.
GGGCACTAATAGGCTGTCAAAGATCGAATCGATTTTGGTGGACTTGGATGTCCCAAAATCTTTCATGAGATCGAAGACTCGCTTGCAACAGATAGTCAGATTTCACCGGTTCCTGAACATGTCTGAGTGAATTTGTAACACTGACTAATCGTGGGAATTTCCACGTTTCCGTTGGGCACGCAGTTTTTGAATGAACACAGACTCACCATCGATATCTTTCAGTGAAACGGTCATTTCCCTGCTACGACGATCAATGCAGACCTCACCGAAAAATTGCAGGCCTGCGTAGGGTGAGAGATTCGCCTGCCCTTCGGCTGGAGCGAGATTGAAGACCACCTCAGGACCGAAAGTGGCATCGGTGCTGTTCGGGCCAAAACTCCCTGCGTTCAATGGTCCGGCAATGAACTCCCAGAACGGAGAGAAATCATCACTCGCTGCTTTCCTGGGATTGTAGTAGTGAGCGGCCGCATAGTGCACATCCGCTGTCAGCCAAACGACGTTTTGAATGTGCCTGCGCTTGATGTAGCTGAGGATACGTGCGATCTCAAGTTCACGTCCGGCTGCCGGTCCCAAGCGAGTCTTCGATCTCATGAAAGATTTTGGGACATCCAAGTCCACCAAAATCGATTCGATCTTTGACAGCCTATTAGTGCCCCGGCCGTCCCGGTCACTGACACTACGCGATGACTTCGCAAGCTCGTCACCGCTCCGTTGTCAGCTCCCGAATGACTGGACGTCGCGTTCGGATGCGATCTTTGGATCCCCTTTGGCGCCTACGGCTCGTCGGGTTTCCAGTATCGCCTCGCGACTACCGGGGACTACCAGCCTTCGCTTCGCTTTCCCTGGCTGGCAGCGATCGTTGCCGTTTGCAATACCTTCCCACTGTTGCGGAGGATCATTCACATAGTCATCACTGATGTTAAGGCCAATCGGCATGTCAGCGGCGATTACTTTCCAGGTGGCGGTGGAATCCTTCAATGACTGCATCAGCCAATCAGCCTGTCTTGGGCCCAGAAAAGCTGTTGCACCACTCTCCTCATACTGCAGATTATCGGAATTCGCACCTCGATAGCTGCGCATATCCAGAACGAAAACGTCGAGTAAATCTCCATAGGAGAGCTTACGGTATATCCGGTTCGCCTCCTCAGCACCATGAGGCCGCAACGGCGCATACTCATGAAAGGCCTGGGTGGCCCTGGACACCAGCAGAGGCATCTCCTTGACCATGTAACGAGTGTCTGCACTCAAGTCTTTGGCATCGGACCAGTTGTTCATCACTTCATGGTCGTCCCATTGCCAGATCTGAGGCACCTGCGCATTGAAGCGTAAAATATTGGTATCCAGCAGATTGTATTTGTAGCGTCCGCGAAACTCGTCCAAGGTTTCGGCCACTTTACTGACTTCCGGAGTTACCCGGTTGGTCCAGATCTCACCGTTTTCAGCCGTGACTTGCGGCAATATCGGTCCGTCGGAATAGACAGTGTCACCACTGTTGATGAAAAACAGAGGATTCACCTGACGCATGCTTTCGTAGATCCGCATTCCGCCAAAGGCTTCGTTTATGCCCCAACCCTGACCGGCGATGTCCCCGCCCCAGACGAAGCGGATGTTTTCGCGCTTGCCCGGCATATGGAATTGACCGGTGAGCGGTTCGCTCGGATTCCTTTCCTGGGTGAGGTCTTCGAACCAGACCTTCACATGGATATCAGAACCTGCCGGCAGATCCACCAGATCCTGCCTTGCGGTATAGTCGGTTTGCTCGGTTGCGTAAGGTCCCTTGATGAGTATGGCGTCGCTGAAATCGCTTTGAGTGGCATACTCAACCATCATACGCGAGGGCTGATCGGAGCGACTCCACACAATCGCCCGTCCATCCGTGATGTCGCCAAATTGTATCCCCTGCTCCATCAGGGGCGCAGCCACCCCATTCACCGAAGCCACCATCCCCGCCAGGGTCACAAGAACGGTTTGTCCCATCCGTTTTCCAAACATGCGCTGTTCCTCCATCAATGATTTCGTTTATAAAACAGCAGGTTGTTGAAACCTGTTCAGACTCATGCATGTCAAGGTGATCGCCGCCTCGAAAGCCCCGTTAGCGGGAAAATGAGCCGATCAGGGCTAACTTCAACGCTCACTGCGCCGACTGACCAGAAATCCAACTGCCTGCTGGAATGGCCGATTAGAAACAGCTCGGATGACCGGGTGATGACGTGCGGAAAAAGGTTTGATGGCTGTCTTCAGATGAAGCGGTAGGAGCCGGGGAACATATCAGTGAGAAAATCGGTGCAGACGCGTGCTCGGTTGAACTGCTGAGTTCATACGAACATGGATGCCGGATCAGCATCCGCTGAGGTGCATTCCCAGAGAGGGTTTGGGAATGCACCTGCTTCGAGGGTCGTGGTTCAGATCCCCCGTCCGGTAACAGTGGTCAGAGTCTGACCGGACGAATTCTCAGATCGATGAACCAGTTGTCAGAACCGAATGCCGCCCTTCAGCCAGATCTCGCGACCGGGCTCGTTGACCTGGATGGCTTCCGGGTTGAACGGATCCGCATTGGCCCGGTTGACGTGATAGGCATAGGTCTTGTCGAACAGGTTGTCGATGCCGAAACTGAGCTTGGCACTTTTATTGATATCGTAGGCGCCGTAGAGATCCACCACGCCCCAGCCGGGGGTCTCCTGTACATCCTGACCGCCGCCCTCCTCCAGGTCCGCACGGGTCTGTTTGGCATTGGCTCTTACAGTGCCGCCGAGATCCCAGGCACCGGTTGTGTAGGAAAGACCCAGGGTGGCTTCCAACGGCGCGATCTGTGCCAGAGGGCGATCATCCGTGGTGTTGTCCGCGTGTACATAGGCCAGTCCCGCATGGGTTTTCAGGGCCTGGGTGATCTGATACGCGGCCTCCCATTCGATGCCGTAGAACTCGGCATCCACGTTCCGATAGATGGTCGCCGTTCCGTTGGAGACCAGCACCCCATCCTGACCACGGGCCAGATCCCGCAGGATGTAATCGCTGACATCATTGTAGTAGACCGCCACATCGCTCGACCAGGTTGCCGCGTTCCATTTGAAGCCAGCCTCGATCTGATGATGTTTCTCAGGCTCCAGTTCCGGGTTACCCACCCAACTGGTGTCCATGCCGGTGGTCATGTTACGGGCGAAGCTAGCCAGATAACGTTCGGTGGCATCGGCGGTCCGTACCGAGCGGCTGATCCCAGTGTAGAGGGTGCCATCACCGACGGCGTGTTCGTACTGCAGGAAACCACCCACATTATCCTCGGTCTTGCTGCCCGAAGTTTCGTCGTAATACATGGCGTAGAGGTTGTTGGGGGTCGGACTCGGTCCAAGATCCGGTTTCTCATCGCCGCGGGAAATCGATGCCTTCACCTGGTCATAGCGCAACCCTGCCTTGACCCGATCCAGATCCGCAACAGGGAGAGATACCTCAGCGAAGAGACCGGTTTGTTCCAATTCCGCACCGGGCCACATGATCGATTGCAGAGTGGTCGGGTCCCTATTCGGCATGCCGGAGAAACGATCGGCATCTCGTTCATTGTCCTGATAGTCGATACCCAGGGTGAGCACTGCCTGGCCCAGCATGAGATCGCCCAGGACCCGGCCACCAAGAGTATCGGAGGTGGTCGGCACACTCATGCGCATCGGTGCGGTCAGGGTTCGCAGGGAGTAGTTGTCCATCAGATGCTCTACCTGAGAGGAGTAGAACTCCGCCTTGAAGCCGGACAGAGGGCCCAGGGCGTCCCGCTGATCGTATTTCAACCGTACGTTGTCCGAGTCACTGTACGGGGAGTCCATGCCGGCACCCGCATAGAGCACATCGTCTTCCCGGGTGGCCTCGAGATTCAGTTGCAGATTCTTGTACTGATCCGGGGTATAGCCCAGGATCAGGTTACCGGACTTGTTGGTGTACGCGGAACGCACCTCGTTGCCATCACCGTCTTCATAGTTATCCGCATCCTGGTAGCCCACGACGCCACGGATATAACCCAGCGAGGAACCGGCCGCCGCATCGGCGGAGAATTCCTTGGTTTCGGAGTTGCCCTTGTAGCCTGCGTCGACACTTCCAAGGTAGTTTTTACCGGGTTCAAATTGAGGGGGTTTGCGCTCGAACAGGACCGTGCCACCGCTGCCGCCGCCGCCATACAGGACAGTCTGGGAACCCTTGATCACTGTAACGCTGTCATAACTTTCCATGGTGGAATAGGCCGTGGGTGGATCCATGCGGTTGGGACACCCTCCATGGATGTAGGCGCCGTCCATGAGAATGTTCAGACGGGTCTGACTCTGACCCCGGATGATCGGATCGATCCCGTGTCCGCCCATGCGCACACCGGATACACCGTTGATGTCACGGAGAAGATCCGCCGCATCCGCGGGCATTCCCACATCGGCCCCATCCAGCGGCAGCAGGGTTACCGCAGGGGTGGTTTCCGCCTCCCCTTCGACGATCACCTCATTGAGGTTTTCGGTCTGATCCTCGGCATGTAGGGCCTGACCGCTCAGGAGAGACGTGATGGCCAGAGACAGGGCTGTAAGTCGCATTCTTATACCTCATGTGGTCGTTATAATCCGTAAGACAGAGGCAATTTTCAGACCAGAGCGGTAACTCCCTGAATTGAATTGAATATCGTATTTTTCCGCGGTTCAAACGCCCTGGAATCTGCGGCATATCACGCAATTCCATGTGGTATGACCCGCGCGATATGCCCTATTCAGGGTTTTACCGAGCGGGATTCCAGATAGGTGACCCAATCATTGGCCAGGGTTCTCTGCGCCTTATCCCGAGCCAGGGGAATCGCTGCGCTGACTGCAGATCTCGCTTCCTCCCATTGCTGCAGCCTGGAGTGGGCATTGCCCAGCAGTAACCAGTCCTCAAACCGGTCAGAGTCACTCAGACGCAACCCGGATTCGAGCATATCCGCGGCATTTTTCCATTGTTCCTGCTCAAACAGTATCCTGCCTGCCCGTAACTGGGCCTCACCTGACGAATCAATACTGGCCTGGCGCTGCAGAGCGGACAACGCCTGATCCGGCTCGCGGGCCAGCAGCCAGGCATCGGCCAGGAGCTTCAAATGCTCGGAACTCTGTTTGAGTTTTCCCTGTTCGAGCAGGTTCTCGAGCAGACGGGCAGCATTGTAGGGTGAGTGATCCTGCATCTGCAGTCGGATCAGTCTGAGCAGTCCTGCCTCATCCAGAAGATCTCCCGCTTCGGCGAGATGCAGAACCGTGACGGCCTGGTGCACCTGACCCAGTTGCAGGTGAACATTCGCCAACTGTTGCCAATAGGCGGCTTTATCAGGAAAGCGCTGAAGCATCTCCCGAAGTATGGGAATGCTGCGTTTGAGCCAGTTCTGCTCGAAGCAGATGCCCACCCACATCTGATACCAGGGCTCCTGGGGATCAGGGCTTTTGCTGATGGCCCTTTGCAGCGCATCGTAGGCCGCCTGCCACGCCTCCAGGGCATAGTGAAACCGGGCGGTTAAAACCTCGGCCTGGGGAGGAATCGAATCCGTTTTCTGCTTCCAGAGCTCAAGCTGACTGAGACCTTCGGCGAAGCGAGACTCCGTGTACAGCAACTGGGCCAGGGTATAGCGCAAACCCTGGGCAACGGTTTCCGGCAAGGTGCCTGCCTCAAGGGCCATTTTGAAATCCCTGATCGCGGCGGCAAAGTCGTTGCGCCCGATGTGCAGATAACCGTAGGCCTGCCAGGCCAGCGCCGTGTCCTGGGGATTGTCCCGAACACGTTCCAGCAGTGCATCCAGCTCAAGTTGCGCCCTGTCGTACTTTTTATGCCGGATCAGGGCGTCGATCATGAACAGGTAGTCGTAGGTGTAGCGTTCTGCCTGGACCTCATCCTTGGGTAAGGAATCCGCATATGCTGCAGCACTGAATCCGCACAGCAGGATCAGTACGAGTCGCTTCACAAGGCAAGAGACCATCATGGCTTGAGGGTATAGGTGATGGTCTGTCGGGCGGTTCGCGACACCGGATTACCGGCCACGACCTTCGGGTGAAATTCCCATCGGGTAATCGCACGCAACGCCGACTGTTCGAAGTAACCGGGAGGCTCTGCCTCAACCACCCGGGCGTCACTTACGCTGCCATCCGGATTGATGGTGAATTCCAGGACCACCTTACCCTCGATCCGGTGCATCAACGCCCGCTGAGGATAACGGGGCGGAAAACGCATGCGTGGCACCGGCTCCGCCGCCAGGGTTGCGGGGATCTCAGGCCGGATTCCCAGATAAGGTCCTCCGGACAGATTGAGCGGCATCTCGATCTTCGGCATTGCCCAGTCCCGGCTGGGCGGGGTCAGGGATTTTGCCGGTTCCACCCGGCGTTGTGGGGGAACCGGGGGTGCTTCCTGCAATTGCTGCTCCTCGGGCGGTCGTGTCTCCGCAGATTCAGGCGCCCTGGCAAGGCGGACGAAGTTGATCAGGTCCATGGCTGGAGTGGTCTGCAGGGTCACCTCCTTTTCGCGCAACATTGCTTCGAGTAACCAGAACAGAGCCAGGTTGATCAACAGTGCGCTCAACAACCCCACGAGCAGACGCATCACTCAGCGTCCCGGTTGGCGGCAATTGCCACACTCTCCACTCCGGCGAGACGGGCCTGGTCAAGCACCCGGATCACCACCCCGGTGGGTGCCTGCCGATCCGCGGTGATGACCACGGCGCCTTCAGGATTCTCCGCGTGCAGCCGCTCCACGTTGGCCCTCACCGCGCGCAGATCGATCTTACGCCGGTCAATCCAAACCTCCCCCTGTTGTGTGACCGCGATCAGAATTGCGGTCTGGGGTTTGATTCGGGCGGTAGCAGCGCTGGGGCGATCCACATCCACGCCGGTCTCTTTGACGAATGACGAGGTCACCATGAAGAAAATCAGCAGGATGAAGACCATGTCGATCAGCGGTGTCAGATTGATCGCCAGTTCCCCATTGTCCTCATCCACGTGCTGATGACGCATCACAGCACCTCCGCAGCGAGCATCCGCTGCTGCAGACGATGTTGAAGATCGCTGGAAAAGTAGTACCCGGACAATGAAGTCACGAGACCGGCCAGGGTGGTGATGAGGGCTTGTGAGATACCGCCGGCCATGCCCCGAATGTTTCCGCTGCCATGCTGTGCTATGACGTAAAAAAGCTCGATCATGGCCTCGATGGTGCCCAGCAGACCCAGCATCGGCAGAATCTGCACCAGGGAAAGGACCAGCGGCAGCCAGGTCAATAACACATCCGGGGATTGGGCATCGGTTTTCCACCAGAGTTTCAGGTAGGCAAACACGATCAGTGTCCACATAAAAAACGAAAGCAGCAGGATCAACAGCAGGACCACCCCGCCCCGTTCCAGCAGGCTCAGGACATCCGTGGAGAGATGGGCATATAACCAGTCCACCTCAGTCCCCTGCCCGGGCTGCGACCAGCGCCGCACTCTCCTGGTCGAGCAGACGAATCACCCGGTTGCTGCGTCCGCTCAGCAGGCTGTGCACCAGCACCAGGGGGATGGCGACCGCCAGACCGAGTTCGGTGGTGACCAGGGCCTGGGAGATACCCCCGGACATCAGCTTCGGATCACCGGTGCCGAACAGGGTGATGGACTGAAAGGTCTCGATCATGCCGGTGACCGTACCGAGCAGTCCGAGGAGCGGCGCGATGGCGGCAAAAATGGCGAGTATCCGCAATCCGCGCTTGAGCGCGGGGAGTTCCCGGAGTATCGCGTCATCCAGGTGTTTTTGCAGAGCATCGGATGGCAGTTGCGAATGCGTCTGGGCCACCTTCAACAATCTTCCGAGTGGATTGTCCTCCTGTGGTTCGGGTTGCTGTCGCTGACGATTCAGCCGGCGCCAGACCCGGGCCAGGCTGTACAGGCGTTCGAGCGTCACCAGCACACCCATGGCCCCCAGCAAGAGGATCACATAGCCGATATATCCGCCCTGTTGGATGCGTTCCAGGAAGGTGGGCGACTGCACCAGCAGGGAGAGTATGGCGCCCCGGGACGGGTCCACCGCGACCCGCTGCAGTCCACCTTGCGGGGATTCCAGGGCCTTCGCCATCAACTGATAGCGCGGCGGCGGTTGGCGGCCGAGTTCGACGAAACGTCCGGTTTCCGGCAGATAGCGCAGATAGCGGCCATCAGAGACCGCGTTGAACAGGCCGATACCGATCACCTCGCCCACGGACTCCTCGCCGGTGTTACGTATCACGGGCAATTGGGCGTGCCATACCTCACCGGAACGTACGATACGTTGCAGCATAATCTCCCACAGATCCTGCAGGCGGCCAATGGAAGGCAGAGAACGACTGGTGGCTATGGTTTCGAGCACCGGCAGATCGTTCTTGCCAAGCGCCGAAGTCTGATCGTTGCGGAACAGGTTGAGGCTCTCTGAGGCCACCTGACGGACCACGCCAAACAGCTCACCGAAGGTACCGGTGCGTTCATTGAGCTGTTGACGGAGGGTTTCCAAACGTGTTGCCTGGGTCTCATGCAGGGCCTCCAACTGTGCCTTTCGCGCCTGTGCTTCCTGCAGCGCGAGACGCACCGCATCCAGCTGCGCCTTGCGGCTATCCCGGGTGTCCAGGAATCGCTGCTCCCGGGCCCTGTTCTGCTGAAGTTGTTGTTCCCGGGACTCACTCACCTGCTGCAACAGGTTCTGCAGGGGATCGGTCTGTGCCAGGCCATTACCCGAACCGAGCAGTCCGGCGCAGCAGATCAGGAGGATGCGCAGAGACCTCATGCGTCCGGTGCTCCCAGCAGCCACAGCGGCAGTTCCAGCAGATCCGGTGGCATCTGTTTGCGCGCGATCCGGATCGCCTTCTCAAGTCCGGCCAGGTAGGCCTTGTCGAGGGGCCTCCAGGTGCGTTGACGGTTGTCCCAGACACCCCCTCCTCCACCATCCAGACTCTGATAAAAGAAACCCACCCGTCCCAGACGCAAGTAGTCCACCACCTTGCGGGAGCCGTCCGGGGCCACCCATTCGCCCTCGTAGGCCTCGATGTTACGCGCATAGTCGACTTCGATCTGGTATGCCTCGAGCAGCCGCCTGAAGCGTTCTGAGATCGTCCCTTCCTTTGTCTCGAACTGGGTTGCCAGGGCGCTCACCCGCTCCTGACGCTCATCAGCAAGAAACGGGGTATCCAGTATCACTAACTGTTTCAGCGCATCCAGCATATCCGCCATCAGGGGATCCAGATCGTCACGCAGGCGGTCGATGTCGCCGAGTTCGGTGTCGATGCGCCGGAGTTCCTCTGACTGCTGAGTAACCGCCGCATGGAGTTCATCGTTTTCCCTGCGGGTACGTTCCAGTTGCTGATTCAGCAGACGATACTCTTCGAGCATCTTGCGGGATTCGTCATCCAGCCGCTCCACGGTCTGCTGGGATGCGCGGGCCGCTTTTTGGGTTTGCAGCTCCAGCTCCATGGCCTGGTTCAGGGCGTCCTGAGACATGGCCCTGGCCACGATCAACAACCCGGCCACAACGATTGCGATACTAAGGAGTCGCTTCATGGCTACCACTCATAGAAATTTGCTCATCATACGGACTGCGCGAGGCACACTCAACGAAATGGCGGAAGACACCCCACCCCTTATCCGGATAAGATGGCTGTGTTTTCAGTATCCTTGATTCTGTAACCTTACCGATTCAGACATTGCCGGCCACGGCCCTTCCGAATCCGTGGTTCATCACGAACCCGCCGCCAACCCTGCCGGGGTGATGAGCGGGATCGCAACCAACCGCGACGCGAGGCATAGGAACACCAGGAGCCATTCATGACAGCCGATCGACAGACCCTGGCGCGGGCATTTCAGCAGATGCTCCCGGACGATTGCGTCATCTACCGGGAAGAGGAGTTGGTCCCCTTCGAATGCGACGGCCTGTCCGCCTATCGCAGGATTCCGTTGATCGTGCTTCTGCCCACGGACGAGCAGCAGGTGGCGGCCATTTTACGTTATTGCCTGGAACGGGAAATCCCTCTGGTGGCCCGGGGCGCCGGCACCGGACTCTCCGGGGGCGCCCTACCGCACGAACAAGGGGTGCTGTTGAGTCTGGCGCGCCTGAACCGGATTCTCGAAATCAATCCGAATGACCGGATCGCACGAGTACAACCCGGCGTACGCAACCTGGCGGTGAGCGAAGCGGCCAAACCTCACGGGCTCTACTATGCACCGGACCCCTCCTCCCAGATCGCCTGCTCCATCGGCGGCAACATGGCGGAGAATGCGGGTGGGGTGCATTGCCTCAAATACGGCCTGACCCTGCACAACGTGCTTCAGGTCACCCTGATCACCATCTCCGGAGAACGCCTGACTCTGGGCACCCGGGCCCTTGACGGTCCCGGGCTCGACCTGCTGACCCTGATCACCGGTTCGGAAGGCATGCTTGGAGTAGTGGTCGAGGTGGTGGTGAAGCTGCTGCCGATTCCGGAGCGGCAGCAGGTCGCCCTGGCGGCCTTCGACGATATCGAAACCGCGGGTGACGCGGTTGCCGCGATCATAGCCCAGGGCATTCTGCCCGCCGGTCTGGAGATGATGGACAGCCTCTCGATTCAGGCAGCGGAAGACTTCGTTCACGCCGGTTACCCCACCGATGCCGCCGCAATCCTGCTCTGTGAGGTGGACGGAGCGAACGAGGAAGTATCCGATGAAATCATGCGGGTTCGGCGCATCCTGATGGCATCCGGAGCCACCCGGGTGATGACCGCACGGGATGATCAGGAGCGCATGCGCTTCTGGGCCGGGCGCAAGAATGCGTTCCCCGCTGTCGGGCGTCTTGCCCCCGATTACTACTGCATGGACGGCACCATACCCCGCAATCAGCTGGGCAAGGTCCTGAAGAGGATTGGTGAGATGTCCCAGCGTTACGGGCTTCGCTGTGCGAATGTGTTCCATGCCGGTGACGGCAACCTGCACCCGCTGATTCTCTACGATGCGAATCAACCCGGGGAACTCGAAAAGGCGGAACACTTCGGTGCAGAGATCCTGGAGCTGTGTGTCGCGGTCGGCGGCACTATCACCGGAGAGCACGGTGTGGGCCTGGAGAAGATCGACCAGATGTGCACCCAGTTCCAGGAGGATGAACTGGAGATCTTTCATGCGGTGAAAGCGGTATTCGATCCCCTGGGACTGCTCAACCCGGGCAAAGCGATCCCCACACTGGCGCGCTGTGCTGAGTATGGTGCGATGCACGTACATGCCGGCAAACTGCGTTTTCCGGAACTGGAGCGGTTTTGAGCATGGCAGATCGCGATGACAGCCCGAATTTGCAAAGCGCCGTCCGTGAGGCCTGGAGCAAAAAGTCGCCACTCTGGCTGGTGGGATCGGGGAGTAAAAGCTTCTACGGCAGATTTACACAAGTCGGCGAGGTCCTGGACCTGTCCGGACACCGGGGTATCGTGGACTATCAACCCACGGAACTGGTCATCACCGCCCGGGCCGGCACACCGCTCAGGGAGATCGAAGAGACCCTGTATGCTCAGGGACAGATGCTGCCTTTTGAACCACCCAGTTTCGATTCAGGTGGCACCCTTGGGGGTGCGATCGCCGCTGGCCTCAGTGGCCCGCGCCGCCCCTGGGGCGGTTCCCCTAGGGATCTGTTATTGGGCGTCAAACTGCTCGACGGCAAGGGCCGCATTCTCAAATTTGGCGGACAGGTGATGAAGAATGTCGCCGGCTACGATGTGTCACGCTTGATGGCTGGGGCCCTGGGCACCCTGGGAATCCTGCTCGAGGTTTCGGTCAAGGTGCTGCCCAAACCCCAGGAGGAGATCGGTATCCGTTTTACCGCATCGCCGGATACGGCTGTCACCCTGGTGACACGCATGCTCAACGAGGCCATGCCAATTACCGCCACCTGCCAGAATGGGGATGAATACGCCCTGCGTCTGGCGTGCGGCGCCGAGCGGGTCAAACAGATACTCAGCCGATATGGCATCTCACCAGGAGGCCAACTACCCGATACATTCTGGTCAGAGGTAAGAGACCATAAGCACGGATTTTTCAGTCACCAGGCCCCTCTGTGGCGGCTCGCCGTGCCACCCACGGCCCAGCTGGATTTCGATGAACCGGTGCTGAGCGAATGGGCGGGCGGCCAACGTTGGATCTACAGTCACAGGTCTGAAGAGGAAATGCGCTCGCAAGCGGCCCAACAGGGCGGACACGCCATGCTGTTTCGGGGGGGTGACCGAGAAGGCGAGGTGTTTCACCCGCTCCATCCCAGAATCGCAGAACTGCAACAGGGACTGAAGCGGGTTTTCGATCCCCGCGGAATCCTCAATCCGGGACGACTTTACACCGAAGACTGAGACAATCCGTTAAGGCTGCTTGGATTTGGCGGCCTTCATGCAGCTATCCATCTGCTCCCCTGTGGCACTCGAATCGAAACACTGCTTCATCGCCTGACCAGCGGCAATGGATTGATTGACGAATTTGAGCATGTTGGACTTGTTTTGCTCCGTGTATTCGATTGTCTTCGACGCGGGTTGCTGTGAGTCGGGCGCATTGGGTGGAGCGCCCATCTGCGCCCTCATCTGCTGTTCCAGATCATTCAGGATATCGACACATTTCTGAAAACTCCCGACATCCGTCGCCTGGGTCAGGCACCCCTGGGTTTCCTGCAGCACAGGCAGACTCTTCTCGATGGCTGGTAACATCATCTTTTTCGACATTTCGAAATATTGCTGGGAGTCGATAGGCTGACCCTGCCCGGGGGATGGCTGCTGAGCAAAGGCCAGTCCAGGCAACAGCAGTGTGGTTATCAACCATTTCATAAGGATCTCCTCGCTTGTAATTATATGTACCATCCCGCTTTCTCTGAGTGGGACGAGCTTCCTAAGGTAATCAACCCCATGACCCGGTGCAACCAGCCGTTTGATAAACCCAGTGGTGAACAGGCTGAATTTTTACCGTCAAGCCGCTAAAATCCCCAGTCGCATACACATTTTCAGGAGAGTTACGTGGCAGACAAAAAGGTTGACGTCGCAATCATCGGCTCCGGCACCGCCGGTCTGAACGCCACCAGTCAGGTGGGCCCCAGCGGCAAGAGTTTCCTGCTGATCAACGGCGGTGAGCCCGGCACTACTTGCGCCAGGGTTGGCTGCATGCCCTCGAAAGCGCTGACCCAGGTCGCGGAAGACTACCATCGCAGAACTCACCTGAACCGCTACGGGGTCGACGGCCATACCGGTTTGAGCATCGATATCCCCACCACCCTGGAACACGTTCAGGATCTGCGGGATACCTTCGTAGACCGGGTGCTCTCCAACAGTACCGACAACATGGGCGAAAAGTTCGTAGAGGCCTATGCGGAGTTCCTCGACCCGCACACCCTGCTGCTGGACAATGGCGACCGGGTCGAAGCCGAACGCATCGTCATCGCCACCGGTTCCCGCCCGGTAGTGCCCTCCGCCTGGGAGGCCTTCGGTGACAAAATCCTGACCACGGACACCTTCTTCGAACTGGAGGACCTGCCAGGATCCGTTGCGATCATTGGTCTGGGCGTGATCGGTCTGGAATTGGGCCAATCCCTGAGCCGCTTGGGTGTCGATGTGACAGGATTTGATATGGCCGAGACCATCGGCGGCACCAGCGACCCGGAGGTTACCAAGAGCGCCGTCGAGATCATGCAGCGGGAGTTCCCCATTCACCTGGGCCACGCGGTGGAGATCACCAGCGAGGGCTCACAGTTGCGGGTGACTGCTGGGGATCAGTCCGTGATCGTGGACAAGGTGCTTGCCAGTCTCGGCCGCAGACCCAATCTCGAAGGCTTGGCACTGCAGAATGCGGGCCTGGAACTTGATGCCCGTGGCATTCCGTTGTTCAACCCCAACACCATGCAGTGCGGGGATTCGCACATCTTCATGGCTGGTGACCTTACCGGAGATCGTCCGATTCTGCATGAGGCCGGCGACGAAGGTAAAATCGCCGGTTACAATGCCTCGCATGATGAAATACTCGCCTTTAAACGCAAGGTCCCCCTGGCGATCAATTTCTGCGACCCGAACATCTGTCTGACGGGTAGCTTGTATAAGAACCTGGACCTGGATACCACGGCGATCGGCGAAGTCAAACTCGCACCCGTCGGGCGCGCCATGATCATGGGACAGAACCGGGGCGTGATTCGGGTCTATGCCAATAAAAAAACGGGCGTACTGCTGGGCTCGGAAATGATCACCCCGCAGGGTGAAAACCTGGGCCATTTACTGAGCTGGGCGATTGCACAGCAACTGACGGTCGGGGATCTGGTACGCATGCCCTTCTACCATCCGGTCATCGAAGAGGCATTGCAGGCTGCATTGAACAATCTCTATGCCCAGGTGGAACAGAAGAATCCCGGACCGATCAAGGAACTGTATCCACTCTGAATGGGCCGATTGAAGGGTTGCCGAACACATACAGGAGAGGCGTATGGACTGTATCGACGTCCGCTTTCCCGGCGGAAAATGTATCGAAGCCCAGGTGGGCGAATATCTGATTCAAACCGATCAGCCCGCCAAATACGGCGGCGGGGCCAGCGCCCCGGCACCCTTCGATCTGTTCCTCGCCTCTTTGGCCACCTGCGCAGGTATCTATGCCTGAAACTTCTGCGAGAGCCGAAAACTCTCGACTGAAGGCCTGGCCCTGCGCATGCACTGCAGTGAAGATGAACAGAGCAAGATGATCGGCCAGATCAAGTTTCTGCTCACGCTGCCCGCGGATTTTCCGGAGCGATACCGCAACGGTATCGTTAAAGCGATGGAACTCTGCGCGGTAAAACGCCATATGCAAATGGCCCCTGCGTTTGAAATCGAAATAGAATCCTGACTCATGCTCAGCACACGCGGGATGTTCTCCGCGTGTCGATCATGCACTTCATGAATGAGTTTCTGTGACCCATTGCTCGCGTTCCTTCTGACGCCCACCGTCAACTTTGCCATGTAAGCTGAATGCCTCTGAGTTCAGATGTTGGCAAAGTGGCATACCGGGGGATAACCCTAGCTGGGGAAATCCCTATCTTGGAATTTAAGCGGCGATGCTGCTTACTATCGCAGCATATTTCCCAGGATGATGATGAAATGGAGATTCAATCATGTTCAAGGACAAGGAATATTTAAAACCGCTTCTTTATATTGCACCACTGACCCTGGCACTCAGTGCCTGTGGCGGCGGCGGTGACGGAGGGGGCGACTACCCTAACCCCGATCCTGACCCCGATTCCTCAAACCGAGCACCAACCGCCCAGGACATCTCAGTACAAAGTGATCTGAGCAGTCCCTATATCAGTATCAAACTGGTTGGTTCCGATCCGGATCACGATACGATCGCTGCCAGCCAGGGAAAGCGAAGCGAAGGCTGGTAGTCCCCGGTAGTCGCGAGGCGATACTGGAAACCCGACGTGCCGTAGGCGCC
>JBEVVH010000072.1:0-15330 GCA_040507245.1 Candidatus Thiodiazotropha sp.
GCGCCTACGGCACGTCGGGTTTCCAGTATCGCCTCGCGACTACCGGGGACTACCAGCCTTCGCTTCGCTTTCCCTGGCTGGCAGCGGATGAAGTTCTTGAACCGGGTATTGAAATTGTTTTGATCGCCGAATGCCATAAAGTCGACCAGGGCACGGCCTTTGAGCTGATACAGTTCTACGCCAAACATGGCGGCGAGCTTCTGGTTGGCGCGTATGATCAGGCCTTCGTCGTTGAGGCTGATGTAGCCGACGGGGGCTTCGTTATAGAGGTCGAGGTACTGCTGGTATGTGTACTCGAGCCTGAAGTGCGCCTGACGAAGCTCCTCGTTCTGCAATTCCAGTTCTATCTGGTGAACATGCAGCTCTTCAAGCAGTTTGTCGCGATCCGCGATCTTACGCTCGTACTCCATGCGTTGTTTGCGCTGCGCCAATTGCTCCGAGGTTTTGCGCATGAAAGCCTGGCTGGCGCGTGGCTTGTTATTGCTGGAATCGCTCATCACGGTACCTCAATGTACCGCTCTGACCCTGTCCTCATCTCGCATCAGACTGCAGGTGCGATGAGACTTCGCGGCAGGGGGAGTGCCGACAGAGGTCTGTTTTCCAGATCGATCAAGGCGCACGGGGTCGTTCATAGGGTCGTTTTTCCCGGACCAGTGGGGTATGAATTCTTATTCGGTTTTCTTAAGAAAATAGTCTGTGTTTTCCCTGAGCACCATGTTCCCGGGAAATTAAAACCATTCAGCTTGTGTGGAATTGCCTGTGCGGAAGCGTCAGGCTTGTGAATTGATCAGTGTGCGGATGCCGCCATGTTTTCCGCCACGGTCACCGCATATTCCAGACTGCCCAGCTCGACCTGACCGGTCCCGGCCAGGGGCAGGGCAGTACCGTGATCCACGGATGTGCGGATGATCGGCAGTCCCAGGGTGATATTCACCGCGCGGCCGAAGCCGAGGTGTTTCAGCACCGGTAGTCCCTGATCGTGGTACATGGCGAGCACCGCATCCGCCTGTTGAAGGTGGATGGGCGTGAACAGGGTGTCGGCGGGCAGCGGGCCGATCAACTGCATCCCCTGGCTGTTGAGCTGCGCAAGCACGGGTTCGATGATATCAATCTCCTCGCGTCCCAGATGTCCCTGCTCACCGGCATGGGGATTGAGGCCGCAGACCAGGATGCGAGGCTGTTTCAGACCGAAGCGTTGCTGCAGGTCATGATGCAGGATTGTGGCAACCTGACGGAGTCGTTGCGGAGTGATGGCCTGGCTGACCTCCCGCAGGGGCAGGTGGGTGGTGACCAGCGCAACCCGCAGTTCCGGGGTGGCGAGCATCATCACCGGGTGGGCATCGTTGCACAACGCCGAGAGAAATTCCGTATGTCCGGTGAACGGCAGTCCGGCGTCGTTGATGATGCCCTTGTGCACCGGGCCGGTCACCAGCCCATCGAACTGACCGGACAGGCAGCCTTCTGTGGCCAGGCGCAGGGTTTCCAGCACGTAGGGGGCGTTACTCGTGTCCAGTGTCCCGCAGCGGCTTTGCGCATGCAGTTTTACGGGCAAAACGTTCAGTTCCCCGGGAGGCAGCGCAGAACGTGCCTGTACGGGATCGAATTCGTGGACTTTGAGCTCCAGTCCCAGTTTCACGGCGCGCTGAAGCAACAGTTCCGGGTCGGCAACAACAACGAGTTCGGTGGCCGGGTGGGGACGCTGCGCCAGCATGACGCAGAGATCCGGCCCGATCCCTGCCGGTTCTCCCGGAGTGAGTGCGAGACGGCTGATCAAGGTGTATCCGATTCGTCCAGCAGCACTTCTACGTAGGCTTCATCCCGCAGTTGCCGCAACCAGAGTTCAATGGCTTCGTCGGATTTTTGCTTCTGGATCTCCTGCCGTGCCTTGTTTTGCAGGACCGCCTCGGTATTGTCGTGCTTGCGCCGCTCCAGGGGTTGAACCAGGTGCCAGCCGAACTGGGTCTTGAACGGATGGCTGATCTCGTTGATCCCGAGGGCGTCCATCTGCTCCTCGAAGGCGGGTACCAGATCGCCCGGGCTGGTCCAGCCCAGGTCGCCACCCTTGATCGCAGAGGCCTTGTCATCGGAATGCGAACGCGCCAGGGATTCGAAGGATTCCCCGTTGACGATACGCTCTCTGAGTGTCTCGAGGCGCTGCCGCGCCTCGTTATCGGAAACGATTTCGTTGGTGGTGATCAGGATATGGCGTGCATGGGTCTGGTTGACGATCAGCTTGTTGCCGCCTTCGACTTCGGCGAGTTTGACAATGTGAAAACCCGAGGCATTGCGAATCGGTTCGCTGATGTCACCGGGCTCCATTTCGTCGACCACGCTGGTGAACAGGCTGGGTATGCGGGAGGTTTCGATCCAGCCCAGATCACCGCCCTCGAGCGCCTGGCGTCCGTCCGAGTAACGGATGGCGAGTTCCCCGAAGTCGCCTCCGTCCTGCAGTTGTTGATGGATCTCCTCGGCCTGTTTCTTGGCGTCCTGCACATCCTGGGGTGAAGCGCCTTCCGGTGTGGCGACCAGTATATGCAGCAAATGCACCGCGGAACGCTGGCGGCTGGTGCCGAGTTCCCGCGCGAGGAAGTTCTTGATGTCCTGTTCGGTGACGACGATTCGGTTGATCACCTCTTTCTGTTTCAGCCGGTTGATCAGGATGTCTTCGCGCAGTTGTTCGCGGAACAGGGGGAAACTGATGCCGTCGGCTTCCAGGGTTTCACGCAGTTGCAGCAGGGTGATGTGGTTGGTGTCCGCGATATTGGCGATGGCCTTTGTCACAGTGGCATCATCCACCGAGATTCCCAGACGCTGCGCTGCCTGCAGTTGCAGGCGGGTGGAAATCATGCGTTCCAGGATCTGCTCGCGGATGATGTCCATGGGAGGCAGGTTGGTTTGCTTCTGCGAGAGTTGCGTCAGCATCTCCCGGGTTTTTGTATCGAGTTCGGTTTTGGTGATGACGTCGTCATTGACGATGGCTACGATATTGTCCAACTCCTGTACGGCGGCCCGGAGCGGAGGCGTACACAGCAGCATACACAGCAACAGCAGGGCCAGGTGGCGCAGTTTAGCTATCGGTAGGAGTGGTTCAGACATCAGTCACGCTCATTTTGTATAGCCATAGATGGCCTCTTGCAATTCATTGTCAGCAGCCTGCCCGAGGGCGCCGAGTCCCCGCAGTTCCAGTTGTATCATGAACCGGGAATCCTCCGGTTCATCCTTGTTTTCGTTGGCCACGTAGCGCTGGTAGAAGCTGCGCAGTTTCCAGCAGCAACGCCCCCCGTATTCAAAACCGATCATTCTATTCATATTCCGCTCATAAAGGTATGAGTGTTTCCACTTGCCGAACAGATTGATCTGGCCGCCCAGGGATTTGAAGAAGGAGATGTCCAGGTCCTGGATCGTGTCACGGTCGAAATTGTAATCAATGTTGAAAAGATCATGATCCGCTGAATGATAACGCAGGGTGAAGCGGCCTTTGTCGACCTTGTCCTCTTCCCGATGGGGGCTGCGGCGCACGCTCAGGGTGCTGCGCCAGGATTGTCCCAGGCGGGTCGATACCTCGGCGACCACCGCCGAGGAGGGGTTATCCTCGGTGGAGCCGGTCAACTGGACCTCCCGGTCCTCGGCGTAGTAGATCTGACCGATGCTTGCACGTAATCGTTCCATGCCGTTGTTGGCCTGAAACCAGCGGGTGGTGAGGCCGAAGGCGAGCTGGTTTGCATCACCGAAACGGTCGCTGCCAGTGAAGCGGTTCTCCTTGAACAGATTGGAGAATTTCAGATCCAGGTCCGCGGTGTCGAAATCGGGAATCGCGGATTGATCATCGTAATCCGCATACAGGTAGTAAAGCCGTGGCTCGAGGGTCTGGTAGGCATCTGTTCCGAACCAATCCGTCTCACGTTCGAACACCAGGCCGCTGTCCAGACTGAAGGCGGGGACGAAATAGTCCGGGTCGGTGTCCTCCTCCCGATCCAGTCGGTAACTGCCATAGTTGAGGCTCAGCCGGGGTACCAGATGGCCCCAGCTACGGCGTAGCGGCAACTCCACACTGGGACGCAGGATCAGGCGCTCCCCATTGGTCAGGGTGTCATGCTTGAAATCGGTGTATTCGCCGACGAAGTCGAAGGCCAGTCCAAATGGACGGGCACGGCTGGTGCCTCGGGTATAGAGTTGCGGGAGTCGCTTGTAGGGCCATTTACTCGGGCTCAGGGTCTCGTCGACGGTGTGAAAAGTTTGCAGACGGCCCAGCATCAGCCAGCCGCCCTTGCGGTAACGCATCTCGCCAACCCGTTCCAGGTTGCGGGTGCTGGTCATGGCGAGATTGGTACCAAAGTCATCCAGGTAGTCATTGTCACTCACCGCATTGGTTTCGATGCGGGTGATCAGTCCGGGCGCGGGACGGCTGGCATGGTAGAAACGCAGCGCCCGTCGCTGGTCGCCCCGGTTCGGATCCGAAACCTGATCGTTTTGCAGTAACTCCCCGTTGATCTCTGCCCTTTGCCAGTCGCCCAGGTAGCGAAATTCTCCTCCCATCATCATTCCGCGCTTGCTCATCCAGCGGGGGGTCAGGGTGGCGTCATAGTTCGGTGCAAGATTCAGATAGTAGGGTGTACTGATGTCGGTGCCCAGCCGGTTGGAGGACCCGGCGGAGGGTATCAGAAATCCGGTTTTACGCCGGTCATCCACGGGAAAGGTGAAGTAGGGCAGGTAGAGAATCGGGACTCCACCGAGATGCAGGCGCATGTGGGTGGCGCTTCCCCAACCTTCTGTTCGGTCGATTTCCAGTTCCGAGGCGACCAGGCGCCAATCGTTTTTGCCCGGTGCGCAGGTGGTGAAGCTGGCGTCCTGGTAGGTGCTGTGAAACTTGTCCTGCAGATCGATGCGCTGCGCTTCGCCCCGGGCCAGGCGATCAGTCAGGCGAAATTCGGTGTCGAGCAGCCAGCCCCGGTCTGTGTCCAGTTCCAGGTATCCCTCCTGGGCAGAGATCCGCAATCCGGGCTGTTGGATGAACAGGTCTCCAAACAGTTCCGCCGCACGGGTGTCGGATCGATAGCTGACCCGATCGGCCTCGGCGTACCCGTCATAGTGCCAGAGCTGAACCGAGCCCACGAGATCGGTTTGCGAGCTGAGCTGGTCGTAGTCCATATGATCCGCAGACATCTGCACCGGCTGGTCGGGGTCCGGCGCCGCTGGTGGCTCCGGCATGAGCAGCGCGTTGCCGGTATTACAGGCGTCCCAAGCGAGGCCCTGATCCACCCGGGGGACCTCCTCCGCAAACAGGATTGCGGGTATAAGCAACAGCGGTGGGATTAAACGCAGGAAAGGCATCGGGTTGATAGTTCTTCGCGCAGGCGGGGGTAAATTCGCATAGAATCACATCAACTTCAAATTCTAAGGTTATCTGGAAAACGGTCTTGAGTAGCGTGATGCGACGATTGTGGCTGAGTCTGGCGATTGTGCTGGCCAGTCTGCTTGTGGTGGTTCTGCTGGTGATCACCCGGCCTGAGGCGAGTACCGAGGTCAAGCCGACACCGGTTCCCCGGGTGGAGGTAACCCGGGTGACAGTGAGGGATATTCTGCCACAGGTGAATGTCACCGGTGTTCTGCGTCCCTGGCAAACCGCGCGTCTGCGCTTTGAGGTGGCAGGTGAGGTGAGGGTCCGTCATGTCGAGCCGGGTCAACCGGTGACAGCCGATGATGTGCTGCTGGAACTGGACGATGCGGACTACCGCGACGCACTGATTGAGGCTCAGTCCCAGCTCGGTGAGACCGGCGCCAGCCTGAAGCGGGATCGGGCGCTGCTTGATCTGGCACGGGAGAACCGGCGCCTCGCGGAACGGGAGTATCAACGTCTGGAAAAGCTCGGCGAAGGCTCTCTGGCCTCCCAATCGACCCGGGAGGGAGCGCGTCAGAAACTGCTGGCACTGCAAAGCGAAGAGGCCAGCCTCGAATTCAGTCTGGAGAGCAATCAGGCCCGGGTGGCGCGCCAGCAATCGGCGGTGAACCGGGCGCAGCGTAATCTGGACAGAACCCGTTTGATCGCGCCGTTTGCCGGGCGGATCAATCAGGTGTTGGTCGAAGTCGGTGACTATGTGCCGCCGAATACCCAGGTTATGGAACTTATCGATACCCAGTCCCTGGAACTGCGTTTATCGGTGAGCGGCGATGTGGCGGCGGCCCTGAGTTTGGGTCAGCCATTGGATGTCCAGGTGGAGGATCGTCTTGTGCCGGGCCGGCTGGTGGCCCTGCAGCTGGACCCTGACCCCCAGACCCATACCCATCCCCTGCGTATCCGTGTCGATGGTGCCGGGTTGCTGCCGGGCCAGTTGGGGCAGGTGGGCGTTCCGTTACGGCCCCGTAACGGCGCTCGTGTGGTGCCCATCACGGCCCTGTTGCAGGAAGAGGGGCAACACTATGTCTTTGTGATCAATGATAGCCGCCTGGAGCGTCGTCGCGTGATGCCCGGTGTCCGCGAAGATGACTGGCAGGTAATCCGCAGCGGGCTAAGCGAAGGGGAGACGGTAGTCGCCCGGGACGTGGATGTATTAAGTGAGGGGCTAGAGGTGCAGGTCGAAGGCGGTGATTGATTTTTCGATTCGCAATCCCCTGCTGGTCAACCTGCTGCTGGTGATCGTGCTGATCGCCGGGGTGCTCTCCTGGTATGCCATGCCCCAGGAGATGTTTCCCGTGGTGGAGCAGGACAAGGTGAGTATCAAAACCCTGTTCGAGGGCGCTTCACCGGAGGAGATCGAACGTCAGATCACCCTGCCCATCGAACAGGAGATGGATGGCCTGTCGGATATCGACGTGATCAGCTCCACCAGCAACGAGGGTGTCTCGAACATTCTCATCGAGCTGAAAAGCGGTGCGGATGTGGATGATTTCATGCGCAAGGTACGCACCGCCCTCGATCAAGTGGACGATCTGCCGGAAGAGGCGGAAGAACCGGAACTATCCCGCCTTGAGACCCGCTTTCCGGTGATCTCGGTGAGTCTTTACGGAGAGATCGCCCGGGGTGAACTCTATGCCATCGCGGAACAGGTGAAGGATGAACTGATCACTCTCCCGGGCACGGCATCCGTGGGCATGGCCGGAGACCGGGAATGGGAGATCTGGGTGGTGGTCGATCCCCAGGTGCTTTCCGCTCGGGGTGTCTCCCTCAATCAGATCATCAGTGCCCTGCGCAACAATCTCCGGGATCTGCCCGGCGGTACATTGAAATCATCCAACGGTGATATTCGCCTGCGGGGCATGGGGGTACCCCTCGACCCGGCATTGATGGCACAGATCGTCCTGCGGCGTGACGACCAGGGCGGCCAACTGCGCCTGGGCGAACTGGCGGATGTGCAACTGCGCTTTGAAGAGGCGCAGACCCTGGGCCGCTTCAACGGTCAGCCGTCGGTGAACCTGACCCTCAACAAAACCAGTCAGGCAAGTACCATAGAAGTTGCACGTCTGGTCAGGGAGTATGTGCGGCAGCGTCAGCAGAGCCTCCCCGCCGGAGTACGGATGGGGCTGTTCAGCGACCTTTCCGTGTACGTGAAAAACCGTCTTGAAACGGTCAAGTCGTCCGGGATCGTCGGCCTGGTTCTGGTTCTGCTGTCGCTCTACTTCATGCTCAATTTTCGCATCGCCCTGATCACCGCGATGGGTATCCCGGTCTCTTTCCTGGTCGCCATCGTGGTGCTGCACCTGCTGGGTTACAGCATCAACATGGTCTCCCTGTTCGCATTCCTCATCGCACTGGGTCTGATCGTGGATGATGCGATCATTGTCAACGAGAATATCTACCGTCACCTGGAGCTGGGTGAGAGTCCTGGCGATGCCGCAGTTCTGGGTACCAAAGAGGTCTATTGGCCGGTTGTCGCCTCAACCACTACCACGGTGGCGGCTTTCATGCCGATGTTTGCCATCGGCGGAACCATGGGGGCATTCATTTCGGTGATCCCGGTGGTGGTCAGTGCCGCCCTGCTGGGCTCACTGCTGGAGGCCTTCGGTGTACTGCCTTCACACGCCAAGGAGTTGCTGCGTCCGGCCCAGGCACGCAAACCCGGGCGAATTGACTGGTCGGCCCTGAACGAGAGCTATACTCGGTTGCTGCGTTTCTGCCTTGACTACCGTTATCCGGTGGCGCTGTTCAGCATTGGAGTGCTCGCGGTCTCCATTGCCTATGCGGCCACCCGGATTCCCTTTCTGTTGTTCGGGCATGTGGATGTGGGGCAGTTTTTCGTCAATATCGAGGCACCCAGCACCTACAGCATCGAGGATGCTTCGCGGCTTGCCGACAAGCTCGAAGATACCCTGATGCAGAAGCTGGGTGAGGATGAACTGGATACCCTGCTGACCAACGTGGGTGTGATGTTCATTGACTTCCACCGCATGAAGATGGGCAGTCGTTACATCCAGTTGATCGTCGACCTGAAAAAACAGAAACCCGACGGCTTCATCGAGCGATGGGTCTCCCCTCTGGTCAGCCTGCAGTTCTCCTGGGAAGGCAGCCGGGAACGTTCCTCGAAGGTGATCATCGATCAGGTGCGTCAGGAGTTGCAGCGCATTCCCGGGATTCAGCGTCTCTCCATTCTGCGCGCCCAGGGCGGACCCGCTGGCGCGGATGTGGAAATCGGTATTGCCGGGGATGACATCGATCAGATCAGCCACACCGCGGAGGAGATGCGCCGCTTCATTCAGCAGTTGCCCGGCGTATCCGATGCGCGTCAGGACATGGACCCGGGTAAGCTGGAATACCGTTATGAACTCAATGATCAGGGTCGCCGTCTCGGCCTGAGTCAGGCGCAGCTGGCCGACGCGGTACGCACCGGTTTTCTCGGCCTCAAGCTCGCCTATGTCAGCTGGAAGGACAAGCGCATACCGGTTCGTCTGATCTACGATGATGAGTTGCGCCACGACGCGACAGCCTTGGCACGGCTTCCGATCACCCTGGATGACGGGCGTACGGTCTATCTTGGGGACGTTGCGGATATTCACGAGGCTCGGGGTTACAACACCATCAGTCGACGCACCCTGCACCGGCTGGCCACTGTGACTGCGGAGGTGGATGCGAATATCACCACTCCCAACCAGGTGCTTGAACAGGTCAAGCAGAGGTTCTCTGAAATGCCGGAAGGTCAGCGAATGCTGTTCCTTGGAGAAAAAAAGAAAGCCCAGGAATCGATGGTCGGTATGAAACGGGCTGCGATCATTGCCCTGGCGATCATCTTTTTTATCCTCGCTGCACTGTTCAAGTCCCTTCTGGATCCCCTGGTGGTGATGTTTGCGATTCCCTTCGGCGCGATCGGTGTGATCTTCGGTCATTGGCTGTTCGGCTACCATCTGCAGTTCCTGTCTCTGATCGGGTTTCTGGCGTTGACGGGTATCGTGGTCAATGATTCTTTGATCCTGATCGATTTCGCAAAGCGCTTGCGCTCTGAAGGCTGGCAGCGCAAGGATGCTTTGGTGGAGGCTGGCCGGGTCCGCATTCGACCGATTCTGCTGACCAGTGCTACTACCTTCCTGGGTATATCGCCCTTGATCTTCTTTGCCACCGGACAGACCGCATTTCTTTCACCCATGGCCGTCAGCCTCGGTTTTGGGTTACTCTTCGCCACGCTTCTGATTCTTCTGGCGCTACCCAGTTTCTATCTGATCGCGGATGATCTGCGCCACTGGACCCTGTCGCGCCGTAAGGGTTCGCTTAGCTGATCTTTTTCACCACGAAGGACACGAAGTACACGAAGGATGAATCAAATGGTCCCAACCCCGAGTCTTCTGGGGATTGAAAGCCATGAACAAGTCTCTGCTTGCGTCAGGCCATCTCATGGGAGTAAACGGTTTCGCTTCGTGATCTTCGTGTGCTTCGTGGTAAAAAGTTTGTGTTGGAGAGATTCCTTTTTGTCTGTATCCGTCGATATTAGGTTGAAGGGGTACTAACTTGGATTTGATCTTTCTTGAACAAAGAAACTTGAGTTATTGATTGGTGATCATGTGCCACAACGTATCGAACAGTTGAAAGTCTGGCTGGACAGCCTGCCGGGTTTCGACGACTACCAATTCGAGCCCGCATCCGGTGATGCCAGTTTTCGCCGCTATTTCCGTATCAGCGTGGCCGAAGGCACCTATATCGCCATGGATGCCCCTCCGGAGAAGGAAAATGTTTTGCCATTTGTGCAGGTGGCAAAAGCCTTCGAGGCGATCGGTCTGAATGTTCCCCATATCCATGCCGAGGACTTCGAGCAGGGTTTTCTGTTGCTGGAAGACCTGGGTAAACCGCTCTACCTGGATCAACTCAGCCCAGAGACGGTTGAGCGTCTCTATGGCGATGCCCTGGGTGCCTTGGTCACCTTGCAGGCGTGCGGTCCCTGGGAGGGACTGCCGGAATATGGCCGCGAGCTGCTGATGCAGGAGATGAGCCTGTTTCGTGATTGGCTTCTGATCGCGCAATTGAAGCTTGAGTTGAGCAAGGATGAAGAGACCATGCTGGACCAGGCCTTTGGGCTTCTGGCCGAGAGCGCCTTGGAGCAGCCCAAAGTCTGTGTGCACCGTGACTACCATTCCCGCAATCTGATCGTAAATCCCCGGCAGAATCCCGGTATTCTGGATTTTCAGGACGCGGTTATCGGTCCAGTGACCTACGACCTGGTTTCCCTGCTTCGTGATTGCTATATCGCCTGGCCAGAGGATCAGGTGGAGGCTTGGGTGATGGGGTATTTCGAACTGGCCTGTCAGTCAGGTGTGCTGCGGGAAGAGGATGAATCCCGGTTTCTTCACTGGTTCGACAGGATGGGGATCCAGCGACATCTCAAGGCCAGTGGGATTTTTGCGCGACTCAATCTCAGGGATGGCAAACCGGGCTACCTCAAAGACATTCCCCGAACCCTGAATTACGTTATCCAGGCGGCTGGTCGGGATGAAGATCTGCGCGGATTTGTAGATTTTTTACAGGCTCGGGTGATTCCCCTCATGGCCATGAATATTTCTTCCTAGATACCCTCATTTTTTCAGGCAATTCATGCCGATTCTTCAAGCAAAGTTTAGCAAATAAAATATAAACTCTTGTTATTTATTGATTATTATAAACGCAACACTGTTTATGTTGTGATGTAAAAAACAATAAAATTGGTACAACATATTCCGACTATATTGCTTGGTTATTCCCGAAAAGAATTCGTAACAATTGCCAGAGAAAAATCATATCCTATTGTTTTTATTGTTAATATGTGTGTATCTTTTGGGTGTGTATCAAATCTACAACACCTGCTTGCGTTGTGTCTTTTTTGCAAAAAATAGCTTGCAATTTGCAAACGCGTTGTCTAGTATCTGCGCGTAGTCAATTCTCTACCCATCACTTCTTCGGAGTTAACTAAATGAAAAAAGTACTCTCTCTTGCTATCGCCGCAGCTCTGGTCTCTCCTGTAGTTGCCATGGCCGATGCCACCATCTACGGCAAAGTCCGTCAGTCTCTTGATATGGTCGACAACGAAATGAGCGGTGACGACGAGTGGCAGATCAACAACCACGTTTCCCGCTTGGGCGTGAAAGGTTCCGAGGATCTGGGCAACGGCCTGGCCGCTGTATACAAAATCGAATACGGCGTGAACATCTCCACCAACGTTGGTGGTAATGAATTTTCTGGCGACGGCAGTCTGGGTGCTCGTAACGCATTCGTCGGTCTGGCCGGCGGTTTCGGTACCTTCGTGATCGGTCGTCATGACACCCCCCTGAAAATCTCCACCGGTTCTCTGGACTACTTCGGTGATACCGCTGTTGACAATAACTTCACCTATACTGAAGATCACCTTGATCTGCGCGCTGACGGCACCATCGCTTACATCTCTCCCTCCCTGGCTGGCCTGACCGCTGCTGTTGCACTGGTCCCCGGTGAGAACACCGTGGCTGTCGAAGGTGAAGAAGCTGATGGCCTGAACGACGCTTACTCCCTGGCTCTGATGTACTCCAATGCTGGCATCTTCGCCTCTGTTGCTTATGAAGTTGCTACCCCTGAGACTACCGTTCATCCGGTTGTTGGTGGTGATGCAGACGATCATGAGAACGTTCGTCTGGGTCTTGGCTACGACGGCGGCATGTTCAAGGTCGGTTTCGTATACGATGACATCCAGAACCCGGTTGATGACTCCCAGAGCATCATGCTGAACGGCGCAGTGAAAGCTGGCCCCGGCATGGTTAAGGCAAAATACTTCAAGGTCGATTCCGATGACTCCACCGGCAGCCTGTTCCGTAGCGGCAGCCACGATGGTTTCGGTGTTGGTTACGACTACGATCTGAGCAAGCGCACTCAGATCGCCGCCAACTACCTGGTGAGTGAATTCGACCATGATGGTCCTGAAGTGACTGTATTCAGCATTCAGGTAAACCACGACTTCTAATTTAGCTTCCAGCTACAATTGAAGTACAAAGCGGGGCTCTTGTGGCCCCGCTTTTTTTTGTTTCTGAGATTCAGTCAATCATGCTGTTGTGAATAGTGCTGCTTGCGCAGTCTCGCCTGGCGTAGTTCCCTGTATAGTTGAGATGGTGTGCCGGGACGGCGTGGTCGAAACGGCCTGAATTGTTCGTCTTTAAGCCGATTGATACCGGTTGATAAAGATATCGGGGACATGCTGAGCTAGCCATCCTTGGCAGCTCGAGGCGATAACCGCCTATCGAGGATGTACTGTTTGAGGTCCGTCTTCTGTGCCGAGAATCAGTACGTCGGCGCCCCGCAGGGCGAAGATGCCGGTTGTCACCACGCCAGCAATTGCATTGATGGCCTGTTCCATCTCCCTGGGTTTCATAATCTCAAGGTTATGTACGTCCAGGATAGCGTTTCCGTTGTCTGTTATGAATCCCTCGCGCCATACCGGCGTGCCGCCCAGTTTGACGATTTGCCGGGCTGCATGACTGCGTGCCATGGGAATGACTTCAACTGGCAGGGGAAAGCGTCCGAGTATGTCCACCAGTTTGCTTTGATCGGCGATGCAGACAAAGGTCTTGCTCGCGCCGGCAATGATCTTCTCCCGGGTCAGGGCTCCGCCACCGCCCTTGATCAGGTTGAGGTAGTGGTCGGATTCGTCTGCACCATCAATGTAAACTTCAAGTTCGCCGGTCGCATTCAGGTCAAGGACCGGTATGCCATAGGATTTCAGGCGCTCGGTCGATGCTTCTGAGCTTGAGACTGCACCGTCGATCCGCCCTTTGATATCGGCAAGGCAGTCTATGAAGTGATTGACGGTGGAGCCTGTGCCAACGCCGATGACGCCTCCTTTGACATATTCGAGCGCTGCTTGAGCGGCCTGTTTTTTTAGATCGTCCGCATTCATTCTGATCCCTCCTCGTTCGGGTCGGGGTTGTATTATAGTGATAGCCTGTCAGGACGCGATGATTGAAGCGGTCTGGGGCCGTTCAGGAATAGAGACTCGCGACTGAACATGTGCCGGTCCGTTGTTTTCTGCTCAAGACAGTCACTGGGGCAGGAGGGTGTATAAGGAATTCCCGCGCCGGGGTTTTATCGGCTTCGGTATGCTGAGTTCCTGCACTTTCCCAACCTTTGCAACGGCCGGTTGGTTTGTTTTCGAGCACCTCACTGGCCGATTGGGTGATATATCTATCGAATCAGTTGTGAGAAGTGAGGGCCTGTGGTTAATAATACCCTAGCCCCACCCGATTGGAATAGTCGATGCCTTTACGTTACATAGAAAAAATCCTGCGCGCCCGGGTCTACGATGTGGCGAAAGAGACCCCGCTGGACCGGCTCAACCTGCTGTCGTCGCGATTGGATAACCAGGTGTTCCTGAAGCGGGAAGATCTACAGCCCGTTTTTTCATTCAAACTCAGGGGTGCGTACAACAAGATCATCAGCCTTCCCAAGGAGGTTCGTGATCGTGGCGTGATCGCGGCGTCGGCAGGCAATCATGCCCAGGGTGTCGCATTGGCAGCGAGAAACCTGAAGATACAGGCGCTGATCGTAATGCCAAAGACAACCCCCCAGATCAAAGTACAATCCGTTCGTAATCTCGGTGCCAAGGCTGTTTTGGTGGGCGATTCCTATGATGAGGCGTATACCCGGGCTATTGAGTTGGCGGAGCAACAGGGACTTACCTTCATACACCCCTTCGATGATCCGGAAGTGATCGCAGGACAGGGGACCATTGCCATGGAATTGCTGCGTCAGCACCCCAAGCCACCTGATGCGGTTTTCGTTCCTGTAGGTGGCGGTGGATTGATCGCGGGAATTGGCGCCTATATCAAGTATGTCTATCCACAGGTGAAGGTCATTGGTGTGGAGCCCGAGGATGCGCCGTCGATGCATGACGCTTTGCGAGCCGGTAAGCGGGTTAAACTCAAGCAGGTCGGCATCTTTGCTGATGGTGTCGCGGTGAGACAGGTTGGAAAGGAGTCATTTCGTGTCGCGCGCAAGGTGGTCGATGAAGTGGTGTTGGTCACCACCGATGAAATATGCGCCGCAATCAAGGATATCTATGACGATACCCGGACCATGGCAGAACCGGCCGGTGCTTTGTCGGTTGCCGGTTTGAAGACCTATGTAAAACGAGAAGGCTGTCGGGGACGGCATCTGATCGCGATCAACAGTGGCGCCAATATCAATTTTGACCGATTACGCCATGTGACGGAACGAGCGGAATTCGGTGAACGGCGCGAGGCCTTGTTCGCGGTTCAGATACCTGAACGTCCCGGCAGTTTTCTGGGCTTCTGTCGTCTCATTGGCAAGCGAAGCATAACCGAGTTCAACTATCGCTACAGTGATGCTGTGCGGGCGCAGATCTTCGTTGGCATCGAATTGAGTGGTGGCGATGAAGAGCGTCTGATGCTGTACAAGCGCTTTGTGGAGAAGGGATATTCGGTTGTGGACATGACTGACAATGAAACCGCCAAGCTACACATCCGATATATGGTGGGTGGGCATGCGCAGGGTTTGGCTGATGAAAGTCTGATTCGGTTTGAGTTTCCCGAACGACCTGGTGCGCTGCTCTATTTTCTAAGTCATCTCGGCAAGGAGTGGAATATCAGCCTGTTTCACTACCGAAATCACGGTGCTGCCTATGGGCGGGTGTTGATGGGCATACAAGTTGATGGTAAAGAAAAACCTAATTTCATCAATAAGTTAGACGGTCTTGGCTATCCATACTGGGATGAGACCGAGAATCCGGCCTATCGCCTGTTCGCGGGTGTGAGTTAAGTCCGGATCAGTTGACGTATGGGTGCTGTCGAGAGGTATTTGACGGGTGATGCGGTAGTGTTCAGAATTCTGTGTCATTTCTATAAACTTAGGCTAAAAGAGATGATACATGAAAGACAAAATACAATTCGACATGGAAA
>JBEVVH010000073.1:0-15197 GCA_040507245.1 Candidatus Thiodiazotropha sp.
CCGGGGCACTAATAGGCTGTCAAAGATCGAATCGATTTTGGTGGACTTGGATGTCCCAAAATCTTTCATGAGATCGAAGACTCGCTTGCGCAGGCCCGGATGTCGTCCCGATCAGGACGACAGGCTGGACTCACATGAAAATGTCGTAAGTGATATTTTTGAACCAGCTGTAGGCGTACTCCACTTCTCGGGCACGCATCTCCGGTGTGGCATCGGTCGGGGTCAGACCACCGGAAACGGAGGTGATCTTGGAGCCGTCTTCAGCCAGCTTGTAGACCGCAGCCACCGAGATACCCCAGTCTTCACCGACAATCGAGTAGCAGGTATTGACATAGGCCGGGGTGCCGGGCTCCTGACCGTTTAGCAGGGCGGCGACGCTGGCGGCACAGACCTTGGCCTCGGAGTTCGCCGCATAACCGGATTTCGGCATGCCTGTGGCGATGGAGGCGTCACCAATCACGTGGATGTTCTTGTGAATGGTGGATTCGAAGGTGTGCAGGTTCACCGGACACCAGCCGCTGTCATTGGTCAGACCGGCGGCGAAGGCGATCTTGCCCGCTTTCTGGGCCGGGATGATATTCAGCACATCGCCCTTGATGGTCTCGTCGAAACCGGTGGTCACCGACATGGCGCCTGCATCGACCTTGACCACGGCGTTGTCGTTGGAGCCCTGGGCACTGGGACGCCAATCGATCATCGAGTTGGCGCTTTCGTAACCGTACATGGCCTTCCAGCCCTGAACGAAAAGACCCTGCTTGGAGAACTTGGGCTTCGCGTCGAGGATCAGGATCTTCGATTTCGGCTTGTGTTTCTTCAGGTAGTGAGCGATCTGAGAGGCGCGCTCGTAGGGTCCCGGGGGGCAACGAAAGGGGTTCGGCGGGGGCGCGATAACAACCGTTCCGCCATCCTTCATGGCTTCCAGCTGCTTGCGCAGGGTTACGGTCTGGGAGCCGGCTTTCCACGCATGGGGGATAGTCTCCGCGACCTTCTCGTCGTAGCCTTCGATGGTATCCCATTTGAAATCGATACCGGGAGCGACGATGCAGCGGTCATAGGGAAAACTCTGACCACCAGCGGTCTTTACGGTCTTGGCGCCGGCATCAATCGCGGTGACCATGTCGTTGACCACTTTAACGCCGTGTTTGCCCAGGCCGGTGTAACCGAATTTGATGGAATCAATGGTCCGGTCGCCGCTCAGCACTTCATTGGACATGTAGCAGGTGTAGTAGTCCTTGTTGGCCTCGATCAGGGTGACCTCGATGGTCGGATCAGCCATACGCAGATACTTGGCGGCGGTGGCGCCACCGGTACCGCCACCGACCACGACAACCTTCTTGGAGGCGCCCAGGGCGATGTAGGGTGTGCCGATCAAACCGATGGCTGTGGCGGCACCTGCGCCTTTAACAAATCCTCTTCGGGTGATTTTCATGTTTCTCATTCCCCTCTTATTGCTTGCCTTGGGCGTAGTAGTTCATCAGGGCTTCAAAACCCGCGTCACCCTCTTTCTTCAACAGTTCGTTGACTTTTTTCTTCATCTTTTTGGGTGCTTCACGACCGCCCGATTTGAAATCCTCGAAGGTGTAGTGAAGATAAGGGGTCAACTGACCGAGCAGGATGCCCGCATCGTCTTCCGCGGAACTGCCGCCGTCGGCATGGCATTTTTCGCAGTACTTATCATGCAGCTTGGCGCCATCTTTGGCCTTGCCCTCATCGAAGCTCTGGGTGGCCGCAACGAAAGGCTGTTTGCTGAAGTAGCCGCCCATGGCCTTGATCTCTTCCGCACTGTAGCCCTTGGCGATACGGCCCATGATGGTGGAGTTGATCTCACCGCTCTTGAAACCTTCCATGACCTCTTCGAAGTAAACCGCGGAGATACCACTGATGGTCGGCGTGGCGGGGCCCGAGCTGGCACCCTGGGTGCCATGACAACCCGCGCAGGTGTTGGCCAGCATGGTGGCGCTGGCGCCTGACATCAGAGGCTTTTCATCAGCGGCGAAAGCCATCGACGAGGCACTGATCGCCAGTGTACCCACCAGGGCCTTCTTCAGATAGTTATACGCCATGTTACCTCCTTTGGAATTTCAACAGGCTTACATTACAGGGACAGGATGTGGTTTTACCCTGCCATACAGTTGGATCAATGATGATCCGGATTCTTGTTGTCGCACCGAACTTCTGCGGGTTCGGTTATCTGAGAAGGCCGAGAATCGCGTCGAGGTGTTTCTTCTCCGCGATATCCGCCGCAGTATGGCCTTCCCGGTCTTTGTCTGATTTGTTTGCCTGATGTTCGAGCAGGATTTTCACCAGGGAAACGGAGCCGGAACGTGTTGCTTCCATCAGCGGGGTGATACCGTCGTTGTCTGCCAGGTTGACATTGGCGCCCGCATCAAGCAGTCGCTGCGCAATTTCCACCTCTCCCTGGCTCGAGGCCCACAACAGCGCTGTCGCTCCGTCGCTGTCCTGGGCGTCCACGTTGGATTTGCAGGCAAGCAGTGCATCCACAGTCTCGATGTGTCCCTGGTCGGCGGCCAGGATCAGTGCCGTGGCGCCGTTCTTGTCCCGGCTGTTGACGTCCGCATGGTGTTTGCACAGCATGGCGCAGGTATCCGCATGGCCTTTCTTCGCGGCCATCATGAGGGCATTGCGGCCATGCTTGTCCGAGGCCCGGGTATCCGCACCTTTGAACAACAGCTGTTCGACCATGTCAGTGATGCCATAGCGTGAGGCAATCATCAGGGCATCCCAGCCGGAGCGGGTGCGGTCATGCAGGTTGGCGCCGCGTTCCAGCAGCATGGCGGTCAATGCCGGATGACCATTTTCCGCGGCAAAGGTGAGCGCGGAGCAACCCGCCACGGTGCGTGCGTTGACATCGGCGCCCCGGTTCAGCAGCAACACCACGCTGTCGAAGTTATTGTTTTCCACCGCGATCATCAGCGCGGTTTTACCGAACTGGTTGGTGTTGTCGATCGGCACCCCCTCATCCAGCAGCCGGGCGATGGCGCCACTGTCCCCCAGGTCCGCGGCCAGGCGCAACTCCTTACCCGGATCGGGTGAAGCCGCCTGCAGCGAGGTGACCAGAATCATTGCAATCAAGGCGATGAGCAGTCTGCTGGTGTTCATGGTGTTCCCGTTCTAGTGTCCGTGTCCCGGGGGATGGGTCAGGACTGGTCCTCGGTCTCTGGCTCATCGGGCTCATCCGGCTCTTCATGAGCGATACCGGCATGGCAGTCGATGCAGGCCTTGCCTTCGTCCATCGCCTGTGGATGACGCTTACGGGCACTGCGGTCCTGCGCGCTCAGATCCATGTTGCTGAACTCATGACAGGAGCGGCATTCCCGGGAATCGCTGGCGCGCATCTTGGCCCATACCCGGTTGGCCATATCCCAACGATGGGCTTCGTATTTCTCCTTGGTGTCGATGGTGCCCATGATCTCGTGATAGACATCCTTTGCGGCCATCACCTTGGCCACCATCTTGGGGATGAAGGGCTTGGGTACATGGCAATCGGAGCAGGTGGCCTGCACCCCGGAGGCGTTCTTATAGTGAACGGTTTGCTTGTACTCCTCGAGGTTGACCTTCATGGAGTGGCAGGAGGTACAGAACTCCATCTCGTTGGTATAAGCGAGTCCTGTACTGAAGAAACCGGCGAAGACCATGCTGCCAATGAAAATAAGTCCGGCCAAAATCAGCGATATCTTACCCGCTGACTGTTTGCCAGAGCGCTCTCTGAACATACTCTATCCTCGTGGCTCCGGGATAAAACAAGGTTTTTCCCGGTTGTCTTTCATTATGTTCGCCTGCTCGGCAACTTGGCCGGCGGCATTTTATATTGACGGCAACGATGTTACGTCAACTCGATATCCAATGCAAAAAAGAACCTGGAAACAGAGGTATATGATATTATTAGTAGAAACTGAAATAGCTTGAATCGGGCATTATCCCCGGTCCGCGACAAAGGGGTTGCTGCGACGCTCTTCGCCAAAGGTGGACTCCGGACCATGGCCCGGGATAAAGCGCACCTCATCACCCAACGGCCACAGACGCTCGCGGATTGAACGGATCAGGGTCGCATGATCGCCGCAGGGAAAATCACTGCGTCCCACCGAACCCCGGAACAGCACATCAGCAACCTGGGCGAGTTGCTCGGAGCGCAGGAAAAAGACGATATGCCCGGGAGTGTGGCCCGGGCAGTGCAACACTTCGAGACGCAGTTCTCCCAAGCTGATTTCATCCCCCTGGTCCAGCCAGCGGTCCGGTACACAGGCACGGGTCTCGCCGAATCCGAACATGGCCACCTGCTGATCCATGTTGCTGAGCAGGAACTCGTCGTTCCGGTGCGGCCCGACGATGGGGATTCCGCAAAGTTCCGCAAGACTCATGGCGCCCCCCGCGTGGTCGAGATGTCCGTGGGTCAACAGGATGGTGTTCGGAATCAGTTCAAGATCGTTGAGATAACGCTGGATCCTCGACGCCTCGCCACCGGGATCTATGATCGCCGTGCGGCGGGTCTTCTCGCACCAGATCAGGGTGCAGTTCTGCTGAAAGGGTGTCACGGGAATGATGGCGTAAGGCATATGAGGTATCGATTGTTGCGATCGTGTGAGAGTGGCTTCGGTATCCGCAATAGGAAACGCCGTCACTATATCGTATCCGCCGGCGGACCGCCTGAATGAGTTACGATAACCCCGATGCCGGCTCTGGTGTAGGATGAGCGGTCTTGCGCCCCTTGTTGGCGGATACGGGTCCCGGTATGAACCAATCTGACCAGGGACTCACTCGACGATCAGATCAGGTAGGCGGTATGGATCAGACAACACTCTTCTTGGTGCTCGGTGGACTGCTGGTGCTGGCCCTGGTGCTGGCCAGCATCGCGCAGCGCTATAACGACTATGTCGAGGAACGACGGATGCAGATCCTGCGTATCCTGCACCGGGTGGATGAACTGGAAGCGATGGTTCGGCGCATGACGGGGCTGCCGTTGCCTTTGGACGCGCAACGACTGATCAGGCAGGACATCATCGAACGGCTCAAGGCGGCCCGCCGGATCCATGCTGCCTATCCGGGTCTGACACGCCGCATGCGAGAGGCTGAGAGTGCCCTCGAAGGGATTCAGGCCGGTCCGGCATCCTTCGATCTGGACGCCCTGCGCCTCGAGCAGTTTACCCGTCTCAGCGGTGAGTTGCTGTGGATGCTGCAGGAACAGCGCCTGATCACACCGCTAGCCGAGGACCAGCGCAATCAGCTGATGACCCGCTTGAACCTGGGGCGCGCGGATGCCATGACCCGGCATCATCTGCGCGAGGCGCAGCGCCTGGAACAGGATGCGCAGCTGCACCAGGCCCATTGGCACTGTCTGCAGCTCAGGCATCTGCTCGAACCACTGGCTGCGTCACATCCGGAGGCGGCTGAGTGGCTGCAGGGCAGTCGGGAACTGTGTCAGCGCATCAAGCGCCGGATTCAGGACGATCAGTCGAGTGGAGGCGGTTCGGATTCGTCTTCCAGCAGCGGCTCTGAAATGCGGTGATTCTCGTCCAGCCAGTCTCCAAGATCGATCAGCCGGCAGCGTTCGCTGCAGAAAGGCCGCCAGGCCGAATCCGCAGTCCAGGTGACGGACTTGCCACAGGTGGGGCAGGGAACCCGGGTGGGGGCTGACGACTGATTCATACCGGTGTCTCAGAAGATGCAGGTGGTGAGCAGAAAGGGTACGTCATGGGTCGTCTGCACCGGCTTGCCGGTGTCGATCGACTCCAGAAAGCGGATGCTGAAGCGGTGCTTGTTGCCGCTGATCTCGGTGAAGATGTTGGTCTGCCGGGGCAGGCCGACCCGCACCAGCTGGGCCGGTGAGGAGCTCTCCAGGGACTGCTGATAGAACCCCTGGCGGGCCGTCTCCTCTTTCGGCAGGGTGCTGCCGCGCACCAGGTTGAGCAGCAGTACCACCGCCTCGCGGACCGGGTGGAGATCGTGCAGCCATTCGTTCATCTGATCCTGACGCACCTCGAAGGGCTGGTTCAGCCAGCGGTGATACTGGGGCAGATCGAAATGGCAGCCGCCGCCGGGAATGCTGCTGCGTTGCAGGATGGTATTGAGGAAATCGTTGCTGCGCAGGTTGCGGGCGATCTGCTCGTCCATGCGGTAGACCTGGTGAATCGCCTGTTCCAGGTCGTCCAGAACCGAGCCAAGGGCCTGCAGGTTGACCCCGGGTGTCTGGCGGACCCGCTCCAGATTGGTTACGTGTCGCTCCAGTTCCTTGAGAATCTCGGTCTTCAGGTCGGAACGACCGAAAATCGCGATGATGTTGAGCAGGCCGTCGACCGCCGAACGACAGCTCCACACATCCGCCAGCGGGCGAAAGTGATCCACCTGCAGAAACAGGTGTTCCAGCCGCAGAAAGGTGCGAATGCGTTCGTTCAGTGGGTGTTCGAAGTGAATCAGGTCAGTCACAGGCGATCTGTCTTTCCGTCCGTCTGGGAGAGGGGGGGTGGAAAGCCCCCTATTATGTCAGGGCAGAGGTTTTACTGCTAACACGGATCTGTGATGAAAGTTACGGTAATGGCCTTTGTCCCGGACAGCGCATCAACTGCGCACGCCCGGTGCCGTATTGTAACTGTCCAGGATGTGGACATAATTGACCCGTTCGAATTCGCTCGGGTCCGCTACACTGATCTGGCTGAGTCGTCCGCGCACCTCTTCCAATGATTCAAATCCCTGCTCTTCCATCCAGTTTTCCAGACCTTGCAGCAGCGGCCGGATAGCGCCCGGTCCCTGCTCCAGCAGCAGGCTGCAGACATGCACCACGTCAGCACCGGCGAGCAGCAGCTTGATCAGGTCTTCATCGGTATGTACCCCTCCGGTGGCGCCCAGGGAGAGTCCGGTGCGCCCATGCAGGATGGCGATCCAGCGCATTGCCAGCAGGGTTTCCGCGGAACTGGAGGTGTGCAGGGTGCTGCTCAGGCGCATGTTGTGGATGTTGATATCCGGTTGGTAGAACCGATTGAACAGGGACACTCCACTGGCGCCGGCGGTTTCCAGGCGCTTGGCCATGTTCGCCAGGGCGCTGAAGGCGGGAGAAAGTTTCATGTTGATGGGCAGGCTCACCTGCTGCCTGAGCTGGGTGAGGATCTCCACGTAGCGCTGTTCGATTTCAGCCCCGTCCACCTGCATGTCCGCGGCCACCTGGTAGATATTCAGTTCCAGGGCGTCGGCGCCGGCCTGCTGCATCTCGCTGGCGTGGGCGATCCAGCCTCCCGGGGTGGTGCCGTTGAGGCTGGCGATGATCGGTATGTCGACCGCCTCCTTGAGGGCCCGCAGGTTCTCAAGGTAGCGCTCCTGGCCGTTTGAAAAATCGTAGTGATCGGGCAGGAAGCCGTCTGCTTCGGCGAACCCGGTGTCCTGGTGATGCAGAAACCGCACCATGGTCTCCTCTTCCGCGGTGACCGCCTCCTCGAACAGGGAGTACATGATCACCGCCGAGGCGCCTGCGTCTTCCATGCGGCGCACGTCATCGATGCTGCGCGACAGGGGGGAAGCGGAGGGGACGAGGGGGTTTGTGAGTCGCATGCCGAGATAGTCGGTTGTGAGATCCATATCGCTCCTCAGATTCTTCTAAGTGTGTTCGTGATCCGGACCGCTGAACGACCGGAAACCGCGCGGGACGGTCAGGGACGGCATGCCGTGGGATTAACAGTCTGATGATTCCTATTAAAGGGCATTTTCAGGATAAACACCAAACTTTGTATCCGCAGGGTTCGCGTGGGTGTCATGGTTTCTGATCAAGCCCGTTCCGTTACAGGGTGTTACACTCGCATACGCTGCGCTACAGCATTGGACCGGTCGAGCTGTTATGTTATTAACCCGGCAATGAAACGGCGCAAGCTGCGCGAATGGCCCATGTCAGATCGACTGCGAAGACGCGCCACTCGTTCCGTTGCCGGGAAGATATTCTCACCCAACAGGCGGACAGGCTGACGAGTACCATGCCGAGTGAACCTTCTCAGGACATGGCTCGGGTGCTGCTGGTCGAAGACGACGTGCAGCTTGCCGGGCTGATCAGGGAGTACCTGGAACGCTATGAGTTCGAGGTTTTCCTGGAACACTGGGGCGATACCGCGGTACAATGGGTGCGCGACCTCAATCCGGACATCCTGGTGCTGGATCTGAACCTGCCGGGGCGCAACGGCCTCGGCATCTGTCGCGAGTTGCGCATGGATTTTCACGGACCCATCGCCATGTTCACCGCCCGGGACGAGGATGTGGACGAGGTCGTCGGCCTGGAGTTGGGCGCCGACGACTACCTGACCAAACCGGTGGAGCCCCGGGTGCTGCTGGCCCGCCTGCGGTCGCTGCTGCGCCGCTACCGCACCCTGGCCAACCACGGCAACGGCACCCCCGGGGAGCAGTTGAACTTCGGCCACCTGTTCATCGACGCCCGCGCCCGCACCGTGACCCTGAGCGGGGAACCCATCGAACTGTCCACCGGCGAATTCGACCTGCTGTGGCTGTTGGCCAGCCAGGCGGGCAAGGTGGTGGATCGGGACAGCGCCCTGAAAAGCCTGCGTGGATTCGGTTACGACGGCCTCGACCGGTCAGTGGATATCGGCATCTCGCGGCTGCGCCGGAAACTCCAGGACAACGCCCACCACCCGTTTCGCATCAAGACCGTGCGCGGACGCAGCTACCTGTTCGTCTCCGATGCCTGGGACTGATGCCTCATGACACGACTCTATCTGACCCTCTACGGGGTTCTGTTCGTCACCTTCGGGCTGTATGTCGCGGGGTTGGTATGGATTCCCGATATCGCCCTGCGCGGCACCATTCAGGGTTACTACGAACGGGCCATGTTCGGGGTTTACGACCTGGTCGAGGAACGCCTCACCGCGCAGCCAGAATCCGAGTGGGGGAACGTGGTCGAATCCCTCGAACCCAAGTTCCGTCACGGCATCCGGCTCTACCCGGTGGATCAGCTGCCCGACGAGGCGAAGCAGCGCCAGGAGGATTTACTGCTTGGCGAACTGGTGTTCATCAACGATGAGCAACAGACCCGATTTTATAAGAAGGTGCCGGACTCGGACCGTTACCTGATGCTGGCGCTGGGCGCCAGCCGGGAGCAGAACGAGATCGACGACGTGGAGGGAATCTTCTACCTCCTGGAGCGGCGTTTCCTGGCCCGTGACCGGGAGGAGTGGCCGGAACTGCTGCGCGAGATGGGGGTGTTGTTCAAGATGCCCCTGGCGCTGCTGCCCCTGGACGATCCCGAGCTGCCCCAGGACCGCCTGGATGAGCTCCGCTCCGGACAGGTGGTGATTCTTGGCCTGAAGGAGCAGCGCGGTACCTACTTCCGGCGCATCGCGGATTCCGACCAGGTGTTTCGCGCCGGTCCCTTCGAAATACCGCTGATTCTGCGCTATTTCAACGGGGTGCTGCTGCTGGTGCTGGCGATGGTGATCGCCCTCGCGGTCTACCTGTGGGTGCGCCCGGTGTGGCGGGACCTCTCCCGTTTCGACCGGGGGGTCAAACGCTTCGGCGCCGGGGATCCACGGTGAAACCCCTGGCGGACACCTTCAATGCGATGGCGGAGCGCATGCAACGCCTGATCCATTCCCACCGGGAGCTGACCGGGGCGGTATCCCACGAATTGCGCACCCCCATCGCGCGGTTGCGGTTCCGCGTCGACATGCTCGAGGAACCACTGGCCGAGGAGGACCTGCAGCGTCACGTACAGGGTATGCGCAAGGACATCGTGGAGCTGGAGGAACTGGTCAGCGAATCCCTCAGCTACTCCCGGCTCGACCGGGAACGTCCCGAACTGGTGCTGGAATCGGTCTACCTGACCGACTGGCTGCAGGCCCTGCTGATCGAAACCGAGGAGGACCTCTCCGGAGTCACCACCCGTCTGAACAGTTCTCCCGGGGATCGTCAGATCCAGGCCCCGCTCGACACCCGGCTGATGGGCCGCGCGGTGAAAAACCTGTTGCGCAATGCCCGCCGCCACGCGGCCAGTCAGGTGACCTTGCGGATCGCCTGTGAAGCGGGGGAGGCGCGTATCCTGGTGGAGGATGACGGCAGCGGGGTGCCGGAGCAGGAGCGTGAACGGATCTTCGAACCCTTCGCCCGCCTCGACGCGGCGCGGGACCGGGAATCCGGCGGAGTGGGCCTGGGTCTGGCGATCGTCAGCCAGATCGCCCGCTGGCACGACGGAAAGGCATGGGTGGAGAACACGGCAGAGGGCGGCGCCCGGTTTGTCATTGCCTGGCCTGCCGGCGACGAGTGAGCGGGCCGGGCTACAGTCGGTTACATAAACCAACAACTCCCAACAACAGCCCTACAGAGCGAAACGCCTCCTTCCGTTAGCCTGATGGTGTCACGCAACAAGGAGATGACATCATGCAATATTCACACAAACGACTTCACGGTATTCCCTATCCGGGCCGTAAGGCCATGGCGGTTCTTTTGAGTGCTATTTGCCTGCTCGGCGATACATCGGTGCAGGCCGGCGAATGGTGGGTCGGGGGTAACCTGGGTGGTGGCCGCAACCCCCTGGTCGGGGAGGACGGTTACGCGGTGCTGGTTCCGGTGGTCGCCTACTGCGGGGAACGTTTCTACGCCAATCTCGGCAACCCGGGGCCGGAGTTCTTTCGCGGCATGGGCGACTTCGCGGGCCTCGGATACCACCTGCTCGACGACGAGCAATTCACCTTGGACCTGGTGGGAAAATTCGGCGGTCTGGCCGTCGATCCCGATGACAACGATGAGCTTGACGGTCTCGATGAGCGCAAGCCCGGTTTCAACATGGGGCTGAGCGCCCGCTGGGACACCGGGCTGGGTGAACTCAACGGCCAGGTTCTCACAGATGTCAGCGGCCGTTCCAAAGGGCAGGAATTGGTGGCCAGCTATGCCTATCCGCTGAGCTTCGGCGCCTGGCAGCTCAGACCGGAGCTGGGTGTCAGCTGGGTCAGTCAGGATAGCGTCGACTACTACGTGGGGGTGGATGAAGATGAGGTGCGGCCGGGTCGGGCCGCCTATGAGGGCGACGCCGCGGCGATACCTTTCGCCTCGATCCAGGCGGACTATGCGCTCACTGAACGCACCCACCTGATCGGCGGCATCGGAGTAGGCCGCCTGGGTGATGGTATCGCCGACAGTCCAATCATCGAGGAACGCAACCTGGTGGGCGGCTATGTCGGGGCGGTATACCGTTTCTGAGCCTCAGCGGTTCGACCGGGTGGTTGTTGCATGACCCGTCATTCCACCCGACCGATACCGACTGGCACACTGCTACAAGCTTCGAATCCAGGCAGGAGGTGGTCATGACATTGCAGATTGTGAAGGTGCCAAAAAGGAGATGCCTCGGGGCCGCTTCGATAAGGGTGCTCCCTGTTCTGTTTACCGGCATGCTGCTGACAGGTTGCGCATCGACCACTCTGAGTACCTACCCGGCGGTGAGTCGGGGCGGACTCTGTGACGGGGGCAGCCTCGGCACCCTCGCGGTACTGCCCGAAGCCGCCTGGCGGGCGGATCAGAAGGAGCCCGAAAAGCGTCAACGCATGGCCGAAGCCGCGATTCGCCGGGTGTTCGAAACAATCCCCTGCTCCAGCCTCGATCCACCCGGCGGCATCGGGCCCTTCGCTGACTGGTCGGCCCGGGCGGAATCCCAGTTGACCGCCGAGTACTGGTCGAAGGGGGTCGATACCCTCGCGATGATCCGCATGGAGGAGCTGGGACCGCTGCTGGAGCTGACCTTCTCGCTGCCCTTCCTGTGGAGCGGCGCCAACGAGGCCGACTTCAGAATACGGGTGCTGGCCACCCGTACCGGTGAGGTGCTGCAGGATCTGCGGGTCAGACGGGTGACCCGGGGTGTGTTCAATATCCGCCCGGCCAGCTGGTCGGAACAGGAACTCGAAGCCGGTTTGCGGGCGGTCATCGGATTCATAGATTCCGTAACCCCAGAACCCCTGTCCCGGTCTGTTGGGTCCGCGCCAACCCCTCTTTCTCAGTGCCATCGCGATCAGGTGATTCATCATGCCATGACCTACCAGCAGCACCGACTCATGTTCCCGAGCCAGGGCGTCCAGGGTCTTGGCGGCTTTTGTGGCGCGCCGTTTCGCCTCCCGCAAGGATTCCCCGTTGTTTGCGTATCCCAGCAACCAGAGCAGGCGGAGCAGGACCACCCAGGCGGTCACCGGAAGGATCAAACCACCCCGGCTGAAATGGGGGATCGGGGTTTCGTTGAATACCGGATCCTGGCCAGGGTCCGGGATACCGAGTCTCTTGGATGAGGCGAGGCTGCGCCGGAGGGCGCTGCCAACCACCCGAGTCGTATTTCTGGCGAGACCCACCGCTTCCTCGGGCGGCATATCCTGAATGTCACTGGCTTCGTAGCGGACCGCAAACTCAGCCAGATCCTGGGCGCGGATCCAGCCCTTCAACGGGAAGTCGGGCCGTCCGTGGCGCATCAACACGATCCTCATTCATTACTCCCGGTCCTGAATAGACACATGAATACCCTGAGCATGTTAACAGCCAGAAAGCAGGGTCACTCCCTGGATTTGAACCGCTTGGAGCTTTTCAGCGCCTGTTTGTAGAAACGTCCCAGGGCACGGTCACTGGAGCGCCGCTGCGCAAGGGATGCGCTGTTGCGCGCCTGTTCCGACTGCAGCTTGAGGTAGTTGTCGAGGCGACGCTGCTCCAGTTGCCCCGCCTCGATCGCGGCAATCACCGCACAGCCGGGCTCCGAACCGTGCCGGCAATCGCCGAAGCGGCATTGCCAGGCCAGTGTTTCGATATCGGCGAAGGTCGCCGAGAGGCCCGTCTCGCTGTCACTGATCTGCAACTCCCGCATTCCCGGGTTGTCGATCAGCAGTCCCCCATCCGGAAGAAGGTGCAGACTCCGGAAGAAGGTGCAGACTCCGGGAGGTGGTGGTGTGACGGCCCTTGCTGTCCGCTTCCCGGATCGATGAAGTCGCCTGATCCGATTGACCCATGAGGCCGTTGATGAGGGTCGATTTTCCGACCCCCGAGGAGCCGAGCAGGGCCACGGTGTCTCCCGGTCCGATCCAGGGTCTCAACACCCCCAGGCCTTGTGCGTCCGTGGCATTCACCCTCTCCACACTCAGTACTGGCTGCGCCTGGTTCAGAGCATCTAGGTAAGGGCTTGTATCGGGACAGAGGTCGATCTTGGTCAGCACCACCACCGGGTAGATGCCGGATTCGGCGGCGATCGCGAGGTAACGCTCGATCCGGTTGATGTTGAATTCCTCGTTGCACGAGGTGACGATGAAGACGGTGTCGATGTTCGCTGCGATCAGCTGTACCAGGGATTCCCGACCCGCACCTCTGCGCTTGATCAGGGACTTGCGGTTGAGCCGTGTGAGTGGCTGAAGCGCCGCGTCCAGCAGAACCCAGTCGCCGATGGTCGGGTGCTCCTCCGGTGGATCATTGCGCCAGTGATAGGTGGATAATGGAATTTGTGTTGGTTGCCGGTCGGCATTGAAACCCAGGCATTCGATCAGGTTGCGTTGTACGGAAACCACCCGAAACGGGTATCGACTGTCGAGTTCGTCGTAGGGGATCTGGGACTGGAAAAATTGACTCCAGCCCAGTTCGGTCAGATTGTGAATAGGCATGGCTGCGATCCCAAAAAAGCATAAGGGCAAATCCGCATGCGCAAACGGGCATGCGAGATGATTGGGATTCTGCGGAATCCCGGCATACAGGCCGGGAAGAAAGGTGCGTGGCGCGAGAAAGTCCGTATCGAAACGGTTACAGGATCGCTGTCAGCCCCGAAAGCCGGCCTGCAAACAGTGAAGAACAGTCATTCAATACACTCCTTTAGAATTCACACGATCAGACCAAATTCTAGCACAACAAAAAATCACAAGCCCCTAAATATAACGTAGCCCGGGTGCGGCAAAGCGGAACCCGGGAACCGCCTTCGGAACTCCGAATCTCCCGGGTTACGCGCTGCTCCACCCGGGCTACCCGTGCATACCCCTGAGTAGAGAAGCGGAACCCGGGAAACACCACCAACCCACCCGCTGTGCAACCCAACAATAGGGTTTATACTGGTAATGTTCGCACGCAAACAAAAATGCACTGGCAAACCGAGAGTTTCACATCATCAACAACTCAGGGGGTGGCAATCATGGTGCCGATCAAGTATCAGGTCGTGGGTGAAGAGGAGTACGCCTTTCGGCTCGAGATCGACGATCAGGGAAATTACTCGGTGCACACCGGGACCTACACCACCCAAAAGCCACGCTCAGGCATCCTCACCGCGCAACAGGAAACGCAACTCCTGACGGCACTCGAGGCCCTCGGTATTCCAAAGCCCCATCCCTTACCCGATGGACTTGAGGCTTTCCGCTCGAAACTGGTGATCGGAGACGGCAGCGATGCCCCGGAATACCCATTCTGGGAAGGCGCCCTCGAAGAAGACACCGAACTCAGGAACCTGATACGTTTGCTGGAAGTGGTATAGCTTGTCTTAGATCTGTTGGTGCTCAATGCTTCCTCATTGCCAGGGGCATATCTAACGGGCCGCTCGGTAAATTCGGTAACACTCAGAGCCCCGCTACTGGGCCAAGGCAAGGCGCACTTCGCCGGGAATGGATGCCCATTCCAAGAAGTGCAACGCAGAATTGGCCCACTAGCGGCACGTCATCCGGAATATGCATATGCAATCAGCCCCGCCACCCAGGGTCCGACCCAAAGTGTTAGAAAGCCGAGGAAGAATACTGCTCCCTCGATGCCTCGGGTGCTCATCAGATACCACGGGAAGAAAATTGGCCAGAAAATATAGGCAAGAAAGGAAAAATCGAAAGGTCTGTGCACGCTTTTATGTGCGGCATCGTTATATGTCCAGAGAGTGCTGAGTATAACGAATACGAGGTTCCAAAGGAGTTGTGTTGTGTCTTGAACAACCTCATTGTTGAGATTTACCACTACTTCCAATGCTCCCATTCCTATGGCGAGTGAAAGTAAGGTGAAAATGTACCAATCCTTGTTTTTTTGCCATTACAAAATATCAGTTAAATATGGACAGGCTTCTTTCGGACTAAAGAAGAGGCTATCGAAAAGTATCACTGTTTAAACCATAAAGCATACTCTGGCTTTTGGGTAGTGTTCAGAATTCTGTGTCATTTCTATAAACTTAGGCTAAAAGAGATGATACATGAAAGACAAAATACAATTCGACATGGAAA
>JBEVVH010000074.1:0-15164 GCA_040507245.1 Candidatus Thiodiazotropha sp.
CGGGGCACTAATAGGCTGTCAAAGATCGAATCGATTTTGGTGGACTTGGATGTCCCAAAATCTTTCATGAGATCGAAGACTCGCTTGCCAGGATCGCTGTTAAAACATAGGATTAATTTAGGACACCACACTAGAGACCGCTGGCGCCGTAGCTGGGCACCAGGCGCACGTTATTGGCCACCAGACCCTCATCCTTATCGCTTTTTTCGATATAGAACTCGAGGATCGAATCCCGGTTCAGCATCACCTCGTCGGTGACTTCGTCAGCCAGTTCGTTGACATGGCAGAACACGCTTTCGTAGGGCGATCCCTCCTGACGGGGATCGATGATCCACAGATTCGGATCGAGGCGTTTGATGAAGCGCAGGAATCCATAGCCCTTTTCCGGAAACCACTTGGAGCAGACCCCGCGCACGCAGGAGCCGGGCTGGCCCCACTCGTTGCGCGGTTCGTAGGAGATCGGCAGCAGATCGGGAATCAGGAACCCCGAGTAGTAGTCATCCACCTGGCGGCGCAATTCCTGGGATACGTTACGAAAACCCAACAGTTCCACCCGACAGCCCCGATCCTGAAGAGCGGTCACCACCTGCAGAAAATCCCCGTCACCGGTGACCATCAGCAACAGGTCGAGTTTCTCGGATTGCAGCATTGCATCAACCGCCATATCCAGATCCGCGTTTGCCTTGGTGGTGACGTTTCCCTCGTCATCCGTGTAGCGGCGGACATTCTTTACAATGACCTTCCAGCCATAGTCGCGAACCATCTGCTGGTAGGCATGTGCGCGGCGACGGTACTCCGGATCCTCTTTGGCCCGCTCCTGGTCAAAGGCGATGTATGTGTTCAGGCGTAGCGGGGTGCTACCGTATCGACCTGCGAACATTCTTAAAACATCATAACGGAGTTGGTAGCCGCCGTTGTAGCGTACATTTTCGGCGTCGACAAAAACGCCCACTTTGAGAGCTTGCTGCAATGTGTTTTACCTGAATGAATATGTGGAGAAACGGAACTAAATAAAGAAATCGGATGCGTGGTTTTAGTTCGGGAGTCGATCGGTTGGTTGCGGACCTGCAAGGATGACACGGTGCGCGTCGGACAACTCCGGTCCAGCCGATACGAAGACTCCTGGTCGCATCCTTATTGACCAACGTTTCGCAAAATTACTGGGGCCCGATATCACCAATACCTGCAGTATGTAATGGCTTGGCGTTGACAGGCCCTGATCGTCCGAATCGGCAAGTATAACCGTATTGCGGTGAAAAATTAATCAGCAGAAGTCCGGGGTAGCAATGTGATTGATCGAGAAACCCGTTGTCACCCCGCCTGAACAGTGGCATTTACCCAGGATGAGGGTCTGAGCGGGTAGTGATCCGAGCTGCCAGGGAATTGCATCAGCCTGTTAACAAGCTGCAACCGGGAATGGTATAAAACCTAACAGAGAGGATCGGGGCTCCCGTGATTGGGTCCCGCACGGCAGGCCGGCGCCTGTACAACTGAACAAAAACCGTGAAGGAAGCCGTCAAGATGCAGCCCGATTTTTCAATCCAGCAGTGCCTGAGCCAGAACGAGCTGTTTCTGCAGGCCGACATGCTCGAACCCTGCAGCCTGGTGATATTCGGCGCCGCCGGGGATCTGACCCGGCGCAAACTTCTGCCGGCGCTATACAATCTGACCCGGGAAAAGGCGCTGGATGAGCGATTTGCGGTGATCGGCTACAGCCGTTCACCCGAGACTCACGAGGCGTATAGAAACATGCTGCTCGAGTCGGTGGAGAAGTACTCCCGCTCGAAACCGGTGGATCAGGCGTTGTGGCAACAGTTCAGCCAGCGTATTGCCTACGTGGAGGGTAACTTCGAGGATCCTGAGGGTTACAATCGGCTGCGGGATACCCTGGAACGTCTGGAGGAGCAGATTGGCAGTGAGGGTAACCGGCTGTTCTACCTTGCAACCCCGCCTTCCGCGGCGCCGATCATCCTGCACCGGCTGAGCGAGGCGGGACTCCTCGGCGAAAGCGGTGCGCATGCTCCCTGGACCCGGGTGATCATGGAAAAACCTTACGGACGGGATCTCGAGTCCGCCATGGATCTGAACCGGGTGGTCGGAGAGATTCTGCAGGAAGATCAGGTTTACCGAATCGATCACTATCTGGGCAAGGAGACGGTGCAGAACATCCTCGTCGCCCGCCTCGGAAATACCATCTTCGAACCCCTCTGGAATCGCAAACACATCGACCATATCCAGATCACCGCGGCGGAGTCCATCGGCGTCGAGGGTCGCGGACGCTTCTATGACAAAACCGGCGTCCTGCGCGACATGGTGCAGAGCCATCTGCTGCAGGTGTTGTCGCTCTGCGCCATGGAACCCCCGGTGTCGTTCTCTGCGGATGATATCCGGGACAAGCGGGTCGAGGTGTTGCGCGGCCTGCGGCCGCTCATGGGGCGGGAAGTGTCCAACCACGTGGTGTTTGGCCAGTACCGCGGATATCGTGACGAGGAGAATGTGGATCCCCGATCCCGTACCCCTACCTATGCCGCGATCAAGTGCTATATCGACAACTGGCGCTGGCAGGGGGTGCCGTTCTTCCTGCGGGTCGGCAAGCAGCTTGCGCGGCGCATGACCGAGATCTCGGTGGTGTTTCGTCCGGTGCCGCTGTGCCTGTTCGGGCGCGACGACATCTGCCAGGAACTGGAACCCAATGTGCTCTCCATCCGGATTCAGCCGGATGAGGGCATGTCCCTCAAGATCAGTAGTAAAAAGCCCGGAGACGTGTTGGATGTGGGCGGGGTGGAAATGGACTTCAGTTATTCCGAGACCTACAACCACCCTATCAAAGATGCCTATGAGCGCCTGCTGTTGGATGCGATCAAGGGCGATGCGACCCTGTTCGCCCGGCGCGATGAAGTGGAACACGCCTGGCGCTTTGTCAGCCCGATCCTCGAGTCCTGGGAAGCGGAGACGAAGAGGCAACCCCAATTTTACGCCGAGGGCAGTGAAGGCCCGGGCGAAGCCGAAAATCTCATGGACCGATACAGTCGCCAATGGCGGGAGATCAGCGAATGAGCCAAGCAAGATTGATTGTGGATGAAGCCGATTTTTCTGAGCGCGCCGAGGCGTGGATCGTCGAGAAGCTGAAAAGCGTGCTCGAAACCTCGGAACACTGTCACCTGATGCTCGCCGGTGGCGGTACGCCGTTGCCGGTCTATCGGCGTCTGGCGCAGCGTTCCGATATCCCCTGGTCGAGGATCCGGATCTATTTCGGTGATGAACGCTGCGTGCCGGTGAACACGCCCCAGAGCAATGCCTTCACGGTGATGGACTCCCTGTTTCACGGAGCCCCACCCGAGGGGGTGATCGTTTACCGGATGTGTGGCGAAGAGGAGCCGGACAAGGCCGCCCAGGAGTACGAGGCGATCCTGCCGGAGCGAGTCGATATCCTGCTGCTCGGGGTTGGCGAGGATGGTCATACCGCATCGATCTTTCCCGGTTCCGCGGCTCTCGATGAGGAGCGCCGCCGGGTGATGCCGGTGATCGGCAGTAAACCGCCGCGACAACGCCTCACCGTGACCCCCTCGGTGATTCAGCAGGCCCGTCACGTACTGGTGATGGCACAGGGTGAAGACAAAGCTGACGCAGTGCGCTGGGCCCTGATGGACGGCAGTGTACCGGCCTCGCTGGCCCGGGAGGGGGACTGGATCCTCGATCGACAGGCCGCCCGTTCACTGCCCAAGGATCGTCCCCTGTAACCCAGTGTCACCAGTCACAACGGAAGGCAGCACCGTCAAGCTCATCTAAAGGTAACCATCATGTCGGATGCAAAACAGTTCCATATCGGGCTCATCGGTCTTGGCGTCATGGGACGCAACCTGGCCCTCAACATGGAGGAGAAGGGTTTCCCGGTGGCGGTCTGGAACCGGCGCTCAGAAGTGACCGAAGCTTTCCTTGCAGAGCATGCGGGCAAGCGTTTCGGCGGTGCTGCGGAACTGGCCGAATTCATCGCTCTGCTGGAACGTCCCCGGCGGGTGTTGCTGATGATTAAGGCCGGCAGCCCGGTGGATCAGGTGCTGGAACAGCTGCAACCCCTGTTGGAACCCGGCGACATCGTCATGGATGGGGGCAACTCCTGGTTCGAGGACACCCAGCGGCGCGAGCGCCGGCTGCGTGATCAGGGACTGCACTACGTCGGTGTCGGAATCTCGGGGGGCGAGGAGGGAGCCCGTCACGGGCCGTCCATGATGCCAGGCGGTTCCCCCGAATCCTACGCGGAGATCCGCAGTGTGTTCGAGGCGATCACCGCGCAGACCGATGCGGGCGCGTGCGTGACTCATGTAGGACCGGACGGGGCGGGACATTTCGTGAAGATGGTGCACAACGGCATCGAATACGCCGACATGCAGCTGCTGGCCGAAGTCTACGATGTGATGCGGCGTGGGCTGGGCATGGATGAACCGGCCATGGCGGAGGTGTTCGATACCTGGAACCAGGGACCCATGGAGTCGTTTCTGGTGGAGCTGTCCGCCCAGGTCATGAAGGTGATTGATCGAGAAACGGGGACACCCCTGGTGGCCCAGGTGATGGACAAGGCGGGACAGAAAGGCACCGGCCGCTGGACGGTACAGGCCGCTCTGGAGCAGGGCGTTGCGGTGCCCGGGATCTCCGCAGCCGTGGATGCCCGGGTGTTGTCCTCCCTGAAGCAGGAGCGGGTGGCCGCCTCGGCACAGTTGGGAGGAGACAGCCCGGGACTGGCGTCGGATCCGGACAGCTTGATCGCGGACCTGCACGGTGCAATCTACGCTTCGCGGATCACCGCCTATGCACAGGGCATGGCCCTGATCCGCAGTGCCTCCGAGCGTTACGGCTGGTCCGTCGATCTGGGCGAGATGGCGCGCATCTGGAAAGGGGGCTGCATCATCCGCGCCCGCCTGCTGGACACCATTCGCGAGGCCTATGCGGGGGAGGAGCCGGCCAACCTGATGATGAGTTCGGCCATCAGTGGTCAGTTGATGGGTCTTCAGGGCGCCTGGCGACGGGTGATTCAGGCGTCGGTATCCGCCGGTATTCCCCTGCCGGTGATGAGTGCCTGCCTCAACTATTTCGACAGTTACCGTACCCAGAGGCTGCCGCAGAATCTCATCCAGGCACAACGGGATGCCTTCGGTGCACATACCTACGAACGGGTGGATCACCCGGAGCGCGGGTTCGTGCATTCGGACTGGTCCGGCGAATGACTGCCGGTGTAGTGTAGCGTCAGGGACGCTTCCGGCGGGTAGGGAAACGGTATGCCGATCAGCCCTTTGCAGAGGGGTTTCAAGTCATCTTTCGTTCAGGGGATTCCGTGTCAGCAGTCAGCGCTTCTTCCGATACCTTACAGCAGGAAATCAGCTCACTGGATGAGCGTATCGAGGCGATCCTGCCCGGCTTGTGGATCGGCGCCGAGCCGACCTTCACGCTGCGCAATTCGGAACAGCCCGAATGGCTTTCCGAGGCACTGGGGGGGGAAAAGGAGATTCTGGCGCAGCGGCTGATGCGGCACCTGCTGGAACGGCATCCGGGGGGGCTGGTGCTGCGTACGCTGGGTCGTCAGTATCCCGGTGAACCCTTGCCCCGCTGGTCCCTGGGACTCTATGCCTCGAGGGACGGAAAACCCCTTTGGCAGGGTTCCCATGATCCTCTCGACGAGGAACTCCCGGCGCTGCCACCGGAACGGCTACTCGCGTTCATGGATCACCTGTTGCACGGTATTGCCATGAAAGGCTGGTCGACCCACCCCTTCAAGTGCCAGGGCAGTCTGCCCCACCGCCTGGTGTTCCGCGTGGACGACAAACCCCTGATGCACGGCGAGGAGGAACTGGCTCGATGGTCCCGGGAGTCGCGCCACGAACATCCCATACCCCCCTCGGGACTGGAGGACGAATTGGCTGCCCGGGGGGAGTACCTGCTGGCTCTGGGGCCCCATACCGGTCATGAAGGCGTGGATTGTGCGATCCTGGAGTTGCCTGCGTTCCCCGACGTGCGCATGTTCCGGCGCTTCCTGGAGGTGTTGGAGCCGGCCGCCAAATATCTTCCCGGGTTGATACTTCAGGGCTACCCGCCACCGGTGGATGAGACCGTGGTCTGGACCACCTTGACACCGGATCCGGCCGTCATCGAGATCAATCAGGCCCCCTATCCCGGCAGCCGCCAGTTTTATGCCGCCAGCCGGGAACTGTTCGGTGTCTGCGAAAAGGTGGGGCTTTCAACCTACCGGCTGCAGTACAACGGTGTCGAATCGGACAGTGGCGGCGGTGGCCAGCTGACCCTGGGTGGCCGCACTCCCAATCTCAGTCCTTTCCTGACTAACCGCCATCTGCTGCCTCGTTTGATCCGTTACTGGGTGGCCCATCCCGCACTCTCCTATTGGTTTGCCCCGGATTACCTCGGCGGCACCAGCCAGTCCCCCCGGCCGGACGAGGGATTGCGAAATCTGTTTCATGAACTGCGTCTGGCACTGCACCTGCTCAAGCATGAGAAGGACCCGGATTCCGAATTCCTGTGGCGCAGTCTGGCCCCGTTTCTCATCGATCCCTCGGGCAATGCCCACCGTTCCGACCTGAATATCGAGAAACTCTGGAATCCCTATCTGCCCGGTCGGGGTTGCCTGGGCCTGGTGGAGTTCCGCGCCTTCCGCATGGCCGGCAGTGCGGAGCGCTCCACCGCCCTGGGGCTGTTGTTGCGAGCCCTGGTGGCGATGTTGTCCCGCCAGGATGTTACGCCGGATCTGCTGGATTGGGGCGATACCCTGCACCGGCGATTCGCGCTGCCTTTCTTTCTCAGGCAGGACCTACAGCAGGTGTGTGTTGATCTACAGCAGATCGGGTTGGGATTGGGGCCGTCCCTGGAACGCTGTTTGATGCTGGATCCTGCGCGTACCCGCTGGAAGGTCTCATTCGAGGGTTGTCAGCTTGAGCTTGAGCGGGCCCTGGAGTTCTGGCCCCTGGTGGGGGGGGATGCGGAGGGACAGGAACAGGGTGGATCTCGCTGGGTGGATGCCAGCACGGCACGCTGGCAGGTGTTGCTCAGACCCATCGACGGCACCCCGCAGCAGGCGTTTTCCGAATGGAATGTCGAATGGAACGGGTTTTCCCTGCCGTTGCGCGAGGAGACGGACGGGCAGGGCGTGGTGCGGCTGTGTGCCATACGCCTGCGGGAATTCGAACCCTGGATCGGGCTGCATCCGGGGGTGAAACCCTGCATGCCGCTGAGCCTGATCCTGAGACATCCCGCCAAACCCAGTGCACTGCGTCTGCAGATTCACGGTTGGCAGCCGGAAGGCCTGCCATACCCGGGCCTGCCCAAGGATCGTAAAGACGCCGAGCGGCGTCGAGAGGAGCGGCTCACCCGGGAAACCGTCGCGGCGGGCAGTCTCAAACTGGCCGTGGCTCTGCCTCCGGAGAGTCTCGATGATTACGGGGTCGATCTGCGTTGGATATGCAGTTAATCGTAAACGCCTGGGCAGTTGGGGATGTTAGTGTTTCGTAGAGGAACTAAACAGCGGTAGCCGCGGTGGCTTCCGTAGGTCGGGTTAGCGCAGCGTAACCCGACACGGGATCACGGTTCGCTAACCCGACCTACCGGTTGATATCCTGTTCGCGCGAGTCATCACACTGTAACGATTGATCGGGTTTGCCGAGTCAGTCGCCGATGCGTGTGACCCGCAAAACATAATCCCTGGCTCCGTAGCGGGTAACAACCCTATTGACCCAGGCGGGTGAGAAACAGGTTGGCCATCAGCCGTTCCACCGGCACGTGGTCGTCCTCCAGCACCGGCAGGCTGGCCAGGGGCGTGCCGGTTGCCAACACCGGTTCAGTCACCTTCAGCCAGGATCGCGCCAGGCCCCGTTGGGCAATGATCTGCGGGGGTAGGTCATCACGCTGTCCGGCGGAGACCACATAGGTGGCGCGGGTAGGTTCGTCGGGAATCTGATCGAGCCAGATATCCACCACAGGGAATACCCCATGCAGGGTTTTCACCAGAGACTTCACCAGCCGGGCATCGGGAAAGGCATCCACGATGTTGAGCAGATAGATTCCGTCATCGGTCAGCCGTTTGGCCACCAGTTGCGCCATCTCCCGGGTGACCAGATGGGGGGGATCGCAATGTCGTGAAAGGCATCGGCGACGATCACATCGAAGCGGGCATCCGGGATCCGCTGCAGTGCGACCCGCGCATCCTCGTGGCGTACCTGCATGCCCTGAGGCTCGAGGAACAGCTGCTGTTCGGCCACCTCGGTGACCACCGGGTCGAGCTCCGCCACGGTGACCGCCGCCTGCGGGTACAGGGTGCTCACCGCCCGGGGCAGGGTGTAGGCGCCTCCGCCGATGAAGAAAAAAGACGCGGGTGACTGCTCGCCGAAGTGTGCCAGGGTCAATTCATCCATCAGCTGTACGTACGGGGCTACCAGTACCCGGGCATCGCCACTGTGATTGCTGCCATGAAGCAGGTGGTCGAGCACCAGAGACTTGAGCTGTCCTGGGGGCATCTCCCAGGATTCGTCTACCACCCGGATACAGAAGTAGGCGCTCTCCCGGTCGCAGGGGGAGTTCAGGCCGTTGCGTACCCCGGTCAGGGTCAGAAGTATCACCGCGATGATCGCCAGGCCAGGTATCGCGCGTAACCGGTGCCCCCGCATCAGGGGCAGGGTGAGCAGCGCCAGGGTCAGTGCCGCGCTGAGGATCACGGTGTGGGTGCCAAAGCTCTGGATCAGCCAGAAACCGGTCATGAAGGTTCCGAAGATGCTGCCCACTGCGGCCAGCGCATGCATCATGCCGACAATGTGTCCGGTGCGGCTGGAAAGGTGCAGCGCCAGGGTGGTGAGGATCGGGGTGACGATGCCGAGCAGCAGCGCCGGAAGGAAAAACAGGGTCAGCACCAGCAACAGGCTGGCTGAGAGCAGGCTCCACTCACCATTCTGGATGCCCGGTGCGACCAGGGTGAGGATCAGGGGGATGCCCAGGGTGGCCAGTGCGGAACCAATCAGGGTGTAACCCGCTGCCGCTTCTCCAGCGTTGCGGTCTGCCCAGACACCACCCAGCCAGTTGCCCAGGGAGAGACCCGCTAGGATCACCCCGATCACCGAGGTCCAGGTGTAGAGGGAAACCCCCACATAGGGTGCGATCAGGCGGCCCGCCACCACTTCCAGAACCAGCAGCAGGGCGGAGCTTAGGAAAACGGTCAGGGCATAGAGGCTGATTTTGGCGGTGGCTGACATGGTATTGGGTGCTCTTGGGGCTGCCTGCACCGGAGGTGCGGAGTGGTCTGGATTTTCAGGCGTTAATGTCGCGAATTTATCCTAACAAGCTGTTGAAATGCTACTCATAGGGCGCGATCCCAGAGTGAGCATCGGGGAATTCGGGAACGTTGGGGCTGCGGGGGGCGTTCCCGGGTTTCGCTTCGCTGCACCCGGGATCCGGCAGAATGCGCCGCACTACGGGACAATGCATAACCCTCCAGGCGCTTCTCCTATCCCCCCGTGTGGTAAGCAATGCAGCGTTGCGATGCAACCCACGGTGAAACGCCAACACACCATGTGACGTGTGGCGAAAGGCCTTACAGGTCCTGCCAGTCGGTCAACAGCAGACCGGACAATACCCCGGCCAGTCCGCCTCCCAGGATGCCGCCGACAATCGCCCCACCCATCTGTGCGTGAATCCAATCCAGGGTGGGGAGCAGGGGGCCTGCCATATCCGTGTCGATGCTGCTGGTCATGATGAACAGGCTCAGAGAAATGAAACCGGATACCCCGATACCGGCCATCAGGCCGTCACCCACCGGGGGCAACAGATTGTCGTACATCCTGATAAAGGAGGGGACCAGGAGTACATAGATGATCCCGGTAATCGGACACATCACCGCCACCACCAGACTGACCGGCTGGGCGCCTGTGATACCGGACAGCAGCAGGTAACCCAGCGCGGCCAGCCAACCGGCACTGAATCCCGCAAGGGTTTTCGCGTCTGCCCGGTAGACCCTGGAACCGAGCGAGAAAAAACCGTACAACGCGCCGATGAACGCACCCACCGCGGTGACCACCAGCAGTAACACGGGCATGTTTACCGGCTTCTCGGAAAACATGAAATAGAACAGCGAAATCGGCGCAATGATGATGGTCATGAGCACCGACAGTCGCATGCTGCTGTAGATCAGGGCGCCCAGGGTGCCGGCCAGGACGCCGGCGAATAGATAGGGGGCGATGGGCAGGTGCCAGTGCTCAGAAAACCCGGCAAGAATTACAAAAAGCATCGCATACAGCAGGCCGATGAAGGCCCAGATCGCACCTCGTATCAAGGCTTCTTTGAGTCGTGTCTGCGGATTCAGGGATGTACGGTGATTCACGGCGAAAAACTGCGTTTCGTGGAGTAGGGCATGTGTACTCACTATAGCCTATTCAGACGGTTTCTTTGAGGAATGAGAAACACAACATCAAGCAATTTTGGGCATGTGTAGCAATTGCTACAGAACCCGCAAGATTGTCAGGGTAATTTGGCGTTTCGTGAAACCATTCTGAAGGTGAACCATGAAACCGATGAAGTTCTATATCGATACCCACGACCAGGGCAGTGAAACCTTTCCGGGAGGCCTGACCCGGGAGCAGTTTGAGATCTTCTATTCACGCTATGAGGCCGCCTGTCTCGAGGAGGGGGTGGTACCGTTGCGGATTCATTTGAGTTACGAGGCGGCCCGCGCCTTCTGTTTCACCATGGCGCCGGATGCGGAGTCGGTCCGGCGGGCGCACGAAAGGGTGGGACTGCCCTTCGATTCGATCACCGAAGTGACGACCGTGACCCCGGGCGATACCTTTTTTCAGCGCCACGCCGAGTAACCTCAGACACACGCCATGGGCGTAGGCTCGGCGGTGCGCTGAACCTGCGTCCGTGGCCAGGAGTTATAGCGATGAATCTGATCCTGGTCGCGGTGATCGCGGTATTTGTCGGGTCTCTCGTGTTGCTCGCCATGGTGCGTTACGACCTGGCCCCGAATGGCGGTTTGGCCATGGGGCGGCAGTGGCTGCTGGCCACCGCACTGGGAACCGGTATCCTGGCCTTCGCCCTGAAGCTGCTGATCATACTTAGTGTTTCCCGGTTTCCCGGAGTGGTGATCGATCCGCTGATCGTGAAGCCGCCGATCAAACCCGTGGAGGGAAAACCCGATCCTCTGCTCGGTCTGCTGGGATCAAAGCGCTTCGTTTGGCAACCGCTGCCGGTTTCACAGAGTGATGCTGCTGACAGACCGATCCACTCTGATGCAGGTAGCGTGTACGTCTGGCAGGCCCTGCCCGGGCAGGCGCCCACACCGGTGGACAATCCTCTCACAGAGGCCAAGATCAGACTCGGTGAACGCCTCTTCTTCGACCCCCGTCTGTCCCTGGATGGCAGCCTCTCCTGCAGCTCCTGTCATGATGTTCTGTCAGGCAGCGGTGATGATGGCCGGGCCACATCCCTGGGTATTGGGGGACAGACTGGCAGTCGCAATGCGCCCACGGTATGGAATGCCGCTTTTCAGTCGGTGCTGTTCTGGGATGGTCGGGCCCGCTCCCTGGAGGAACAGGCCCTGGGACCGCTGCTCAATCCCCTCGAAATGGGCATGCCGTCACTCGATCTGGTCGTCGAACGGGTGCGCCAGGACCCGGACTACCCGGCCCTGTTCGCCCAGGCCTTTGGCGAGAACGGCGGGATCAACGCCGCGCGGCTTGCTCAGGCAATCGCCAGTTACGAACGTACCCTGATCACCCCGGACACCCCCTACGATCGGTTTGTTCGCGGTGATCTGCAGGCATTGGATAGTCAGCAGCTGCGGGGCATGGCCCTGTTCCAGTCAATTGGCTGCACCAATTGTCATTTTGGACCCAATTTCAGTGGCGCGAGCCTGTTCGACGACCGGGCTCCGATGCGCATCTTTCCCATCTATCCAACCCCTTATGAGACGCGCTACCGCCTGACCCGTGACAGCGGAGCCGCTTCAACAGACAGTGGACGGGGCAGTTGGCGGGTGCCTTCGTTGCGTAATGTGGCCCTCACCGGACCCTGGCTGCACAATGGCTCGGTGAATGACCTTGCCGAGGTGGTGCGGATCATGTCCAGTGTCCAGCTGGGCATGACCGGACCCTACCTGGTATGGGCGGATGATCTCAAGGTGATGACCCGGCTGGATGGTCCAGCGCTCAGCGATGACAAGGTGGCGGATCTGGTCTCGTTCCTGCGGGCCTTGAGCAGCGACACGCTGCAGTCGCGGATGAGTCAGGCTCGAATCAGGGCGGAAGAGCAGGGAATGGCTGGTTCGACGCTAAGTGAGTCGACGACAACTGAATCGACGATAACTGAGTCGACGTCTCGGGGGGGTTAGCTCTATGATGGAGGCTTTCGCGTTTCCAGCAACGCGCCGCGATCATGACACGGGAGTCTGCATGTCCGAAAGCGTACTCAACCTTTCGCCCGGGGGGCAGGCGCTGTTGCAGTCCGGTGTGATTCGAAAACACTTCGAGCGACCCACTCCGGTGATCTACAAGGGACAGCCCGTGTCCGGTGCCTATCTGGTCACCCAGGGCCGTCTGCGGGTGTTCACCTACACGCCCCAGGGCAGCGAGGCGACGCTCTATTTCATTCGCCCCGGGGAGACCTGTGTGCTGGCGCTCAACTGCCTGTTCAATGATCTGCGCTATCCGGCCTGGGTGGAGGCAGACCGGGAGACCCGGGTGGAGGTGATTCCCGGAGCTCTCTATCGCCGGCTGTTCGAGCAGGAGGCTTCGGTACAGAACCTTACCGTGAAGGCTCTGTCGGGGCTGGTGTTTCGCCTCATGGATGAACTGGAGCAGGTACATGCCTGCAACCTGGATCAGCGTCTGGCCAATTTCATCCTCTCAAATGCCTCGGCCGACGGGGTGTTGCAGATGACCCAGCAGGAATTGGGGGCGCACCTGGGCACCACCCGGGAGGTGATAGCACGGTTGATCCAGGGTTTCGTGGCCAGTGGCGCCGTCTCCACCCGGCGGGGGGCGGTGATCGTGAACGATGCGCAGAGACTGTCGCGGCTGATTCAGCCACATTGACCACCGGGCTTTTGCTTCCCGGCCATCGTGCAAGAACCCCAGGGCTGGTGTAATCTTTGAAGATCGACCCAATCGCGCGCCTGCCGGTTTTGCGGAACGCCTGGCGGGCTGTTGGAATTCGCTCAGACGAGTGCGAGACAAGACGAAAACCGCCGGAAAAGTGCAGTTTACTGAAGTCAATAAGCATTTTGAGGCGGGATTCAACGCAGGATCGTAGCGTCTGAGTAGAATTTCAACCGCCTGCTAGATGCCTGGCAATGCTCGCACAGTGGTTGTTCCCCTCCTGACTGCCGGTTCGTCGGGATTTCAGTGACCCATGCATGCAGACAGGACAAGGTTCCTGTCTCCGAGGTTAACCAATGATCTTCAACGGGTTGTTCGACTTATCCCTGTCCCAATATCTGCTGCTCACCTTCATCCTGACGCACATCACGATCGTTTCGGTGACTGTTTTTCTACATCGCCATCAGGCCCACCGGGCGCTGGACCTGCACCCCATCCTGAGCCATTTTTTTCGCTTCTGGTTGTGGCTGACCACCGGCATGGTGACCCGGGAATGGGTGGCGATCCATCGCAAGCATCACGCCCGTTGTGAAACCGATGAAGATCCCCACAGCCCGCAGACCCGGGGACTTGGCAAGGTGCTCTGGCAGGGCGCGGAACTCTATCGCACGGAGGCGGAAAACCGTGAGACCCTGGAACGCTATGGTAAAGGCACCCCTGACGATTGGTTGGAACGCCATCTCTACCAGCGCCACAACTTTGTCGGTATATCCCTGCTGCTGCTGATCGAACTGATTACCCTCGGCCCCATTGGGTTGACGATCTGGGCGGTGCAGATGGTATGGATTCCGTTCTGGGCCGCCGGTGTGGTCAACGGCCTGGGTCACTACTGGGGTTATCGCAATTTCGAAATTCCCAATGCGGCCACCAACCTGCTGCCCTGGGGCATACTCATCGGCGGAGAGGAACTGCATAACAACCACCACGCCTTTGGCAGTTCCGCCAAACTCTCCAACCGCTGGTTCGAATTCGATATCGGCTGGATGTATATCAAACTGTTCACCTACCTGCGCCTCGCCAGGGTGCTCAAGGTGGCACCCAAACGGGGTTTCGTCGATGAGCGTCCACAACTCGATGTGGAGGCGATCAAGGCCCTGACGGTCAATCGGCTGCAGCTGTTGACCGATTACCGGAGGCGGGTTCTGAAACCGGTGTTTCGAATCGAGATTCGCCGTGCTGACCGTCGCCTCAGAAGGGTATATCGCAAGGCTTTGAGACTGGTGCGCCGGGATGCGATGCTGCTCACGGAACGCGATCGCAAACTGCTCAGTGACATCCTAGACGACAACCGGGTCCTGGAGATGGTTTATCAGTACAAGGTCAGGCTGCAGAAGATCTGGGAGCAACAGGCCTCGAGCCATGACAAACGTCTCGAGGCGCTGACCCAATGGTGCGCCCAGGCTGAAGCCAGTGGTATCGAAGCCCTGCAGGAGTTCGTGGGATTTCTGCGGCGATACAGTCTGCGCTATCAGGGCTGAGGATTTTTCCCTATCCAACATTCGTTCCCATGCTCCGCGTGGGAACGCATACCCCGGGTCGAGTCCCCATCACAGACCGGGAGATACTGTCTGGCTCAAGTATGCATTCCCACGCAGAGCGTGGGAACGAGTTGAAAGTTTCCTCGGATTGCGGCAATACCTGATGCCAGAATGGAAATATCAGACAAATTTTTGTTACTTAATGGATACCGGAGCATTGGATAAGTACTGACATGAATGATTTGAAACAAAAAATCGCACTGTTTATAGATGCGGAAAATGCCCCTGCTTCTAAGTTTGAGGACGTTCTTAGCGAAGTGGCCAAATACGGGGTTGTGACAATCAGAAAGGCTTATGGAAACTGGAAGAATCCTGGATTGAAATCGTGGGAAGATCTGTTGAATGAATATGCAATTCAACCGATTCAGCAATATGACCTTACCAAGGGTAAGAATGCATCCGCTGCCAGCCAGGGAAAGCGAAGCGAAGGCTGGTAGTCCCCGGTAGTCGCGAGGCGATACTGGAAACCCGACGAGCCGTAGGCGCC
>JBEVVH010000075.1:0-15139 GCA_040507245.1 Candidatus Thiodiazotropha sp.
AACTCCTGGACGGGTTCGCAAGTATTTTGAACACCAAAAGATTGCATACGCCGCATAGCGATCTCTGTATTTAACGGCCGGGTTAATAGCACAGACAGTCTTGCCGTCACCGCTAATGGACGATTCACCTTTGCTACTTCACTGGTAGATGGAGCAAGCTATGAAGTCTCAATCGCCAATCAATCAAGCGATCAGGTTTGTTCTATCCCGGAGCCAACCGGCATCATTGCGGGGGTGGATGTCGATGTTCTGATCAGTTGCCTTCCTGATCAAGTCACGCTAGGCGTCAGCGTGGGTGGACTTAAAAGTCTTGTTTTTTCGTGGAACGAAGTTGATGCGGATCATTACAAGCTACTTAAAAATCCCGATGGGATCTCCGGCTACAGCCAGATCGGTAACGATATCAATACAACCTCTGTAAACGAGAATGTGTCAGCGCACTTAATGAATTGGTCTGAAGCCCGCTATATCGTTCAGGCCTGCAATAGCGCTGGGTATTGCAGTGATTCTGAACCCATTGCGGTTGCCGAGCTGATGCTCGATATTATCGGTTATCTAAAAGAACCCAATATCAATTCGTATCAACAATTTGGTTACGGTGTTGCAGTGTCCGGGGATGGGTCGACGTTGGCGGTGATAAATGGATCGGGTTCGCTCTATTTGTATGAGTTGAGAGACGGCCATAGTGACCTGCTGGCTGAGATAACAGCGCCTCAAAATGCCGAGTTTTCCCCTTATATTTCGATTTCAAGTGATGCTGCCACATTGGCGATAACGGGCTATACAGATACGGATGGCGATGCTCAAAAAGGAGCTGTATTTATCTATATTCGCGATGATCAGGATTGGAGTCGTCAGGCCATTGTTATGGCATCCAATGGAGAGATGAGAGATGGATTTGGCGCGGATCTTTCTCTTTTTGCAACGGGTGACGTTCTTGCTGTGGCGGCTCCATATGAATCTTCGAATGCGGCTGGTATAAATGGTGATCAGTCTGACAATTCAGCTGAGTATTCAGGTGCGGCATATATATTCATCAGAAGCAATACAGAGTGGAGGCAGCAGGCTTACATCAAGGCATCCGATAATACTGCGGGTAATCAATTCGCGAACGCTTTACACCTTTCAAGCGATGGCTCCACTCTGGCAGTCGGTGCGCAACGGGCACCGCGAGATACTACCAGAACAGGCGCGGTATACCTGTTTGTATCCGAAGGGGATTCTTGGAATCAACAAACAATCATTACTGCGAATAACGCAGATAGGTTGGACTATTTTGGATGTGATGTCGCGTTATCAGCCGATGGCAATTTCTTGGCTGTAGGCGCTTATGGTGAGGCGTCATATTCTTCAACGATTAACATTGGCGACACCTACAACGGCCTTATTGAGGCAGGCGCGGCTTACCTCTTTAAACGTACCAGTTCTAGCTGGTCGCAAGAAACCTATTTTAAGGCCTCAGTTGTAGAGAATAATGACCTGTTTGGATGGAAGGTCTCGCTCTCTTCTGACGGAAGCTTGTTGGCTGTAAGTGCAAAGGGAGATGATTCCAATGCTATTGGCATCAATGGCGATCAGACGGATAACTCAGCCTCGGATTCTGGAGCTGTCTATCTGTTCAGGCGGCAGGACCCGACAACCTGGGTCCAACACGCATATATAAAAGTGATGAATACTGACGATGCATACGTTGAACATGATTATGGTGAATTTGGAGGCCTTGATCTGGAAACAGACGGTTTCGGGGATGTGATCGCTTTGTCTTATGATGGCGAAACACTAGTGGTCGGTGCACCAAGAGAGGCTTCGTCGAACTCAAGTCTGGATCAAGACAACGATGCCGCACCACTGGCCGGAGCGGTGTATCTATATTGATTTCGGATGACCGACGGGTGCAGGAGTTGCGCCCAGCACCCCCCGGCATACGTCATTTGACGTATGCCGGGGGGTGCTTCTCCGAATAGTGGTGCAAACCGGGACCGGGCAACATCAGCCTACGAGAATCGTCACGGCTTCGGCATACCGCCGGGGCGTAACCGTTCGATTTACTATCCTGGAGCATTCCTGATGAAAAAAAACCTGTTCAAGAAGATCCTTCTCCCTACCGCCCTGGCGGCCGCGACCCTGGGGGCGAGCGCCCTGCAGGCGGCGGATACCATCAAGGTGGGCATCCTGCACTCCCTGTCCGGCACCATGGCCATCAGTGAGACCACTCTGAAGGACACCATGCTGATGCTGATCGAGGAACAGAACGCCAAGGGCGGCGTGCTGGGCAAGAAACTCGAGCCGGTGGTGGTGGACCCCGCTTCCGACTGGCCCCTGTTCGCGGAAAAGGCCCGTGAGCTGCTGAGCAAGCACAAGGTGGCGGCGATCTTCGGTAACTGGACCTCGGTCTCCCGTAAATCGGTACTGCCGGTCGTCGAGGAACTCAACGGTCTGCTCTTCTATCCGGTTCAGTATGAAGCGGAAGAGTCCTCGGCAAACGTCTTCTACACCGGTGCCGCACCGAACCAGCAGGCGATCCCCGCAGTGGACTACCTGATGAACGATGTGGGCGTGAAGCGCTGGGTGCTGGCGGGTACCGACTATGTCTATCCCCGCACCACCAACAAGATCCTCGAGGCCTACCTGAAGGCCAAGGGCGTGTCCGACAAGGACATCATGATCAACTACACCCCCTTCGGTCACTCCGACTGGCAGTCGATCGTTTCCGATATCAAAAAGTTCGGTTCCGCCGGTAAGAAGACCGCGGTGGTCTCCACCATCAACGGCGACGCCAACGTGCCTTTCTACAAGGAACTGGGTAACCAGGGTATCTCCGCCGAGGACATCCCGGTGGTGGCCTTCTCCGTGGGTGAAGAGGAACTCTCCGGTATCGACACCAAACCCCTGGTCGGTCACCTGGCTGCCTGGAACTACTTCATGAGCGTGGACAACGAGTCCAACTCCGAATTCATCGACAGCTGGCACAAGTTCATCAAGGACGACAAACGCGTGACCAACGATCCCATGGAAGCCCACTACATCGGTTTCAACATGTGGGTGAAAGCCGTGGAGAAGGCCGGCAGCACCGATCCGGATGCGGTCAAGGATGCAATCATCGGCGTGGCCGTACCGAACCTCAGCGGCGGGTACTCCGCCATGATGCCCAACCATCACATCACCAAACCGGTGCTGATCGGCGAAATCCAGGAAGACGGTCAGTTCGCAGTGGTCTGGGAGACTTCCGGTCTGGTCGCGGGTGATGCCTGGTCCGACTTTCTGCCCGGTTCCAAGGACATCATCTCCGATTGGCGCGCACCGCTCTCCTGCGGTAACTACAACGTCAAGAGCGGCAAGTGCTCGGGTCAGAACTACGAATGAGTTGATCTCACTTCGTAGACCATCGTAGCCCGGGTTCCGCTGCGCTTCACCCGGGCCACCTCTTCTCTCGTTCCCATGCTCCGCGTGGGAACGCAGACCAGAGGTGGGGCGAGCCCCCCGCAAGCCGGGTAACCACCCTGCCGCATGGGTAGGCATTCCCACGCAGAGCGTGGGAACGAGGAAATGAGATAACAGAGTTGAACCCGATGTTGAAACACGCCTCTACTACCCGAACTCTGAGCCTGCTGCTGATGCTGTGGTTACTGCCCGCCATGGTCACAGCGGAACCGCTGAACAACCTGGATCAGGCCACTGAATGGCTCGGTTCCAGAAGCTTCAACGACAAGTACAAAGCAGTGGATCTGCTTGCGGAGCAGGGCGACGAGCAAGCCCGGAACTGGCTCGATGCACTGCTCAACAACCGGCTTTTCCTGCTCAAGAAAGACGGCAGTGTGGTGCTCAGCGCCACGGATGGGGACGATATGAGCGACGGCAAAACCGGGGAATCCCTGGGCAGCCTGAAGAAAAGCGCGCTGAAGAAAATCACCCTGAACAACCGGATGCGGGTACAGATCCGGGCCGCCCTGGCGGTCCTGGATATCCGCAATCCCGATCCCGTGAAACGCCTCACCGCGGTGGAGCAGATGCTCGACAGGCCGGAGCAGGCGCATGCGGAGATGCTCAAGCCCCTGGTCGATCAGGAGACCGATGCCGGGGTTCGCGAGGCAATGCAGATCGTCATCGCCCTGGCCGGATTGAGTTCCGACGACAAGGCGGTACGCATCGAGTCGGTGGAGGTGCTTGACGGCAACCTGCACCCGGCAGTGCGTAACGGTCTGCAACGCCTGCTGCAGGACACCAAGGATCCGGGATTCGCCAAGACCATCGAGCAGACTCTGAAAAGCATTCAGGCGAAGCGGGACTTCTACAGTTTTATCGAGAACCTGTTTTTCGGCCTGAGCCTCGGCTCGGTGCTGGTGTTGGCGGCGATCGGTCTGGCCATCACCTTCGGCGTCATGGGGGTCATCAACATGGCCCACGGCGAGCTGATCATGATCGGCGCCTACACCACCTACGTGATCCAGCAGCTGATGCCGAATTACATCGGCGCCTCGGTTCTGATCGCCATCCCCGCCGCCTTTGTGGTCTCCGCCCTGGTGGGGATCGCCATCGAGCGGGGGGTGATCCGTTTTCTCTACGGCCGCCCCCTGGAGACCCTGCTGGCCACCTTCGGTATCAGCCTGATCCTGCAACAGGCGGTGCGTTCCATCTTCTCGCCGCTCAACCGCAGCGTTGAGACACCTTCCTGGATGAGTGGCGTGCTGGAGATCAACAGCGCCCTGTCCCTCACCTACAACCGGCTCTACATCATCCTCTTCTCCCTGCTGGTGTTCGCGGTCCTCTACCTGATTCTGAAGAAGACCACCCTGGGTCTGCAGGTACGGGCGGTCTCCCAGAACCGGCAGATGGCCCGCGCCATGGGGGTACGCTCCGAATGGGTCGACGCAATGACCTTCGGTCTCGGCTCCGGAATTGCGGGGGTCGCAGGAGTGGCCCTGAGCCAGCTCACCAACGTGGGACCCAACCTGGGTCAGGCCTACATCATCGACAGTTTCATGGTGGTGGTGTTCGGCGGGGTGGGCAACCTCTGGGGCACCCTGGTCAGCGGCATGTCCCTGGGTGTGGTGAACAAGTTTCTCGAACCCTGGGCCGGTGCGGTGCTGGCCAAGATCCTGGTGCTGATCTTCATCATACTCTTTGTTCAAAAATGGCCCCGGGGACTGTTCCCGCAGAAAGGCCGCGCGGCGGAAGGCTGAGGATTCTACGATTATGAAGTGGTTGACAAGCGATCGTGGTGGATTGGTTTTCCTCGGCCTGCTGGTGGCGCTGACCATCATCGTGCCTGTCCTGAATCTTGGGGTGCCCGAGGGCGATGCGCTGCATGTCTCCACCTATACGGTGACCCTGCTGGGCAAGTATCTCGCCTACGCCCTGTTGGCGATGGCGGTGGACCTGGCCTGGGGCTACCTGGGCATACTCAGCCTGGGTCACGGGGCCTTCTTCGCCCTGGGCGGTTACGCCATGGGCATGTACCTGATGCGCCAGATCGGCGAGCGGGGCGTGTACGGTAATCCGGAACTGCCCGACTTCATGGTGTTCCTCAACTGGGACAGCCTGCCCTGGTTCTGGTATGGCTTCGACATGTTCTGGTTTGCGATGCTGATGGTGCTGCTGGTGCCGGGCCTGCTGGCCTTCGTGTTCGGCTGGCTGGCATTCCGTTCCCGGGTGACCGGAGTCTACCTCTCGATCATCACCCAGGCCCTGACCTATGCCCTGATGCTCGCGTTTTTCCGTAACGAGATGGGTTTCGGCGGCAACAACGGACTCACCGACTTCAAGGACATCCTCGGCTTCAACCTGCAGGACGATACCACTCGGGTGGCCCTGTTCATCGCCACCGCTCTGTTTCTCGCCCTGGGCTATCTGGCCTGCCGGGCGATCGTCAGTTCACGCCTCGGCCGGGTGGCGGTGGCGATCCGCGATGCGGAGAACCGCACCCGCTTCGTCGGTTACCGGGTGGAGCGGGTCAAGCTCGCGGTGTTCACCTTCTCAGCGGTGCTCGCGGGAATTGCCGGAGCGCTCTACGTGCCCCAGGTCGGGATCATCAATCCCGGTGAGTTTGCGCCCCTGAACTCCATCGAGATCGTCATCTGGGTGGCGGTGGGGGGACGCGCCACGCTCTACGGCGCGGCCCTCGGCGCGTTCATGGTCAACTACGGCAAGAGTTACCTGACCGCCGCTCTGCCGGAGGTCTGGCTGTTCGCCCTGGGCGCGATGTTCGTGCTGGTCACCGTGTTCCTGCCCCGGGGTGTGGTGGGGCTTCTGAAACGCAGTAAGGGAGAAGGCTGATGCACACGATGGAGCGGATCCGCAATGTCATGCGCCGTGACCGGGTGTTCGACTTCATGGTTGACCCCAACCAGATCGAGGTGGACCTCAGTCATGAGGTGATCCTCTACCTGGAAGGTATCTCGGTGAGTTTCGACGGCTTCAAGGCCATCAATGATCTCAACCTCTACATCAAGGCGGGTGAGCTGCGCTGCATCATCGGTCCCAACGGCGCCGGCAAGACCACCATGATGGACATCATCACCGGCAAGACCCGTCCCGATCAGGGCGGCGCCTTTTTCGGCTCCAACATCGACCTGCTGCGCATGAGCGAGCCGGAGATCGCCCAGGTGGGCATAGGTCGGAAGTTTCAGAAACCCACGGTGTTCGAATACCACAGCGTATTCGAAAACCTGGAGCTCTCGATGGCCGGGGACAAGCGGGTCTGGCCCACCCTGGTGGCCCGCCTCGACAGCGCCCAGCGGGACCACATCGACGAAGTGCTGTCGATCATCGGCCTCACTGAACAGCGTGACCGCCTGGCCGGTGCGCTCTCACACGGGCAGAAGCAGTGGCTCGAGATCGGTATGCTGCTGATGCAGAATCCCAAGCTGCTGCTGGTGGATGAGCCGGTCGCGGGGATGACTCACCAGGAGATGGACCGCACTGCGGAACTGCTCACCTCCCTGGCGGGGGATCACTCGGTGGTGGTGGTGGAACATGATATGGATTTCGTGCGCTCCATTGCCCGCACGGTCACTGTGCTGCATCAGGGCAGCGTGCTCGCCGAGGGCAGTATGGACGAGGTGCAGAACGACCCCCGGGTGGTCGAAGTGTACCTGGGTGAATGAGTTGCAAGAGAAGGCTTAGAAATGCTCACAGTCAATGCCATCAACCAGTTTTACGGTGAGTCCCACACCCTCTGGGATCTCGACCTCGAAGTCCCGGAAGGGCAGTGCACCTGTCTGATGGGACGCAACGGGGTGGGTAAGACCACGCTGCTGCAATGTATCATGGGTTTGCTGCCGGTACGTTCCGGTGAGATGCTGTTTCAGGGAGAAAACCTGAACCGCCGGATTGCCGAACATCGCGCCCCCCTGGGTATCGGCTACGTGCCCCAGGGACGGCAGATCTTCCCCATGCTCACGGTGGAGGAAAACTTGCTCATCGGCCTGCCGGTGCGTCAGAATAAGCGCAAGGAGATACCCGGGTTCATCTTCGAGCTGTTTCCCGTGCTCAAGGAGATGCTGGGTCGCCGGGGCGGTGATCTCTCCGGCGGGCAGCAACAGCAATTGGCGATTGGCCGCGCTCTGGTCATCGATCCCAAACTGCTGATCCTGGACGAACCCACTGAGGGCATTCAGCCCAATATCGTGCAGGAGATCGGTGAGATCATCCGCCGTCTCAACAAGGAGATCGGTCTCACCGTGCTGCTGGTGGAACAGAAACTGCCCTTCGCCCGCAAGGTGGCGGACCGCTTCTGCATCCTCGACCGGGGACGCCATGTGGCGCGGGGCGAGATGGGCGAACTCAACGACGAACTGATTCGACAATACCTGACTGTGTAGCGAGATTGATGATGACAAAAATTACAAGACTGATGGCCCTGTCCCTCGCCCTGAGCGTATCGCCGGCCTGGGCCCATGTGGGACCCGAAAACGGGGCTCAACACCTGTTCGAACATGCGATCCTGTTCATGGCCCTGGCCCTGCCGGTCTATTTTGGAGTGCGTTACTTTCGCAGGCTGAAGACCTCGCGCATCGAAAGACGAACCGAGCGACGTGGGTAAGCCAAACGATCCGAACGATACGGGTAACGGGTAGGTCGGGTTAGCGCAGCGTAACCCGACGGGCAGTGGCGAGATCCCCGAGCATGTCGGGTTACGCTAACCCGACCTAGGACACGATGTGTCTCCCTCTCCCGCAAGGGGAGAGGGGATTCACGGATCAGGGCAGATGGTAAACGGGCCGCTTGCTACTGCGAACATACCAGACATATACGATGCGTTTGAACAAAGCGTCCCCTCTTCCCTTGCGGGAGAGGGCCAGGGAGAGGGGAAAGTAAATAACGTCAGCGAAGCGAACTCAAAACCAAGACTTCACGAACGCGTTTCGCTTCCCTCGTTCCCACGCTCTGCGTGGGAACGCATACCCCGGTCAATCGGAGCAGACAATAGTGATGAGTACAAATAGGGCTGAGTACGCAATTTCCCACGCAGAGCGTGGGAACGAGGTCGAACCGAGCGACGTAGTTAAGGCAAAAGTTCCGAATGATGCGGGTATTGGGTAGGTCGGGTTAGCGCAGCGTAACCCGACGGACAGTGGCGAGATCCCCGAGCATGTCGGGTTACGCTGCGCTAACCCGACCTACGAGACGAGGTGTCCCTCTCTCCCGCGAGGGAGAAGGGTTTCACGGATCAGGGCAGATGGTAAACGGGCCGCTTGCTACTGCGAACAGACCCGAGATACTCAATGCGTTTGAACAAGCGTCCCCTCTCCCCTTGCGGGAGAGGGCCAGGGAGAGGGGGAAGAAAATACGTGAGCAAAGCGAACTCAAAACCATGGCTTTCAAGACCTCACGACATCTCTTCGCCTCCCTCGTTCCCACGCTCTGCGTGGGAACGCATACCCCGGTCAATCTGAGCAGACAATAGTGATGAATACAAATAGGGCTGAGTACGCATTCCCACGCAGCGCGTGGAAACAAGGTCAGCAATGAGCAAGACAGAGTGATGAGCTACCCAGAGACAGTTGTCAGCGAGCAGCAACAACTCAAAACTCAGAACTCAGAACTCAAAACTCCTTCAGGTTGGAAGGCCAGCCTGAAACTCGGTTTTAGAAAAACCCCGGCACGCACCGTGCTGGCCGAGCGGCGTCACCGGGGACCCCTGTCGGTCCAGCGCGCGTTCTATCCCGAAGGGGATCTGTGCCATGTCTACCTGCTGCATCCCCCGGGAGGCGTTGCGGGTGGGGATGAACTGAATGTAGTGACCCGGGTGGAACCCGGCGCCCAGGCCCTGGTGACCACCCCGGGCGCCACCAAGTTTTACCGTTCCGCAGGACCGCTCGCGAGCCTGACCCAGGAACTGCAACTGCGGGACGCGACCCTGGAATGGCTGCCCCAGGAGAACATCCTCTTCCCGGGCGCACGGGCGGAGATTCACACCCGGGTGATGCTCGAGGGGACGGCGAATTTCATCGGCTGGGAGATCAACTGCCTTGGCCGTGCGGTGCTCAAGGAACGTTTCGATCCGGGCCAGGCCCGGTTCCGTTTCAGTCTCTACCGCGAGGGCCGGCCACTGCTGCTGGAGCGCCTCGAACTGGAAGGCGCGGAGACTCTGGACGGCCCCGCCGGACTGCGCGGTCAGCCGGTGATCGGCACCCTGGTCGCGACCCTGGAAGACGCCCAGGCGCTGGAGGCGCTGCGCGAGGACCCGGGTAACGAACTTATTACTCAGCAACTGGCGCTCACCTGGGTGGACGGCCTGCTGCTGGCCCGCTACCTGGGTGATTCCACCGAGCGTGCGAGAAACTGTTTTGTGGCGTTGTGGCAGCGGCTCAGACCGATGGTGATCGGTCGGCCCCCCTGTGTGCCGCGTATCTGGAATACCTGACGAGATCTGGAGAGACCCATGGAACTCACCCCGAGAGAGAAAGACAAGCTGCTGCTTTTCACAGCCGCGCTGCTGGCCGAGCGACGCAAGGCCAAGGGTTTGAAACTCAACTATCCCGAGGCCATGGCCTATATCAGCGCGGCGATCCTGGAGGGCGCCCGGGAGGGCCAGCAGGTGGCCGAACTGATGGAGTTCGGACGCACCCTGCTGAATGCCAACGATGTGATGGAAGGGGTGGCCGAGATGATCCACGAGGTCCAGGTGGAGGCCACCTTTCCGGACGGCACCAAGCTGGTGACCGTGCACGACCCGATCCTGCCCGAGGGGGATACGCCCCAGGCATCCCTGGTGCCCGGTGAACTGTTCACCCCGGAGGGCGAACGGGAACTCAACGCGGGCCGGGAGCGGATCACCCTCAGCGTGGCGAACACCGGCGACCGGCCGATCCAGGTGGGTTCCCACTACCATTTCGCCGAGACCAACCCGGCCCTCGAATTCGATCGGGAGAAGGCGCGCGGTTACCGGCTGGATATCGCGGCGGGTACCGCGGTACGCTTTGAGCCGGGCCAGACCCGGGAAGTGACCCTGGTGGCCTACGCGGGGGATCGCAAGGTCTACGGCTTTAACGGGATGGTGATGGGAGGACTGGACTGATGGCCAAGATCAGCAATCGGGCCTATGCCGAGATGTACGGCCCAACCACCGGCGACCGGGTGCGTCTGGGGGACACCGGCCTGATTATCGAAGTGGAACAGGACCACACCATCTACGGCGACGAGGTCAAGTTCGGCGGCGGCAAGGTGATCCGCGACGGCATGGGACAGAGCCAGCGCAGCGGTCCCGAGGTGGTCGACACGGTGATCACCAACGCCCTGATCCTCGACCACTGGGGCATAGTCAAGGCGGACGTGGGGATCCGGGACGGACGCATCGTCGGCATCGGCAAGGCGGGCAACCCGGACGTACAGCCCGGGGTCAACATCGTGGTCGGGCCGGGCACCGAGGCGATCGCCGGGGAGGGCAGCATCCTAACCGCCGGCGGCATCGACGCACACATCCATTTCATCTGCCCGCAGCAGGTCGATGAAGCCCTGATGTCGGGGGTGACCACCATGTTCGGCGGCGGCACCGGACCGGCTACCGGCACCAACGCCACCACCTGCACCCCGGGTGCGTGGAACCTCCACCGCATGCTCGAGGCCGCCGACGCGCTGCCCATGAACCTGGGCTTTCTCGGCAAGGGCAACGCCAGCCTGCCCGAGGGGCTGGAGGAACAGATCCGCGCCGGCGCCATGGGACTCAAACTGCACGAGGACTGGGGCACCACCCCGGCGGCCATCGACAACTGCCTGAGCGTGGCCGACGCCTTCGACGTGCAGGTGGCGATCCACACCGACACCCTCAACGAATCGGGTTTCGTGGAGCACACCCTGGCGGCGATGAAAGGGCGCACCATCCACACCTACCACACCGAGGGGGCGGGGGGTGGTCATGCCCCGGACATCATCAAGGCGGCGGGTTACGCCAACGTACTGCCCTCGTCCACCAACCCGACCCGGCCCTACACGGTGAACACCGTGGACGAACATCTCGACATGCTGATGGTGTGTCATCACCTCGACCCGAACATCGCCGAAGACGTGGCCTTCGCCGAGTCGCGCATCCGCCGCGAGACCATCGCCGCGGAGGACATCCTCCACGATCTCGGCGCCTTCTCCATGATCGCCTCCGACTCCCAGGCCATGGGCCGGGTCGGCGAGGTGGTCATCCGCACCTGGCAGACGGCGCACAAGATGAAACTGCAGCGGGGCTCCCTGCCCGGAGATCCGGCCCATCACGACAACCTGCGGGCGCGGCGCTACATCGCCAAGTACACCATCAACCCGGCCATCACCCACGGCATCGCCCACGAGGTCGGATCGGTGGCGGTCGGTAAGCTGGCCGACCTGGTGCTGTGGAAACCGGCTTTTTTCGGCGTCAAGCCGAGCCTGATCCTCAAGGGCGGGTTCATCGCTGCCGCGCCGATGGGAGATCCCAACGCTTCTATCCCCACCCCCCAACCGGTGCACTACCGACCCATGTTCGGGGCTCTGGGGGGCGCCTCCCAGGCCACCTCCATGACCTTCGTATCCCAGGCGGCGCGGGACGCCGGAGTGATCGAACGGCTGGGTCTGCGCAGCCTGATCGGCACGGTGAAAAACTGCCGCAAGGTGAGCAAATCGGACATGGTGCTGAACGACTACATGCCGAAGATCGAGGTCGATCCCCAGACCTACCAGGTGCGGGCGGACGGCGAGCTGCTGGTCTGCGAACCCGCTGAGATTCTACCCATGGCGCAGAAATATTTCCTGTTCTGAAGTGACGAACATGATCCGATTGACCGAGAAGATTCACGACCATGGTGACGAGGATGCGACCCTCACCCTGACCCTTGATCAGCGCATCAAGTGCCGCCTGCGGGTGAGCCTGGACAGCGGAGAGGATGCGGGCCTGTTCCTGGCCCGGGGCACCACCCTGCAGGCCGGGGATCTGCTGCGCTCCGAGCAGGGATTGCGGGTACGCATCAAGGCCGCCGACGAAACCCTCTCCCGGGTCGTCTGCGACGATCCGCTGCTGATGGCGCGAGCCTGTTACCACCTTGGGAACCGACATGTAGCTTTGCAGATCGAACCCGGCCGAGTCAGCTACCTACACGATCACGTGCTTGACGAGATGTTGGCAGGACTGGGTTTACCGGTCGAAGTGATCAAAGCCCCCTTCGAACCCGAGCCGGGGGCCTACGGCGGCAGTGCTGAGAAAGGACATGCGCATGCCCACACTCACGGGCAGGGTCATGATCATCATCACCATCACTGAACAGGGCCGAGAGTGATGGGTCGGGTCCGCAGCCCTGAACCGCCCCCTCTCCCCCAGCCCCTCTCCCACGAGGGGAGAGGGGAGTGGTGTGTCATCAACGGCTTTCCCTCGGGACATCTCTCTCGTTCCCACGCTCCGCGTGGGAATGCATACCAAGGATGCGGGAAACCTCTCGATAGCTATCAGAGTGCGATATGCATTCCCACGCAGAGCGTGGGAACGAGTCATAGTGGAACCAGCGGCATCACCCCTCTCCCCACGCGGGAGAGGGGCCGGGGGAGAGGGGGGCGCTTCGCCAACCACCCACCAGAACCGCCCCACAATCAGGGACAACCATGAACACAGACCTGCGCCTCATGCATCTGGTCAGCCCCTCCCTGCCGGTAGGTACAAGCTCTCGTTCCCACGCTCCGCGTGGGAATGCATACCAAGGGTGCGGGAAACCTCTCGATAGCAATCAGAGTGCGCTATGCATTCCCACACAGAGCGTGGGAACGAGTCATAGTGGGTCCAGCTGCGTCACCCCTCTCCCCTCGCGGGAGAGGGGCCGGGGGAGAGGGGGGCGCTTCGCCAACCACCCACCAGTACCGCCCCACCCTCAGGGGCAAGCATGAACACCGACCTGCGCCTAATGCACCTGGTCAGCCCCTCCCTGCCGGTGGGCGCCTTCACCTATTCCCAAGGCCTGGAGTGGGCGGCGGAGTGCGGCTGGGTCAGGGACCGGGAGTCTCTGCGCGACTGGATCGCAGACCTGCTGACCACCGGCATCAGCCATCTCGATGTGCCGGTGCTGGCGCGCCTCTACCAGGCCTCCCAAGCGGACGATCATGCAGCCCTGGCCCTCTGGAGCGACACCCTCCTGGCCTACCGGGAAACCCGCGAACTGGGGGACGAGGAACGCAACCGGGGCCGTGCCCTGGCAAGTCTGCTACCCCACCTCGGAGTGCCGGTCAGTGAAGTTCTGATGCCGACACTGCGGGGCTGCCAACTGGCAGGATTCGCCCATGCCGCCGCACACTGGAGCATTCCCCTGCAACAGGCCGCCCGGGGCTATGTCTGGGGCTGGCTGGAGAACATGGTGCTGGCCGGGGTAAAGATCATCCCCCTGGGACAAACCGCGGGGCAGGCAACCCTGGCCGAACTCATCGAAACCATACCGGCTGCGGTGGAGGACGGCCTGGCGCTGGATGACGAGGCGATCGGCGCCAGTTGTCTCGCCCAGGCGCTGGCCAGCAGTCGCCACGAAACCCAATACACCCGAATCTACCGATCCTGAACGAGTTTTATATATGAGCAGTGACAATCCCCTCAGAGTGGGCGTCGGCGGTCCCGTCGGCTCCGGCAAGACCGCCCTGCTGGACGCCCTGTGCAAGGCCATGCGCGAGCGTTACCAACTGGCCGTGGTCACCAACGACATCTATACCCAGGAAGACGCCCAGTTCCTCATCCACAGCCAAGCCCTGGAAGCCGAACGCATCATCGGCGTGGAGACCGGCGGCTGTCCCCACACCGCGATCCGCGAAGACGCCTCCATGAATCTGGCGGCGGTGGAAGACCTGATCGGCCGTTTTCCACACCTCGACCTGGTGTTCATCGAAAGCGGCGGCGACAACCTCAGCGCCACCTTCAGCCCCGAACTGGCAGACCTGACCATCTATGTACTGGATGTGGCCGAGGGCGAAAAGATGCCCCGCAAGGGCGGGCCGGGCATCACCCGTTCCGACCTGCTGGTGATCAACAAGATCGATCTGGCCCCTTATGTCGGGGCCTCTCTCGAAGTGATGGAAGCCGATACGCAACGCATGCGACCGGACAAACCGTTCGTGTTCTCAAACATGAAAACCGGACAGGGGCTGGAAGAGATCGTCCGGTTTATCGAACATGAGGGTATGTTGCTGGATAGATCGCCCAATCTGGAAACTGACAGTTCTGAGTGTTGAGTTTTTGGTTGTGAGTTAACGAGATCGCTACGCTCCCGGGATTTCTCGTTCCACGTTCTGCGTGGGAATGCATACCTTGGGTGTGGGGCCTCTCGACTGCGGTCAGAGCGGGATGTGTGTGCCTAAGGGCTAATTAACCTTGGGTGTCCGGGTAATCCCTACTGGGTGATTAATCCTTGTGTCTAAGTAGCTTTTTATACAAGGTTTCAAGCTGGCTCTTTGTTGTAGCGTCTGTTTCTTTTTCGATCGCGATCTCCAATGCGCCAAGAGATTCTATCGATTTTCGTGTCACTAGTCCTTTAGCCATATCAATACGTACTTGGGGAAGTTCATACGACAATAACTCTGTCATATATGGAACGGACTCCGGAATTTGGTTTCTCTTGAGAGGGTAGTGTTCAGAATTCTGTGTCATTTCTATAAACTTAGGCTAAAAGAGATGATACATGAAAGACAAAATACAATTCGACATGGAAAT
>JBEVVH010000076.1:0-15122 GCA_040507245.1 Candidatus Thiodiazotropha sp.
CGCCTACGGCTCGTCGGGTTTCCAGTATCGCCTCGCGACTACCGGGGACTACCAGCCTTCGCTTCGCTTTCCCTGGCTGGCAGCGATCGAAATAGGCGTCACCCCACAGGTCGCCAAGCCAGTCATCGTCCCAACCGCCCCGGTTCCAGCCTGGGCCACCCCAACCAGGGCCCCACCAGGCCAGAGCGGATGAGGACATACCCGCCAATAGTGCGGCCATAATACCGTTCAGGACTTTCTTCATCGTGCACCCTCCGTATGAATTGTCATTGGCAGATCCCGGGACAGGCCGGTAACCGGAGCATTCGCTCAGGCGACCTTCGCTAAACCCGGTTCGCAGTGCAATTCCACGGCACACACGCCACGATCTGTCCCATGAATAGTATTAGCAGATACTTATAATCCAGACAACCCGGGTAATGGCCGATGCAGTGCGCAAGTAATCCATAATATAGCGATATTCAGTTTAAACGAGGTGTGCCGATATACTTGAAATAAATCTGTAATAAACAACAAAAAACGTAGATCACAGGAGCAGTAATAGCATGTTTGGATTCGTCAGAAGCAACAAGATCCAGCAGCAACACACGGAAGAGTTGTCTCAATATAAACTTAAATATCAAGAGCTTGAAGTGATCAATGCAGAACTGGAAGTCGCCAATGCTCAACTAAGACAGGAACTGGAATCCGCCCGGTCCGAGCTTGAGCAGGAAAACCAGCTAATGACCAACTTCACCACGCTGGCCGACTCCTTCAGTAAGCTGCAACACTCACTGGCGCATACCGCTGCCAGCCTCAAGGACGAAAAAGAGAACGCGGTGCGCAGCTCCGAGATCTCCGCAGAAGCCATCGCCGGGGTCGAGACTATGAGTCAGGCGATTACCCGCGTCACGGAAATCTCCAAAGAGAGTTCTGACAGTGTGGTCAAGCTGAGCGCCATCGCGGACACGATCAGCAACTTCGTCAACATCATTCAGGGCATTTCCGAACAGACCAACCTGCTGGCACTCAACGCGGCCATCGAGGCGGCGCGGGCCGGTGAGATGGGACGCGGTTTCGCGGTAGTGGCAGATGAAGTGCGCAACCTGGCCGGCAGGACCCGGGAGGCCACCTCCGAGATCGCCAGTCTGGTGGACACCATCACCCAGGAGACCCGTCAATCGGTGCAGACCATGTCGTCCGTGTTGCAGGTCACGGAGAATTTCGACAAGCAGGTGAACCAGTCGATCGAGAAGATCAATCAGCAGTTTGAGATCTCGAAGACCATGGAGAAGACCATTGCCTCCACTTCCCTGCGAACCTTCATCGAACTCGCGAAGCTCGATCATCTGGTCTTCAAGTTCGGCATCTACAAAGCCTATATCGGTCAATCGGAGCTGACACCTGACTCATTGGCGAAGCACACCAACTGCCGCCTGGGACAGTGGTATTACCAAGGCGAGGGGCATGCCTGCTTCTCCCGTCTGCCGGGCTACCGGGAGATCGAAGCGCCGCATGACAACGGCGCCACAGCGCTCAGCCACTGCCAGAGTGGTGACCGGCAGTCCGCCATCGACGCGATCGCCCGCATGGAGCAGGCCAGCCTGGATGTATTGAGCAGGCTGGAGAGCCTGGCGCGAGCCGGTGAGGCAAATCCCAACCTGATGTGTGTCGACGCCACGGCGGCCTGATCGGTCGCAGCACCTGTGATGGCGCCTGGGTTTTACCAGGAAACACTTCAGGTTTCAGACTCCCGCGCGAACAGCTGGGACTCGACATCCTGAAAAGCCTTGAATTCCAGTGCATTGCCACTGGGATCGAGGAGAAACAGGGTACGCTGCTCACCCGGCTTGCCGGCAAAACGCACTCGGGGTTCGATGACAAACCGGGTATTCGCCTGGCGCAACCGCTCGACCAGCTGATCCCATTCGGCAAAACTCAGAACCACTCCGAAATGGGGTATCGGCACCTGATCCCCATCCACCGGATTGTGTCCGCTGACCGGACCTGCCGGGTCGCTGGACACTTGGTGGCACACCAACTGATGCCCGAAGAAGTCGAAATCGACCCAACACGCGTCGCTACGACCCTCCCGGCATCCCAACAGCTCCCCGTAGAAGGCCCGCGCACGAGCCAGATCGGAAACCCCGATGGTCAGATGAAACGGGGACAATGGTTTTTCACTCATGGACAGCTCTCTCACTTGATAAAGGCATCGTCACGCGACGCCAAGATACAGCCCGGGTATCAAGAATCCCCCTGATCCGCCGATTTCACAGAATGTGGGAGCATTTCAAATGAGCACCAGGGCAGGTGCATGATCGAGCCCCGGAAGCAGACTGCGCAGGTGACCGATGCAAATCGACAACAAGCAACAGCAGCAACTCATCAACGGTATCGCCATTCCCCCCGCACCCCAGATTCTCATTGATCTGCAAGCCGTGCTCAACGATCCGGAGTGTGAGATCGCCCGAATAGCCGAGGTGATCACCCAGGATATTGCAATCTCGGCACTGGTGTTACGCACCGTCAACTCGCCGTTCTTTGGCCTGCTTACCAAGGTGCAATCGATCCATCATGCGGTGAGTCTGCTGGGCATGAACAACACCGCGCATATCGTGGCGGGACTCGCCCTGCGCCAGCAGATGGAGCGTTCGGGACCCAATCCCACCCATTTCTGGGATTCACCCCTGAATGTCGCCATGAGCATGGCCTACCTGGCCCGGAGATTCCGTACCCTTCCCGCGGACGAAGCCTATATGCTGGGGTTGTTCCACAATGCGGGACACAGCCTGCTGTTGCAGAAGGATCCGCAATACAACGATTTCATGGACCAGTATTACAACAACCCTGAGCAGTCCATCATCCATTTCGAACAGCGGCAATACGATACCGATCACGCCATCCTGGGATATTATCTGGCCCGCTCCTGGGGCATAGACCACGCCCTGGCGGACATCATCCGTGACCATCATGATCCGGCCCTGCTGCTGACCGGGGAGGCGAGTCAGGCCACCACCGTGCTCAGCCTGCTCAAGCTGGCGGAACATGCGGACAAGATCTTCTGGGGCCAACTGGATGACCCGGAATGGGGTCGCGTGGGTCATGCGGTCAACCTTCACCTGGGTCTCAGCGAAACCGACTACCTGGAGCTCCGAGACGAACTTAGTGAGCTGTTGATTGCCGCTTACAGCTGACTCTTGGCTCAGCGATCATTCAGCGCGGCAGCCCGCTCGCGCATCTTGTCGACGATGGCATAGATGCCCACATGTCGATTGGGACTCAGATGCTCCTCGAGCTGCAGTCTGGTGAAAAGACTGTCCACGTCCATCTGCTCGATCTCATTCAGGCTGCGGTGAGATAACAGATCGATGAGCAGTGCCAGCACGCCCTTGATCACCGCGGTGTCACAGTCACCCGTGTAACGGATATGTCCCTGCCGGTCCGGATCCGCCAGGGCTGCCACGTGTACCGTGCTCATGCAGGGTTTGACCCAGTTCTCATCGGTTTTCAATGCATCCGGCATGGCAGGCAACTGCTCACCGAGTTCGATCAGGTACTGGTAACGGGAATCCCAGTCGTCGAGAAACTCGAAGGTTTCCACGATCTCATCGCTCTCGCTCATGGCAGTCACCTGTTGCGCCTGATGTTGATACCGCTTAAAACCCTGTTGTTCAGACGCTGAAGGATTCGCCACAGCCGCACATCTCCTTGATGTTGGGATTGATGAAATCGAAACCTTCATTGAGGATGTTGGTTTTGACGAAGTCGATGGTCATCCCGTCGAGCATCGGCAGACTCTGTAAATCCACCACCACCTTGATCCCCTGTGATTCGAACACCCGGTCCTCTTCGGCAACCGCATCGGCATAATCGACCACATAGGCAAAACCGGTGCAGCCGCTCTTCCTGGTACCCAGGCGCAAACCCAGGCTGTCGGGTCTGTCGACCAACATCTTCCGCACATGACGTGCGGCACTTTCTGTCAATTGAATCGCCATAATTACCTCTTCGAGGAGTTTTGAGTTGTGAGTTTTGAGTTGCAATCCGCTAGGGAACGCTACAACTCATCACTCTTCAGTTACAACATACCCAATTCCAACAAAGCCTCATCGCTCATTCGCTCCTGGGACCAGGGCGGATCCCAGACCAGACGCACGGTGGCGTCTGTGACGCCGGGCACTTGGTCGATCGCATCCCCCACCTGTTTGGGAAGGATTCCGGCCACCGGGCAGGCGGGAGCGGTGAGGGTCATCTCCACCAGCACCACGCCCTGATCATCCACATCCAGCCGGTAGATCAATCCCAGGTCGTAGATGTTCACCGGGATCTCCGGGTCGTGAACCGTGCGCAACGCTTCGATCAGGCGCTCTTTCAATGATGGTTGTTGTTCATCACTCATGCGGTTCATCGCTCAGTCCCATGATTTACCTCTTCGAGGAGTTTTGAGTTGCAATCCGGTATAAAACTCAGCAACTCAACACTAATAACTCATAACTCTTCAGTCACTGCCCGCCGCCTCGATCTTGCGACGAATGACATCGTTGAGTGCCTCGCGCAACGCTTCGCTGCTGAACCGGTCGATGATTTCACCGGCGAATCCCAGACACAACAGATGCCGGGACCGCACCGGGTCGGGCCCCCGGGAACGCAGGTAGAACAGAGCCTGGGGATCGAGCTGTCCCACTGTGGTGCCGTGGCTGCACTGTACATCGTCAGCGAGGATCACCAGTTGCGGTTTGGTATCGATCTCCGCCCGTCGCGACAGCATCAGGTTGGCATTGTGCAGATGCGCATTGCTCTTCTGCGCCTGCTCGCGCACCTGGATCAGGCCGTCGAACACCGCCTTGCCGGCACCGCTGAGAATGCCTTTGAAATTTTCCCGGCTGTCGCAATGGGGCACCGCGTGGTCCACATCCAGGTGGATATCGGTCAATTGTCCATCGCCCGCCATGTAGAGCCCGTCGAGTTCGCAGTTCGCACCACTGGCATTGAACTGGTTATGGATCAGGGTGCGTGACCAGGCGCCGCCCAGGGAGGCCTGCACGCCCTGGTAGTGCGCATCAGCATCGAGGCCCAGATGCACCTCGCTGAGGTGGTAAGTTTTACTCCCCTCCAGTTGTACCCGCTGATGGTTCAAGCGTGCCCCCCGCGCCAGGGAGACTTCACACACCAGGTTGTTGAAACAGCTGACCGTATCATCCAGGGTGATATAGCGTTCGATCAGGCTGGCCGAGGATCCCGCCTCCAGAATCACCAGGTGACGGCTGCGCAGGGCGCAACCCTCACTGGCCCGGGTGGTCACGTGCAGCAGTTCCAGCGGAGACTCGATCCGCTTGCCTTCCTCCACCCGGATCACCGCCCCGTCATGCAGGGTGGCCAGGTTCAGGGCGGCGAAGCCATGTTCGCCGACACCGGACAGGAGACCCACCCGGGACAGGGCCTGGCGATCACCATTGGCCATGGCCGAACGCAGACTTCCCAGATGCAACCCGGGGGCCTGGATCTCAGACAGGTCAGCCTGGTATTCCCCGTCGACGAACACCAGGCGGCCGGCCACGGGTTCCTTCAGGCACTGCCTTATGACCGCGTGCCGAGGAAACTCCCGGTCAGTCTCCACGGTTTCGAAATCATGGGATAGCAAACCGTCGATGCCGGTGTATTTCCAGGCCTCCTGGCGGGACTGAGGATAACCGATATCGGAAAAGCGCTGCGCGGCAGCCTGGCGCTGACCCAAAAGCCAGTCACCGGACTCCCGCGGCAAGCCGTCTATATATCTTGCGGTGGCTTCGAGCTGTTGGTCGATCTGCGGGTTCATGCCGCCGCCTCTTCCAGCAACCAGCCGTATCCCCTGGCTTCCAGTTCCAGGGCCAGTTCCTTGCCACCGGAGCGGATGATCCGCCCGCCGGCCAGGACGTGGACGTGATCCGGTTCGATGTAGTCGAGCAGACGCTGGTAATGGGTTACCACGATCATCGAACGTTCAGGGGAGCGCATCATATTGACCCCGTCAGCCACTGTGCGCAGGGCGTCGATATCGAGTCCGGAGTCGGTTTCATCGAGGATCGCCAGGTAGGGTTCCAGCATCGCCAGCTGCAGGATCTCATTACGCTTCTTCTCACCGCCGGAAAACCCGGCCTTGACCGATCTCTTGAGAAGCTTCTCATCCAGCTTCACGGCTTTGGCCTTCTCCCGCACCCGTTTCATGAACGAAACCGTATCGATCTCATCCTCGCCCCGGGCGCGACGAATCGCATTCATCGATTCACGCAGGAAGGTCATGTTGTTCACTCCGGGCAGTTCCACCGGGTACTGCATGGCCAGGAAAACCCCCTGCTGGGCCCGTTCCTCAATCTCGAGGGACAGCAGGTCCTGACCCCTGAAGCGAACCTCGCCTCCGGTGACCTGATAACCATCGCGTCCCGAGAGGATATGCGCCAGGGTGCTCTTACCGGAACCGTTGGGTCCCATGATGGCGTGCACCTCACCCGCCTTCACTTCAAGGTCGATGCCTTTGAGGATCTCTTTACCGTCCACATTGGCGGTCAAATTCTTGATCGATAACATCTCCAAACCTCATTAAATAGTAATTTTGAATTGTGAATTTTTAATTTTGAATTGCGGTGTTCGCTGCGCTCACTTCTTCTAAAAATCGTGTGCTTCGCACACTCAACCCAATTCAAAATTCAAAACTCAACATTCATAATTGTCGGCGCTAGCCGACTGCTCCTTCCAGGCTGACGGCCAGCAGTTTCTGCGCTTCCACCGCGAATTCCATGGGCAGCTCATTGAACACCTCCTTGCAGAATCCGTTGATGACCATCGACACCGCATCCTCTTCCGACAGGCCGCGCTGACGGCAGTAGAAGAGCTGATCTTCGCTGACCTTGGAGGTGGTGGCCTCGTGTTCCACCAGGGCGGAGGGGTTCTTCACCTCGATATAAGGGAAGGTGTGGGCCGAACAGCGATCACCGATCAGCAGGGAGTCGCACTGGGTGTGGTTGCGCGCGTTCTCCGCCTTCGCGGCGACCCTCACCAGACCCCGGTAGGCATTGCTGCCCTGCATCGCCGAGATGCCCTTGGAGACGATGGTGCTACGGCTGTTCTCGCCAATGTGAATCATCTTGGTGCCGGTATCCGCCTGCTGACGGCCCTTGGTCACCGCCACCGAGTAAAACTCACCCACGGTGTCCCGGCCGCGCAGCACGCAGCTAGGATATTTCCAGGTCACCGCGGAACCGGTTTCCACCTGGGTCCAGGAGATGTGAGAACGGTCACCCCGGCAGTCGCCCCGCTTGGTGACGAAGTTGTAGATGCCGCCGCGTCCCTCCCGATCACCGGGATACCAGTTCTGCACCGTGGAATACTTGATGCGCGCATCCTCCATGGCGACCAGCTCCACCACTGCGGCGTGGAGTTGATTTTCGTCCCGCATCGGGGCGGTGCAGCCTTCCAGATAACTCACCTGGCTGCGCTCGTCAGCGACGATCAGGGTACGCTCGAACTGCCCGGTCTTTGCCTCATTGATGCGAAAATAGGTGGACAGCTCCATCGGACACTTCACACCTTTGGGTATGTAGACGAAGGTGCCGTCACTGAACACGGCGCTGTTGAGCGCGGCGAAGAAGTTGTCCTTGTGCGGCACCACGGAACCCAGGTACTGCTTGACCAGTTCCGGATGCTCGCGGACCGCCTCGGACATGGAGCAGAAGATCACCCCCGCTTCGGCCAGGTTCTCGCGGAAGGTGGTGGCTACCGAGACACTGTCGAACACCGCATCCACCGCCACCCCGGATAGGGCCTTCTGCTCATCGATGGGAATGCCCAGCTTCTCATAGGTGGCCAGCAGCTCCGGGTCGACCTGATCCAGACTCTCTAGACTCGGCTTTTTCTTCGGAGACGAGTAGTAGGAGATGGCCTGAAAATCGATGGGCGGATGATGCACTGCCGCCCAGTCCGGTTCCGCCAGGGTCAGCCAGTGCCGGTAGGCCGCAAGGCGCTTTTCCAGCATCCACTCAGGCTCGCCCTTACGTTCGGAAATGGTTCGGACCACCGACTCGTCCAATCCGGGTGGTAGTGTGTCCGATTCGATCTGGGTCACGAAACCCTGTGCGTAGTCAGATTCGATCAGTGTTTCCATTTGTGTATCGGGTAAACCCATAAAATCACTCCGGTTATAACCCAGTAAATTACTCAGATATTAAGCCAAAATTTTTTCAGCCTGTCAGGCGATGCGGTTTGAACCGACGCTGACAGCGGGACCTGCCAAGGTACAGGCACAACAGCTCAGACAGGGCGCCCACGGCGATGAACACGAGACCGAGCCGGTACGCGGACAGGAACAAGAAAAGGACGCCAAAACCAAAACACAGCAGCGTCATAGCGAGCACCGGCCCACCGCAACATCGTCGTGAAAAAAGTCTCTTTAACCATTTCATAATCTCCATCCATACCCATACCGGGCGTTAGCCAGTAATAACATAGTAATAAAGTCAGGAATTGTTTTTTTTCAAGCCCTAATCCCAAGAGAAATACATGGGAATGGCTTGTTCGCAACGCTTGCAGACCGCTTGATCACTGGCTTTGAGGGCCGTTTATGCAGGTACCACTAAACCCTTCTTTTTCCGAGGTTCAGTCTTCCAAGACCGATTTCACACCGCTTGAGATGAGACGTTCGTAGAGGAATTTCTTGCGGCCGTCCATGTCGATGCCGAGTCCGCTCATCATGGTGAACAGATCGTCGATGATGATCTCGGAGATGTGTTGTCCATCCTGTAGGGAACCCTCCAGATCGTTGTTCATGGCCAGCATGCAGGCCAGTACACCGATCAGCTTGAGTCTATCCTCCTCATCTTCGGAGTCACTCATCAGGACTTTGTCCGAAGGTTCCGAACGGCTCAGCGACTCCCCCGGCCTCAGTCCGATCGACTCACAGAACTGATCCAGGTCCAGCTGATTGAAATGTATGTCAGACGGATACTTGAAGGTGTTATCGCCATTTTTCAGGGTTCCGCCAATCTGAAGTTCGTCGTCGAATACCAGGAACTTCTGAAAACAATCCTCCCGGATGACCCCGTTGATACTGATGTTGCGGTCGATCAGGGCACTGTTGTAGCTGATCGTCATACCCCTTTTGAGGTCATCGATATCGGAAGGATAGAGACGAAAATAGCCATCCACGTAGACCCGTTCGAAGGAACGTTCGGATATCTCGATCGAAGCAAAACCGGTGAAGTTGAAAAACAGGGACGGGATCTCCTTGAGCAGTTTCTCTTCACCTACATAATGGGATGCTTCGTCCCAACTCAAAAAAACATCACTGTCACTGGCCACGGTCATGTCGTTTTCCTTCACCCAGGCCTTTCGTCATTGCAATTGCGGGCCTCTCCAAATCGATCCCTGATTATCCACGATTGCCATGGATTTCCAAAACCCCGCACCACAACACCCCCTCAACACTCAACCAGATTGACCGCCAATCCACCACGGGAGGTTTCCTTGTACTTGGTCTGCATGTCCGCACCGGTCTCGCGCATCGTCTTGATGACCTTGTCCAGGGAGACGAAATGCGACCCGTCACCCCGCAGCGCCATGCGCGCCGCATTGATTGCCTTGACCGCTCCCATGGCGTTGCGTTCGATACAGGGCACCTGAACCAGTCCCCCCACCGGATCGCAGGTGAGCCCCAGATTGTGCTCCATGCCGATCTCAGCGGCATTCTCCACCTGACGGGGTGTTCCACCGAGCACCTCCACCAGGGCACCCGCTGCCATGGAACAGGCCGCCCCCACCTCTCCCTGACAGCCTACCTCGGCGCCGGATATGGAAGCGTTTTCCTTATAGAGAATTCCGATCGCCGCGGCACAGAGCAGAAACCGCACCACTCCGTCTTCGCTGGCGCCCGGGGAGAAGCGCCAGTAATAGTGCAAAACCGCGGGAATGATACCCGCGGCCCCGTTGGTGGGAGCGGTGACCACACGCCCGCCGGCCGCGTTCTCCTCGTTTACCGCCAGAGCGAAGAGATTGACCCAGTCCATGGTTCCCAGCGGCACGGAATGGAGTTCCCCGTCATTGCTTAACTGCCGGAACAGCCGGGGAGCCCTGCGTTTGACCTTCAACCCGCCGGGCAGCAATCCCTCAGTGACGCAACCGCGTTCGACGCAACCTTGCATCACCCGCCAGATGTCCAGCAGTCCCTGATAGATTTCCGTCTCACTACGCCAAGCCTTTTCGTTCTCCAGCATCAGCTGGCTGATCGAAAGCCCTTCCGCCTCACACAGATCCAGCAGCTCTTGACCGCTTTTGAAGGGATATTTCAGAGGCGTCGCATCCTCGACGATCTGTGGCTGACCCTGTGCATCCGCCTGCACCACAAAGCCCCCGCCAACAGAGTAGAAACGCTGTTGCCGCAGCAACTGAGCATCCCCATTCCAGGCCTGGAACAGCATTCCATTGGGATGGACCCCGAGTTGTCGGCGGCGGTGAAACACCAGGCCGGTCTCGATATCGAAGTCCAGTTCCTGCCCGCTGTGCAGCCTCAAGCGACGCTGCACCCGAACCTCATCGACCCGCAAGGGAATCGCCTCGACCTCCACCTGATCCGGCACCTCACCCTGCAAGCCCAGGATCACGGCTTTGTCGGTGCCGTGTCCTTTGCCTGTCGCACCCAGTGAGCCAAACAGTTCCACCTTGATACGAGATACCGAGGAGAGCACGCCTGCCTCTGCCAGTTGCTGGGAAAAACGCCTGGCCGCCAGCATCGGCCCCACCGTGTGGGAACTGGATGGGCCGATGCCGATTTTAAAGAGATCGAAAACACTGATTGCCATCGCCGCTCCCTCCGATCAACCACGCCCGGGCCTCTGTTGAGATGATTCCCGAGGCACTACGAAATATTGCTGTAGCGAACCCCGTTGCTGCGCTCGCGGGCCAATCGCAGAAACGCCTGCAGGTAGCTGCTGGATGCCTCTTCGTCCCGATAGCCCGCATACAGCGTGCGTTGCATGCCTTGCCGGCCCAGGTGCAGGGATTTCAACGCCAGCCTTTCACAGGCCCTGCGGGACAACCAGCCCGGCAGTGCAGCAACGCCCCGTTGCAGTTCGGTCAGCTGCAACATGATATCCACGGATTCGATCTGCCTGTGGGCTCGCGGACGAACCCCTGCGGGATCCATGAAACCACTGAGGATATCGAGCCGCGGGGCCTCGACCGGGAAGGTGATCAGGGTCTCTCCGGCCAGCTGGCGGGGTGTCACCCAGGCACGGTCCGCCAGCGGATGGGACCGCGCGACCAGCAATTCCAGTTCGTATCCGAACAGGGGCTGATAATCCAGGCCGGGCTCCTCGACGGGATCGGGCGTCACCAGCAGATCGATGGCGAAATCACGCAACCCCTGAATGCCACTGAAGCTGAAGCGCTGAAAGATATCCACATCCACATCCGGGTCACTGCCCAGATAGTCGGCGACCACACCCGTGAGCCATTCGTAGCAAGGGTAACACTCCACCCCGATGCGCAATACCCCTTGCTTTCCATCGGCATAGGCCTTGAGTGTGCGCTCACTCTGGTCGAGTATGGGGAGAATTTTATCCGCGGTCTGATGCAACAGGTGACCGGCACGGGTGAGGCGCAGGCGCCGACCCTCCTTGCGCCAGATCGCCAACCCCAGCTTCTTCTCCAGATAGCGGATCTGATGGGACAGGGCCGACTGGCTCAGACACAGGGCATCGGCCGCTGCGGTCAGGGTGCCATGCTGCTGCAGCGCGGCGATGATTCGCAGGTGATTGGGCTCTATCATCTATGATCTTTTCTCATGATTAATGAATAAATAATCATTATATCCTCATCTTTAGTTTGCCTAGAATCCCGCCTTTCCACACATCTGAGGCAGGGACCATGGCAACGACACACAATCTGGGTTTTCCGAGAATCGGCGATCACCGGCAGCTCAAATTCGCACTGGAGGCCTTCTGGCGGGGCGAGAGCACGGCGGATGCACTGCAGCAGACCGCGCAGAGGATCCGTGCCCACAACCTGGCACTGCAATCCGATCTGGACTGGCGACCGGTTGGAGATTTCTCGCTCTACGACCATGTCCTGGACACCAGCATCCTGCTTGGCCACTGTCCACCCCGGTTTCACGATCTGCCTGGCGCCAGCCCACTGGATCGCTACTTTCACATGGCGCGGGGACGCAGCCAGGACGAGGGATGCCGCAGCACACCTGCGGCGATGACCAAATGGTTCGATACCAACTATCACTACATCGTGCCCGAATGGCGGACCGACAGCCGATTCCAGTGCGATCCGTCCCCACTCCTGAGGCAAATCGACGAGACGGACGGAAGGCGCATCAAGCCGGTCATCCTGGGCCCAGTGAGTTACCTGAAGCTGGGTAAAAGCGTGGATGGCTGCGATCCGCTGAGTCTGCTAGACCGGTTGCTGGACGCCTATGACACCCTGTTGGCCGCCCTGAGCGAAGCCGGAATCGAGTGGCTGCAGATTGACGAACCGGTTCTGGTCACCGACCTGAGTTCGGCCTGGCGACACGCCCTGCGCAGGAGCTACCACCGTTTCCAGAGGCACGACCTTAAACTCATGCTGACGACCTATTTCGGACCCCTGGGAGACAATCTGCAACTGGCCTGTGAGCTGCCGGTCGCAGGTCTGCATGTGGACCTGAGCAACGACCGGCAGGAGTTGACCCCGCTGATCGACTGGTTACCTGCGCATAAGACCCTATCCTTGGGCGTGGTGAATGGACGCAGCGTCTGGAAAAGCGACCTGACGGCTATTCTGGACTGGCTGGAGCCTGTACATGAACGGCTGGGAGAGCGGCTTTGGCTGGCACCCTCCTGCTCGTTGCTGCATCTGCCTGTGGACCTGGAACTGGAGACGACACTCGAGCCTGAGGTCAGGCAATGGCTCAGCTTTGCGGTTCAGAAACTTGCTGAATTGAATATCATTGCCACCGCGCTCAATCAGGGACGTCACACTGTGATGGCGTCACTCGAGGACAATGCCCGGGCGATTCGTTCACGCAAGGGATCACCCCGCATTCACAACTCCCGGGTTCAAGCACGCGTTGCTGGCATCACCCCGGAGATGGGACAGCGCCAGTCCTGTTATGCGGATCGCTCACAACTGCAATCCCGACGACTGGGTCTCCCATTGTTACCCACCACCACCATCGGTTCCTTCCCTCAAACCGGAGAGGTCCGACAACTCAGACAGCGGCTCCGGGCGGGCACCCTGTCCCCCGCTGAATATCAGGAGAGGCTGCGCCAGGAGATCGCCCACACAATCAGGCAGCAGGAGTCGATCGGCCTGGATGTACTGGTACACGGCGAGGCGGAACGCACCGACATGGTGGAGTACTTCGCCGAACACCTGACCGGTTACGCCATCACCCGCCACGCCTGGGTTCAGTCCTACGGCTCCCGCTGCGTGAAGCCGCCGATTCTTTATGGGGATATCGAACGTCCCGGGCCTATCACCCGGGAATGGACTGCATTTGCGCAATCCCTGACCTCGAAACCGGTGAAAGGCATGTTGACCGGCCCGGTAACCCTGTTGAACTGGTCCTTCGTGCGTGATGACCAGCCATTGGCGACGACCGTCATGCAACTGGCCCTGGCGCTACGCGAAGAGGTGCTGGACCTGGAAGCCAGTGGCACCCGAATCATTCAGATTGACGAAGCAGCGTTTCGCGAGGGGTTACCCCTGCGCCGAGAGGCCTGGGCCGAATATCTCGAGTGGGCGCTTCAGGCCTTTCGCCTAACCGCCAATGGGGTCGCCGATGAGACCCAGATCCACACCCACATGTGTTATTCCCGGTTCGAAGAGATCTTCGATGCGCTTGCAGCCATGGATGTGGACGTAATCACCCTGGAGAATGCCCGGGGGGAAGAGGGTGGATTTCTGCAAACACCTGAAGCACGGACCTACCGCAATGCAATCGGTCCCGGGATCTATGACATCCACAGTCCGAACATTCCCGAAGTCAGTATTTTGCGCGCACGGATCAGGGATGCCGCGGCAAAGATTCCGCTAGACAGATTATGGGTCAACCCCGATTGCGGTCTCAAGACGCGTCAGTGGCAGGAGGTGATACCCGCACTGCAGAATATGCACCGGGCCGCCTGCATGATGAGGGAGTCGTATGAAACCCAACGGAGATGAGACAGTCCGTGCCGGGAAAAACACCCCATGCATCGGTGCCTGCCGAGATCCGACACTATGACTTCATCAGGGTCTTGCTGGAGCCAGCATCGCAGGTCGGTGTGGCTCCAAGTAAAGCGATGCGCCCGGAAGTCCTATACGATCGGGCCAACATCAGGCATCCAGCACAACAGCTCGCTTGAATTCCCGGACATTATCCCTGCGTTGTTTGAGATGGGCTTTCGCATCACGAAACATCCGGTGCAGGCCAATTTTGAATTTATTGGTCAATGTGGGACGCAGCACCATTATTCCAGCATCTTGCTGATGCCTGTTTCCGAACACCTGTTTGTACTGGGCATCCGTGATACCGAAATTGACGAAGGACGCCTTTTCCTGCTCGATCATGGTTTCGATAACCCGGTAGAGCAGAACGATCCCAGGGGAATAGTCCCCAAACCTCAGATCGTAGGCGAGATCGGCGTAATGGTAGATGCCTTTGTAGAGATAACCGATGATAAAGGCGCAGGGTTCACCATCGATCGTCAACACATGTGCTTTGAGCAGTCCCTTTTTTGCAATATTGCTCAGATAGTTCATATCGCGGATGCTGCTCGGCAAGGGTTGCTTGAGATTCTGGGCCTTCCATGAATTATTGATGATCCGCGTCGCATTCTCGGTGAGCCTGGGGAGTTCGTTGGTGTCGGACAGCTCGAAAACATCCACTCTTCCAGGGAAGGCCTCGAGCAGCTTGCGGACTTTTTTCTTTAATGTATAGCGCTGTTTCGAGCGGAAACCGCTGAGATACTCGTCATGGGTTTTTGGCAGTTCGATGTAGTGAAATAAACGTATCGAATCCGGCAGATAGACAGGCGCCTCGCCCAGTTTCCAATCATTCGCTGCCAGCCAGGGAAAGCGAAGCGAAGGCTGGTAGTCCCCGGTAGTCGCGAGGCGATACTGGAAACCCGACGTGCCGTAGGCGC
>JBEVVH010000077.1:0-14892 GCA_040507245.1 Candidatus Thiodiazotropha sp.
TTGTTAGTGTTCGTGCATCAATTTTTTCCATCCGGGAATAATACGTGATATCCGTTAAAATATCTCCCTATTATTGAGCCGAGTTAATAAATGATTGCTCGTCTGATCCTTCGTGCTCTTCGTGTCCTTCGTGGTTAAAGAAATCAGTCAGGCGAAGCGTCGCGGGAGAGCCTATCGGTGCCATGGCAACTGGGTAAAGGCATCCGCCACCGCGTTCTGCAGATTCTCCCGGTTGAGAGCGATCCATAGGGTCCGGACGACGACTGCGCTTATTCAGGGCAGTAGCCGACACTGATTTTTACCACGAAGTGCACGAAGGTCACGAAGCGGCGTGTTCATGGATTTCAATGTCTAGACGCTACGCAATGAGACTGAATGATTGATCATCTGATCCTTCGTGCTCTTCGTGTCCTTCGTGGTTAAAGAAATCGGTTAGGCGAAGGATCGAGGGAGGGTGCCCAGTCACCACATTTTTCATACCTTGCGCATGCCATTCAATAAGCTTTTTGTTGTTTGATTTAGAGCACAAAGATTTTACCACGCAAGAGGCATGATCATATGATTATTCAACAAGTTATGTGTGCTCGCGCGCTAGATTTGAGCTCCGAAACTTGAGAAGTAAGATATAGATGTCCAGGCCAACCCTGCGCCCAAGCAGATCGGATTGATCTTTACATGGCCTGGGGTAAAGAGATGATGAGTTCGTCCTGGTGTTGCTCGAGACGCAGATGTTTGAGAAAACTCATGCCGAGCAGTACCTGGCGGTCCGGCATCTCCGGAATGATCGCCGCCCGAACGTCATGCATTCTCAGTGAACCCAGTTGCAGATCACCGATGACCGTGAGCCAACTGGTCACCACGCCACTGGCGGTTTGCGCCTGACTGCGCACCCCCCGTTTCAGGCCTGCCCGATCCGCAAGATCGGAAGAGAGCGCGACAAAAGTCGCACCGGTGTCCACCAGAAAGTTAACATCCACACCGTTGATTCTGCCCGGCGCCAGATAGTGGCCCGCACGATTGCGTTTCAACACGACTGAACCGCTGCCGGTTCCATCCAAGCTGACTTGGAGATCCCGGTTGGGATTGTTGCGCTGCTCCAGCCATTGGGAAAACAGCAGGGTCAGTAAACCCAACAGCAGCAACCAGGCCACCACGACCATCCAGCGACCCAGTTGCTGCGTGCCACTCATGTCAATGGATCAGCGCGGATAGCCGTAACCGCCTTGAGGCCGATTAGCGCGCATCTGGTTAAGAAAATACTGGCGGTAGAAGGCCAGGGCACTGTTGCCATTGGCTGACACATCGAACACCTTCCAGCCGTCTTTTCCGAGATAGAAGCGAAAATCCAGATTCGCCGGATAGCCCCCCGCCTGGAGGATGCCCACGCGAACCTTCACTTCGTTCTCACCCGCGCGACGTGGCCTGTAAAACCGAACATCCTGGTTCTGATAACTGCCCAGACGAGTGGTCAGGGTACCCAGCAGCATGGTCTTCACCTGCTCAGCCATCTCTTTGTGCTGCTGTTCGCTCATACCCCGGTTCATGGGACCGGCGACCCAGGTGGCCATGTAGTCGAAATCAAAATAGGGGGCGATCTCGGATTCCAGGAAGCCGCCGATGGCCTGAGCGTCCGGCTTCTCCGGTTGACGCAGGAACTTGAGTAACTTGGTCATACCCTCGCGTAAAATCCTGTCGGGTCCGGCCTGTTGTTCCTGGACCGCCGGCATCGGCGGTTTCTGCATGGGATAGCCGTACATGGGCGAGGCGTTAAGCCCGCTTGAAACCGCCAGCCCAAGTGCCGCCATTGCCATCAATAGTTTTTTCATAATCTCCTCCGGTGGTGTTTTGGTTTGATTGTGTGGCTCCGCCACGTTTTGTTATTTCCGCTAACCCGTGGTTATCTTCTTGTAGATATCCGCAACCTTCAGGGGCAGTCGCTCCACATCATCGATGACCGTATAGTTCGCCGGTCCGTACATGTGCGGAAGGTAATCCTGCCCCTTCTCGTCAATGGTAATGCAAAAAGCATGAATACCTTGCCGCCGGGCCTCGAACAGCGCCTGACGGGTATCCTCGATTCCGTACTGACTGCGGTATTCGTCATGATAATCGTCCGGCTTGCCATCGGACAGCGTTATCAGCAGTTTGGTTCGCGCCTCGACTTCGGCAAGCCGGTAACTCAGGTGGCGGATGGCCGCGCCCATACGCGTGTAGTCCCCCGCCTGGATACCGCTGATGCGCGCCTTCACATCCCGATCGTAAACCTGATCGAAGGTCTTCACCGGAAAGATCTCACAGCGTTTGCGCGTCATACCGGTAAATCCATAAATAGCATAGCGATCGCCCAGGGTTTCCAACGCTTCTGCCAGAAGCACCAGGGATTCCCGCTCGGCACGATTCACCCACCCCTGGGTCGAACCGGACATATCCACCATGAACATCACCGCAATATTGCGTTCCTGTCGGTGCATCCGGGTAAACAGGCGATCACTCATCTCGAGTCCCACGTGCCGGTCCGCCCAGGTTTCGACAAAGGCATCGATATCCACGCCATCGCCGAACACCTGGCGTTTCAGCAACCGGTCCTCGTCGCGCATCGCCTCGAAGGTCTTGCGCAAACTCGACAGCAGTCGCTGATACTTGCGCCGGGTCTGATCCACGAAATCATCATCCGCTGTCTTGATGGTCATCTCGCGAACCACACACCAGGACTTGCGGTAGTGTTTACGCCGATAATCCCACTCAGGGTAGAGGAACGCGCCGTCCTCGTGATAGGTACCGCTCCACACCTCTTCCGCGTTGAGGGTGTTCTCCTCAAGATCCCGGTAATCGTACTCCCCGGATCCGGCAGGGACCAGATAATCGTTGGGGATGTCACCCAGATCGAGCACAATCGAGGTCATGATACCTTTGACATCCTCGGGTACCGGCACTGACTTGCCGTCCAGCTGTAATTCAAACTGCATCTCCTCTGAAAACGCATCCTGCTCATCCCGGAGCAGTTCGAAACGCTCCCGGGTCTGATCCTCCGACTCCTGATCCTTCTTCATCTCGTCGGTGATCAGCTTGAGTGCCACACGCAGTTTGGCCTTGTCCTTTTTGATCCGCTTGTTCAATTTTGAAAGCAGCACATCCGGCTTGAAGACGCCGTGAAAGACACTCGGACGCGGTACGGGCTCACCCACCAGACGCCTGGCCAGGTGGAATGAATCCGCCGCCCTGGCCTCTAAACTCCGCACCTGTTCCGCCGCAGCCTGCCAGGCCGGAGAATCCAGACCCATCTCAGGGTGAAGCGCCTGTTGCAGACGCAGTACATCCCGGTAGAGACCCGGGAGTTCCTGGTGCAGCCGGGCACTCAGCCGTTCGATTTCGAGACGATGAAAACAGCGCAGCAGATGAAGGGCATCCCGGTGATCGATCAGTTGTTCGAGCAGCGGACCCTGAATGGTTCCGAACCGGGTTTGCGCCCAATGGTAGGCAACCGCCACCTTGTAGAGCAGAAAGTTATCCCGCTTTTCCGGCAGGTGGGCCATCACCGCAGGCAGATAGATCACCTCACCATCGGTGTACAGCTGATCACTCTGTTCCAGCTTCAACTTCCTGCCGGAAAGCCCCTGCACAAAAGGCAGCAATACCCCGGCCTCCTCCTCGAACAGACTCGCGGATGCACGCTCCCGTCCCTGCTGCACGAACAGGTCCATCTGGTTGATCACCTTGAGAGCGGCATGAAGACCGGAGCGATCGTAGATATCCATGGTGCGGAGTATCCACGCTTCGATCATCGTCTCGTCCATCAACCGCAGGGCGCGTTCCCCCTGTTCGGCGAATCGGTAACCCAGTTCGATATGGGTACTGGCAATACGCCGTGACCAGTCGATGATGAAATTGCGTTCACGCTCAGGCAGCCGGACCAGCTTTTCCGCGATCCCCCGGGTGATCCGAAAGGTGAACTCCACCTCGAAGTATTCATCGAGCTGCCGCTCCAGCTCATCCACCAGTGCTTGGTCATTCATGACGCAAACCTGTTACGCAGACCCGGCGGATTACGCATAACCCTGGACTGAGCGTCGTGGACATACCCGCCACACAGGACAAATTCATCACTGTACCGATCATGAGTGAGCGGGACATCAGAACAGGGAGGCGCTCAGCTCATTGACCGCCGTGAGCATGTCGGGATCGTCGGTCAAAGCCTGGGCCACACAGGTACGGCAGGCCACCACCGGCGCCACGCCACTGGCCATCAGTTTGGCGGCATGCACCAACAGACGGGGCGAGGCCCCTTCGTCGAGACCGCTGCTTTTCAGATTACGGGTCATGTGGGCGAACCTCACCAGCTTGGCCGCCGACTCCGAATCGATTGCGGCCTCCTTCTCGATGATTTTCTGTTCCAGTGCAGCACTTGGATAGTCAAATTCCAAAGCCACGAAACGCTGCCGGGTACTCTGTTTCAAGTCTTTGAGGACACTTTGATAGCCGGGGTTGAAAGAGATCGCCAGACAGAAACTGTCCGGCGCTTCCAACAGTTCACCCACCTTCTCCATGGGCAGCACCCGGCGATCATCCGCCAGCGGGTGAATCACCACCGTGGTGTCCTTGCGTGCCTCGACAACTTCGTCCAGATAGCAGATGCCCCCGGCGCGCACCGCAACGGCCAGCGGCCCGTCCACCCAGACCGTCTCGCCCTCCTTGACCAGAAACCGCCCAACCAGATCCGAAGCGGTCAGGTCATCATGGCAGGACACGGTGATCAAAGGCTGTTTGAGGCGCCAGGCCATGTGTTCCATAAAGCGGGTCTTGCCGCAGCCCGTGGGGCCTTTCAGCAGCACCGGCAACTGGTTTTGATAGGCGGCTTCGAACACCGCAATTTCGTCATGGATGGGTTCGTAGTAGGGCTCATGATCGAAAATATGAGCTTCCGGCTTCAGGGTTCTTGCGTTCAAGGGATCCTCTCTGCATCGGGATTCTGGATTAGCCTGTTGAACTTAACCAGCCACAGCGGGTGACGCAACCCCATGAATAACCCGACTTCCCGGGAAGGTATCGCCTATCCGGTCTGCTTGCAGCGGTCAGCGCAACATAGTAGTTTGCAGTATCACATCTGGAGCGAGCGCACGGTGTGCGAATGTTTCCCGTACGAGATAATCAACAATGCCGAGCTCTGCCGCTTAGGGGTTTAATTCCCCAAGGTCGTCGCAGAGAGTGTTAAATAGTCGGCAAATATTCGGAAAAGGGCCCGGCACGGGGGCGCCACTGATAGGAAGTCACTACAGACACGGGGTATTCCGATTATACTCTGAGTCAGAATGGGAGTAACGGATGCCACAAAAGAAAATGATGATCGTTCCGCATCACCGTACCCGATACCGGGACTAGACAAAGCCTACGTGAGAACCAGACCCCATGGGACTCGGTAGCGCAACATCGCAAGTCATGTATCAGGGAGCGTCAACATCCGACCAACTCAGGGTCCTTATCCTCGAGGACTCCGATAACACTTTTGACCTGCTAAAGCAGACCCTGCTGGATGAGTTTGCCGACGCCTCCATCCGCCACATCCGCAACCGGGATGACCTGCAACTGGCCCTGGAGGAGGAAACCTGGGACCTGATTCTCGCGGCTTCTCACATTCCCGGACTCGACCCGCTGGAGAGCCTCAACACTCTGCGTGATCACGCCCTCGATATCCCCTATATCCTGGTATCCAATCACATCGGTGAGGAGAAGGTGGTATCCCTGCTCAAGGCCGGAGCCAATGACTATGTCAACCTGAACAATCTCACCCGCCTGGCGCCGGCGATCCGCAGGGAGCTGAAAGAGGCTGAGATCAGACGTGAAGCGGAATTGACCAAACAGGCCCTGCATCGCAGCGAACATCGCTACCGGCAGTTGGTGGATCACTCCCCGACACCCATTGTGCTGATCCAGCACGCTCAGATCGTCTACCTCAACGAGGCCGCCAGCGAGGCATTAGCCACATCTCCCGAATCCCCGTTATTGCGCCAGCAGGTCAGTCAGCTGTTGGTCGATGGCCCCACCCGACTTGGCGAAGACATCTCAGACAAACTCCATCAGCACATCTGCCAGCCTTGCCATACCCGGTTTCGCCGAGCAGATGGCGGAATCATCCAGGTCGAGGTCTTCGTCAGCGAGGTGGAGCACGAAGGAGAGCCGGCGGTACAGCTGGTGTTTACCGACGTCACCCACCGCAAGGAGTCCGACGCCAAGCTGCAGCAGGCGGTTCAAATCATCGAACACACCATGGAGGGAGTGCTGATCACCGATGCCAATGGCATCATCACCTCGGTCAACCCTGCCTTTTCCGAAATCACCGGTTATGACGAAACCGAGATCATTCAGCAGCATCCCGGCATCCTCATCTCCGACCGTCACCCGCCGGAGTTTTTCGATGAACTGCGCAACCAGGTCAGACAGACCGGCTCGTGGTGCGGCGAAGTCTGGAACCAGCGCAAAAACGGTGAGGTATACCCCGCCTGGATGACCATCAGCTGCGTGCGTGACGAACATAATGAAGCCCCCCACTACGTCGCGGTATTCTCCGATATCACCAGCATCAAGCAGACTCAGTCCCAGCTCGAACACCTGGCACATCACGACTCCCTGACCAACCTTCCGAACCGGCTGCTGTTCGAGGATCGCCTGCAACACGCCATCGCCCAGGCCAAGCGGCAGAATCGCCAGCTGGCGGTGCTGTTCCTGGATCTGGACCGCTTCAAGAACATCAACGACAGCCTGGGACACGCCATGGGTGACGACCTCCTCAAGGAGGTGGCCAAGCGACTGCAGAACATCCTGCGCGACGACGATACGGCGGCGCGCCCCGGCGGCGACGAATTCACCATTCTGGTGGAGAACCTGGAAGACCCCAGCCAGGCGGCCGTGGTCGCCTCGAAGATCCAGGAGAAATTCAAGACCCCGTTCAAGATCGCAGGACGTGAGCTGCACGTCACCGCCAGTATCGGCATCAGCATCTACCCGGAAGATGGGAAGGATGTGGCCGACCTGACCAAGAATGCGGACGCGGCCATGTACCAGGCCAAGGAACAGGGGCGTAACAACTACCGCTACTACACCTCGGAACTGACCCGCACCGCGTTTGAGCGCCTGCTGCTGGAAACCGAGCTGCGCAGCGCATTGAAGAACGACCAGCTGCTGCTCTATTACCAGCCCCAGATCTCCTTGCGCAACGGCGAGATGACGGGCGCCGAAGCCCTGCTGCGCTGGCATCACCCACGCCTCGGCATCATCCCGCCGGCCCGCTTCGTGCCCCTGGCCGAGGAGTCCGGGCTGATCCACGAGATCGGCACCTGGGTGCTGAAAGAGGCGTGCGAGCAGGCCCGCTACCTGTTCAAGCAGGGGCTGTTCCAGGGACGCATGGCGATCAATCTCTCAGTACGGCAGATCATGCAGACCGATCTTATCCTGCGTTTCGAGCAGATCATCGCGGAATCGGGCTGCCCCCCGGACATGCTGCAGCTGGAGGTGACCGAGGGTATCTTCATGGGGCAGATGAAACACTCCGTGCCGGTGCTCGATGTGTTCAAGAAACTCGGAGTCTCCATCGCCATCGACGATTTCGGCACCGGCTATTCGTCCCTCTCGTATCTCAAGCAGCTGCCCATCGACAAGTTGAAGATCGACCGCTCCTTCATCCGCGACATGCCCCACGACAGCGACGCGGTGGCGATCACCCAGGCCATCGTCTCCCTGGGCAAGAACCTGGGCCTGCGCATCACCGCCGAAGGCATCGAGACTATGGCCCAGCAATCCTTGCTGCAGAAGATGGGCTGTCAGGAGGGCCAGGGCTATCTCTACAGCCCGCCGGTGCCCGCCGACGTGTTCGAGCAGATGCTGCTGGAAGGCAGCCGGACATTTCATCAGCATTTTTCCAACTACGGCCGGTGATTAATTTTTAATTTTGAGTTGTGAATTTTGAATTGAGGTGTTCGCTTCGCTCACGATTAAGATTGCTGTCTTTTGCCTCATTGACCAGCATCATATTCTCTCTCCTGATTACTCTCTGGCCCTTGGCAGCTTTAATGCCAAAAATACAATAATTAAATTAAAACAATTGGATAGCAGCCATATTGATTCCCCCTCTCCCTGGCCCTCTCCCGCAAGGGGAGAGGGGATGCATGGATCGAGATTGGTGTGTTTAATCTGCTGGATAACCGCCTGACCGACAGGGCTCGATGCGCTCGAAATGCGCACTCCCTCTCCCCTCGCGGCAGAGGGCCGGGGAGAGGGGGAGTGAAACCCCGTGAGCGAAGCGAACACCTCAATTCAAAATTCACAACTCATAATTCAAAACTCAATTCATTAGAATTAACTAATACGCCATCACCCATTTCTATCAACTCATTCAAAAATTCGATGAAATATCCCTTGCTGGGATATAGAAGCCTTTGCGGAAGACAGGTATGGTACCGGGTCCAGAATCCCGGCTGCCAAAGGTTTGATCGGGAAGCAATAACCAAGCCGGCAAGTAAGCAATGCGGGTCAGAGGTTAACCATATTCTTCAAAGCCATTCCGCAACGGAGGACCATCCATGACGGAAGTAATCGCAACCAATGAGACTATTCTCGTGGTCGGTGGTGGCATCAGCGGCATGACTGCCGCCCTGGAAGCCGCCGAAACGGGAAAACAGGTCGTTCTGGTTGAAAAGCGCCCCTATGTCGGGGGTCGCGTGACTCAACTCTATAAATACTTTCCCAAGCTCTGCTTCCCGACCTGCGGGTTGGAAATCAATCAGCGCCGGGCAAAGATGAACCCCAACCTCAACATCATCACGATGGCCGAGGTCACCGACCTGAAGGGCAAAGCGGGCAACTACACCGCCACCGTCAAGATCAGCCCCCGTTACGTGAACGAGAAGTGCACCGGTTGCGGCGACTGCGAACGCGCCGTGGAAGCGGAATTCGACAACGAATTCAACTACGGCATCGGCAAGCGCAAAGGCGCTTACCTGCCCCACCGCATGGCCCACCCGCAGCGCTTCGTGCTGGATCCCGCGATCATCGGCACCGACGATGCGCAGAAGGCCAAGGATGCCTGCAAGGTCAACGCCATCGACCTGGACATGCAGGAAGAGACCATCGAATTCAAGGCCGGCGCAGTGATCTGGGCCACCGGCTGGAAACCCTACGATGCCAACAAGATCCAGCCCTACGGCTACGATCGCATCGCCAACGTGATCACCAGCGTCGAGTTCGAGCGCATGGCCGATCCCAACGGCCCCACCGGCGGCAAGCTGGTGCGCCCCTCCGATGGCAAAGAGGTCAAATCCGTCGCCTTCATCCAGTGCGCCGGTTCCCGTGACAAGAATCATCTGCTGCACTGCTCGCGTATCTGCTGCATGGCCTCCCTGAAGCAGGCCACCTACCCGGCGGACGACGTGGCGATCAGCATCTACTACATCGATATTCGCGCCATCGACCGCTTCGAAGACTTCTATCAGAAGGTCAAGGCGAAAGAGAACGTCAGTTTCATCAAGTCCAAAGTGGCCTCCATCGTGGAGAACAAGGAAAACGGCAACCCGACCCTGCACGGTGTCGATACCGAGGGTTATCACCGTTACGCCAATGAGCACGACCTGGTGGTGCTCGCCATCGGCATGGAACCCAGCGTCGACAAGGCCAGCTTCCCGGTTGACATCGTGGTCAACGAAGAGGGCTTCATCGAGCCCGCACCGGAAAACGGGGGCGTTTTCGCCGCCGGCTGCTCCTCCGATGCGCTGGATGTCAATCGCGCCGTTCAACACGCCACGGGAGCCGCCTTGCGCGCCATCCAGGTGGTCAACCGCGTAGCAGCGACGGAGGGTTAATACAGTGGCTGACGAAAAGAAATTTGCTGGATATGTCTGCACCGGTTGCGGCCTGGGCGAACGCCTGGACGCCGGTCAACTGGAAACCACCGCCACCCGCGACGGTAAGATGCAGAGCTGCAAACAGCATGAAATGCTCTGCTCCACCGAAGGCGTGCAGATGATCAAAGACGACATCGCCAACGACGGTGTCACCCATGTCATGATCGCAGCCTGCTCCAAGCGCGCCAAGGTCGAAGCTTTCAACTTCACCGATGCGGCGGTCACCCGCGCCAACCTTCGCGAAGGCGTGATCTGGGTTCGTCCGAACACCGACGAAAACCAGGAGACCACCCAGGAGATGGCGGACGACTACATCCGCATGGCCTGCGCCGAACTCAAGGCGATGAAGAAGCCCTCCTCCTCCGGTGAGCAGTCCCTCAACAAGAACATCCTGGTGGTCGGCGGTGGCATCAGCGGCATGACCGCTGCGCTGGAAGCCTCCGCGGCGGGTTACCCGGTTCACCTGGTGGAAAAGTCCGGCGCCCTGGGCGGTGCCGTGGCCGGTTACTACAAAGTGATCCCGACCCGTGCGCCCTACGCCGAACCGGCTGAAAACCCGGTCCCGGGCATGATCGAGAAGATCGAGGCAGACTCCAACATCACCGTCTACCTCAACAGCTCGGTTGCCAAGACCGACGGTGCACCCGGCCGCTTCGAAGTGGAAGTGGCGACCGAGTCCGGCACCAGCCAGACCCTGTCCATCGGTGCGGTCATTCAGGCTTCCGGCTGGAAGCCCTATGACGCCAACAACCTGCCCGAATTCGGCTATGGCAAGTCTCCGGATGTGGTCACCAACCACGAACTCGAGGCCCTGGCCAAGGCTGCCAACGGCGGTCCGATCAAGCGTCCTTCGGATGGCAAAGAGATCAAAGCGGTCTGTTTCATTCAGAACGCGGGCCAATGCTCCACCCAGAAGGGCCACCTGAGCTACTTCTCCGGTGTCACCGACCTAGTCTCGATCAAGCAGGCTATGTACTTCAAGGAACTGAACGGTTCCGATTGCGACACCACCATCCTGTTCAACAACCTGCGCACCCCGGGTGCCGGTGGTGAGGATTTCTACCGTGCCGGCCAGCAGGCCATGGTCACCTTCTCCAAAGGCATCGCCTCGGAAGTGGTCACCGGCAGCGGCCTGAGTGTGAAATTCGAGGACAAGATCCTCAATGAGCAGACCGAGATGGCCTGTGACCTGGTGGTTCTGGCCACCGGCATGGTGCCCAATTCCGGTCCCGATCCCTATGCTCAGCTGGCTGTCGATATGGCCGAAGACGAAGAAGCCAAGGCGGAAGCCCAGGCTGCGCTGGAAAATGCTCCGCCGTCGATCCTCAATCTGCAGTACCGTCAGGGCACCGATCTGCCGCACCTGAAGAACGGGTTCACCGACTCGCACTTCATCTGCTTCCCCTACGAGACCCGTCGTACCGGCATCTACTCCGCCGGCCCCGTGCGTCGTCCCACGGACGTCCAGCAGGCCCGTGACGACGCCACCGGCGCCGCTTTGAAGGCGATTCAGGCGGCCGAGAACGCGGCCCTGGGCCGTGCCGCTCACCCCCGCTCCGGCGACCTCTCCTTCCCCAGCTTCCGCAAGGAAGGCTGCACCCAGTGCAAACGCTGTACCGTGGAGTGTCCGTTCGGCGCGATCAACGAGGACGAGCAGGGCTACCCGATGTACAACGAGTCCCGCTGCCGTCGCTGCGGTACCTGTATGGGCGCCTGCCCGGTACGCGTCATCTCCTTCGAGAACTACTCGGTAGAGACCGTGAACCAGCAGATCAAGAACTGCGACATGCCCGAGGAGTTCGATGAGAAGCCTCGCATCCTGGTGCTGGCCTGTGAGAACGACGCCTACCCGGCGCTCGACCAGGCCGGTCAGGCCGGTGTCGAGATCAATCCCTGGGCCCGCGTCATCCCGGTCCGCTGTCTCGGTTCGGTGAGCCTCTCCTGGGTCACCGACGCCCTGAACAGCGGCTACGACGGCATCGTCATGATGGGCTGCCGCCGTGACGACGACTACCAGTGCCACTTCGTACGCGGATCGGCCATGGCCGCTGAGCGTATGAGTAAAGTGGGCGACACCCTCGACTCGTTGAACCTGGAACCGGAACGTGTCCAGCTCTACGAAGTTGCCATCACCGACGTAGAGCGCGCACCCAAGCTGATCAACGACATGGCTGAGACCGTGGAGAAGATCGGCCTGAGCCCGTTCAAGTTCTGAGGGGATTGAAAATGAGTGATTTGAATACCGCAATGATCGAAAAGTATCGCAGCAGCTTCCTCAAGGAAGTTGAGGCGAATGTGGAAGAAGGCGAATGGGTGAAGATGTGCATGCAGTGCGGCGTGTGCTCCGGCTCCTGCCCGCTGGGCAAACACTGGGATCACCCGCCCCAGGAGATCTTCATGATGATTCGCGCCAATAAGCGCGAGGAAGTGCTGAGCTCCGACTCCATGTGGATGTGTACCTCCTGCTACAACTGTATCGCACGCTGCCCGCGCGGCCTGCCGATCACCCACATCATGCACGGGCTGGCCGTCTACTCGAAGCGTCTCGGCCTGACTCAGCAGAAGCAGCCTACTGCGGAATTCTCGCAGATCTTCTGGGACAACCTGATGAAGAAGGGTCGCGTCAACGAGCTGAAACTGGGTCTGTCCATGTACTTCAAGGACGGTTTCGGCCAGGGCGTAAAGAACGCCATGGCCAACCAGAAGCTGGGACAGAACATGATGAAGGCGAAACGCATGAACGCCATGGAGTTCTTCGGTGGCCACAGCGTCAAGGATCTCGCCGGCTTTCACAAGATCGTGAAGAAGGCCCAGGAGATCGAAGAAAGCAAACTGCAGGACGTCAAGTAGAGGACAAACCGACATGGCAAAGATAGAACTTTCATTCTACCCGGGTTGCTCCTCACAGAAAGGCGCCACCTCATCCAACTACCTGGTCTCCGCCCAGACCATGTGCGAAGAGCTGGACATCCAGCTCAACGACATTCCGGACTGGAACTGCTGCGGCGCCTCCATCGGTTACGGCGGCGGCGGCGAACTGCCCCGCCTGACCCTGTCGGCGCGCAACATCGCCCTGTCCGAGGAGCACAACCCAGGTCAGCAGATCGTCGCCACCTGCGCCGCCTGCTGGCTCTCCACCCGTGAGGCCAAAGAGCGGCTACACGAAGACGAGCAAATGTTCAAGGATGCCAACACCGCCCTGTCCGAAGCCGGGCTGAAGTACAAAGGCGAAGCCGGCGTGCGTCACATGGTGGAAGTGCTGGTCGAGGATATCGGTTTCGACGCCATCAAATCGAAGGTGAAGAAACCCCTCGAAGGCATCAAAATCGCCGGTTACGTGGGCTGTCAGACCAACCGCCCCTTCGGCATCGCGGGCGAATCGTTCGAAAACCCCAAGTACCTCGACAACATCGTCGAAGCCGTGGGCGCCGACTCGATTCCGACCTACGAGAAAAAGGTGCAATGCTGCGGCGGCGCCCTGGCCTTCTCCGAGCCGGAGAAGTCCCAGGAGATGATCAAAGGCATCATCGAAGCGGCTTATGACAATGGAGCGGACATGATCGTTACGCCCTGCCCCCTGTGCCAGGCCAACGTGGAGATCTACCAGGACAACATCAACGAAATCTACGGCACCAAGTTCAATATGCCGGTGGTTTATTACTCTACGTTGATGAGTGTGGCGTTCGGGCGGAATGCCAAGGATGCTGCGCTGGATGGGCATATTATTAAGGCTAAGAAGCTGGAAGATATTGCTAGTAAATAGTGGGAATTTTTTCCGGTATGCAAAAAAGCCCGCTGTTGCGGGCTTTTTTGTGTGTGGGTGTTTATTTGTGTGAGAAAGAATGCCACGCTTCAAAAAGCGTTGGTCTGTATTTTCGTCATTCCAGCGCATGCCGGAATCTAGGAACATCGCGCCATCAAGGAAACTGGATCCCAACCTGCTTCGAAAAGGCACTGATTTTTCGTTTCTGAAAGATACCATTCAGACTGAGAACCTTTTTGGATGGCTGCTATACTGGTTGGAGTTCGCGGCGAAATGAGTAGCCCTAATTCACTACAGGAGTGATTTTCAACTTACAGACGTTGTGATTTTTCATGACATTAATTAGATCTTGTATTACCGAAACAATCGACAACGGACACTTATGACCAAGGACTTACGCGCAAAGTCGCGGAGAGTGGGGAGTCAGAGGCGTGTTTAAACACGACTTTTAGGTCTTCGAAATATGTTAAGTGAAGACAGCATGACTCTCTTCGCCGATGAAATTCGGCAGCCACGTACTCCTGGCGAGTTGATCACCTTTGTGGAATCTGTTCGGCAAGGATCGAACGTGGACGACAACCTCCGACTGCCCGGTCACCTTCGCCATGGATACTTCAAAGAGTTCTTCGATGAGGTTATGCCTCTGTCGCAGTTCGCGGCACATATCTACCCTACTGACTGGACAGTTTGCCCAATCCTCGGGAATCAAGGCTATGACGCCGAGGTCCGTGACGCACAAGGAAAGCTTGTAGACCAGGTTGAGATTGCCATTCCCATTGACGGCCGTGCCGTCGCAGGTCGACAGCTTGCTCAACACGGAATCACGGATTTCCTAGTCGGAGACTCTGGCGACGATCTTGAAGCAGTGATACCCACTATCCTTAACTCTGCCTCGAAGAAGGCGATCAAGGACTACTCGGATGCGACAGTGGTGTTCAATGTCAGCGCTTGCCCTGCCTTCGAAGGCTTTGAGGAACAGCATCAGGAGCAACTCGCGCGTATTCGGGACGCCTGTCCACGTCCTGCTTTCTCACAAAGCGAGTGTTTGTCATCCTGCCATCGGGTGCAGTAGAGCGTGTTGACGTCTAGCTCCTCGCTCAAGCAGGAACTCCGACTCCCAACGCCACACTGCTGCGCGCCCCTTAGCTCGTACGTTGAGGCTGTAGAAAAACCCTATTTTTCGTTAGAATCAAGGCATCACAATACTGGCATGGAGAATGGATGATGGCCCGTTACAAGGAT
>JBEVVH010000078.1:0-14702 GCA_040507245.1 Candidatus Thiodiazotropha sp.
GGGGCACTAATAGGCTGTCAAAGATCGAATCGATTTTGGTGGACTTGGATGTCCCAAAATCTTTCATGAGATCGAAGACTCGCTTGAGGGCATGGACGCGTCCTTGACAGGGACGGTACAATGTCCTGAATTACAATGATTATTCCAAACGTGAGAGCAGCGTAACAATGAAAAAAGTCGAAGCAATCATCAAACCTTTCAAACTGGAAGATGTGCGCGAGGCATTATCGGGAGTGGGCATCACCGGTATGACGGCGACCGAAGTCAAGGGCTTCGGACGACAGAAGGGGCATACGGAACTCTACCGGGGTGCAGAGTACGTGGTGGATTTTCTGCCCAAGGTCAAACTCGAAGTGGTTGTCGCCAGCGAGCAGGTCACCGCCTGTATTGAAGCGATCACCAACGCAGCACGTACCGGTAAGATCGGTGACGGCAAGATTTTTGTATCTCCGGTGGAGCGCGTGATCCGTATCCGTACCGGGGAAGAGAACGAGGCGGCTATCTAAGCCACTCTGGATTGGCCGGGTACTCGATACTACGAGTTGTGCCGGTCTGATTCTGCTGCACCTGTTTAGTCGCGCATGGGGATGAGATGAATCCGAGTCAACCATACCGGATCATTGCCGTTCTACCTTGAGATTGGATTGTAGGTCGGGTCAGCGCAGCGTAACCCGACACTCGTCGGGAGCATGCGCATTTCATGTCGGGTTACGCTGCGCGAACCCGACCAACACACTGGCCACAGTGTTTTGAATTGCTTGCCGTTAATCTCAGGTTTAATGAGCGAGTCCGGTCGTCAGGTGAATGGCCTGCGTCATCGTCGATCTCCGCATACCCGATTTGTGCCGGCGCTGCCAGCCAGGGAAAGCGAAGCGAAGGCTGGTAGTCCCCGGTAGTCGCGAGGCGATACTGGAAACCCGACGTGCCGTAGGCGCCAAAGGGGATCCAAAGATCGCATCCGAACGCGACGTCCAGTCATTCGGGAGCTGACAACGGAGCGGTGACGAGCTTGCGAAGTCATCGCGTAGTGTCAGTGACCGGGACGGCCGGGGCACTAATAGGCTGTCAAAGATCGAATCGATTTTGGTGGACTTGGATGTCCCAAAATCTTTCATGAGATCGAAGACTCGCTTGATTCGGCTTAACGATTATTCAGATTCCTGGGATTGGGGTTTGGTCAAGCGGCCGTTTTCCAGATTGAGTGCCAGCACCCGTTCCGCATCCTTGGCCAGTTCGGTCAACCCGAGGCGGGTATAGGCATCAATCATGATTTCCAAAGCTTCCTCAACCGAATCGGTGCGCTGAAACTGGGTTACCACCCGATTCGCCCTGTTGGCTGCTGCCAGGTATGCGCCGCGCCTCATGTAGTAGCGGGCGATGTGGATCTGATATTTCGACAGGTTGTTTCTCAGATAGAGCATGCGTTGGTAGGCATCCGCCGCATACTTGCTGTCCGGATACCGCCGCACGAGTTCCGAAAAATCGTTGAATGAGTTGAGTGCCGCGCCGGCATCCCGTTCCGAGGGGTCGGTGGGGAGGATCAGGCTGAGCAGGCTTTGGTTGCGGTTGTAATTCGCCAATCCCTTCATGTAATAGGCATAATCCACGAACGAGCTCTGCGGATTGAGTTTGATGAAGCGCTCCGCTGCGGCGATCGCGGAATCGGGCTCCCCGTTTTTATAATGCGCGTAGATAATATCCATCTGCGCCTGATTGGCGTAGCGGCCGAATGGGTAGCGGGCCTGCAGACCGTTGAAGTATTTGATCGCGGTGTCGTAATCCCCGTCCTGCATCGCCGATTGGGCTTCCGAGTAGAACTGGCTGGCACTCCAGTCCTTGGTGGGGTCCACTTGTTCCGGCATGGAACAACTCGTGAGTACCGCCAGCAGCAGAATGGTGGGTAAGGCTTTTGAGAACATGACACCTGTCGATGATGAAACTGTGGATGCGAAAGTATAGCGAAAACCTGCGGCCTCGGCATCGTTACTCTGAACGACTTCGGGCGGTTCGATGATGTCCGATTCCAATACCCTGGAGGAAGTTCCGCTGCGGACCCTGCAGGTGCCTGAGACACAGGCGGGCCAACGGGTCGATCAGGTGCTCTCGGCGGGCTTCCCCGAGTATTCCCGCAGCCGTCTGCAACAGTGGATCAAGCAGGGTCGGGTGTTGCTGCAGGGTCAGGCCTGTCGCCCCAAGGACCGGGTCAAGGGGGGAGAATCCCTGAGTCTGCAGCCCCTCGCAGAGCCCTGTGGCGAGGATCGGCCGGAACGCATGGATCTGGATCTGGTCTACGAGGACGAAAGTCTCATCGTGGTCAATAAGCCAGCGGGGCTGGTGGTGCACCCGGCGGCCGGTAATCTGACCGGTACCCTGCTGAATGGGCTTCTGGCGCATGCACCGGAGCTGCAGGCCATTCCCCGGGCGGGCATAGTCCATCGTCTCGACAAGGATACCAGCGGTCTGCTGGTGGTGGCGCGCACCCTGGAGGCCCACAGTTCCCTGGTGCGTCAGCTGCAGGCCCGCACCGTGAAACGGGAATACCGGGCAATCGCCCAGGGGGTGCTGATCTCCGGGGGCACGATTGACGAACCCATCGGCCGCCATCCGGTAAACCGCCTTCGCATGGCGGTCGTTCCCCAGGGTAAGCCGGCGATCACCCACTATCGGGTACTGCAGCGGTTCCGTGCGCACACTGACCTGCAGGTCCGGCTGGAGACCGGTCGGACCCACCAGATCCGGGTGCACATGAGTCACATTCATCATCCTCTGCTGGGAGACCCACTCTACGGCGGGCGACTGAAACTGCCACAAGGCGCAGGAGCCGGGCTGCAGCAGGTGCTGCAGGACTTCAATCGCCAGGCTCTGCATGCTGCGCGACTGGGTCTGCTGCACCCGCTGAGCGGTGAGATGTTGAGCTGGGAGGCCCCGCTGCCCCGGGACATGCAGGACCTGCTGGAAATTCTGGCCAGGGATGCCGCCCATGCCACCTGATCTGCTGTTCCCGGATTGGCCGGCTCACCCCCGGGTGCGTGCCGTGATGACCACCCGGCGGGGCGGGGTGAGTCCAGGCGTCTATGCCAGTCTCAACCTGGGTGATCATGTGGGGGACGATATCCGGAACGTGCAGAGAAACCGGCAGTTGCTGACAGCCGCTGCCGGACTGCCCGCCGAGCCGGTCTGGCTGAAACAGGTGCACGGCTACGATGTGGTGGACGCACGAGAGGCGGGTTGCGAGGCGGATGCGTCATTTACCGACCGCAACGGCGTGGTTTGCGCCGTACTGACGGCCGACTGCCTGCCCCTGCTGCTCAGCGACCGCTCCGGACGGGCGGTGAGCGCGGTGCATGCGGGTTGGCGCGGACTCGCCGCCGGGGTGATCGAGCGCGCGGTGTCCCGTTTCGAAGCGCCGGCCGATTCTCTGCTGGCATGGATGGGACCGGCCATCGGGCCGATGGCATTCGAGGTGGGCGATGAGGTTCGGCAGGCATTTATCGACTGTGAAGCGGGGGATGCCCGGGCTTTCCAGGCCGCGAAACCCGGACATTGGTGGGCCGATCTCTATCAGCTGACCCGATTGCGTCTGACCCGGGCCGGTGTGGGGTTCATTGGCGGCGGTGATTACTGTACAGTGACCGACCGCGAACGATTCTTCTCCTACCGGCGCGACGGTGTGACCGGGCGGATGGCGTCCCTGATCTGGCTTGAAGAACCGGGGGCCGGTGAATCCTGATCGCGGGTTGGCAGGCTGTAAGTACCGCTCTATGCGGCATGCCAAAGACTTCGCGGTGTGAACAACTGAGGTGAGCAATGAATTGGCAAATGTTGACTCTGGTGGGTGAGGATCAGCCCGGCATCGTCGCCCAGGTGACCGACGCACTGTACCGCGGAGGCATCACCCTGGGTGAGACTTCGATGATTCGTCTAGGCGGGAATTTCACCATCATGATGATGGTGGGCACCCGGGATGAGGATGCCGCACTGAGCGGGATACTCGATCCGGTGGCGCAGAATCTGGGCTTGCGCTATCACCTGGACGCGATGCAGGGGGGGCTGCACCAGCACCGGGTGCCGAACTTTCAGGTGCGGGTCAACGGCGCGGACCGGGCCGGCATCGTGGCGAGTGTCACCGGCGCCCTCGCGGACTGCGGATTCAACATCCTGGAACTTGAGTCCGATGTGGTGGGCAGCGCCGACAAGCCGGTCTACATCATGACCATTCAGGGTTATGCGGACGCCACCCTGGAGACCCTCGAATCGACCCTCGCGGCCCTGGAAACCCAGGGGATCGATGTCCACGTATCCCCCATCGAGACCCTCATCGGTTAGGGCCCGTTCACACTGACCAGATAGATCCCGAGTCATGGCTATTTTGGAAATCCTCACACTGCCGGATCCACGTCTCAAAGAGGTGGCGGAAGAGGTCAGCGTTTTCGATGAGGAACTGCTGACGTTCATCGATGACCTGGAGGAGACCCGCCAGGCGGGTCCCGCCGCGGTGGGTATCGCCGCGCCCCAGGTGGGACGCGCTCAGAGAATCATCATCCTCGACTGTTCCACAACCCGCAAACCGGTGCCGAACCATGGTCACCTGATCCTGGTGAATCCGGAAATCACCGAGTGGGACGGCTTCGAACTGGGGCGCGAGGGGTGTCTCTCGGTTCCGGACTACACCGGTAACGTGATCCGCGCGGAACGTATCAAGCTGCGCGCCCAGAATCCCGCCGGCGAGCGGCTTGAGTTCTCCATGGAGGGTTTCGAGGCCCGCGCGCTGCAGCATGAAGTGGATCATCTGGACGGCCTGCTGTTCGTCGACCGGCTGGTGAGCCGGCGCACCGATCTGTTCCAGCGCAAGGTCTACAGCAAGGGAAAGAAATAGGGATCAGGCAAGCTTCGCCTCCGCAGCAATGGAACCCGTGACATGACAGAAGACTCCACGGTCGCTCTGTTTGTACTGCTGGCGGCGGTGCTGTTGCTGTGGCTCGAACGGGCCTGCCGGTCTGCCCGGCAAGCGGAGTGGGGCGGGTTCTGGCTGAACCGGCTGGATGGTCTCAACCGTCTCTACTGCCGGCACTATCACCGACTGCCTCCTGTCAACCTGCCACTGCCTGAGTCGGGGGCGGCGATCGTGGTCTCCAACCACATCTCCGGCCTGGACCCGCTGTTGATGATCGCCGCCAGTCGCAGGCCTCTACGTTTCATGATCGCCCACGAACAATATGATCGATTCGGCCTGCGCTGGCTGTTCCGTGCGGTGGGCTGCATCCCGGTGGACCGCACCACCAACCCCGAGAAGGCGATGCGCGCGGCGTTCAAGGCCCTGCGGGAGGGTGAAGTGGTGGCCCTGTTTCCCCATGGCAAGATCCATCTGGACTCTGATCCGCCGAGGAAAATCAAGGCCGGGGCCGCGCGTCTCGCCAGCATCACCGGGTCGCCGGTCGTGCCGTTGCGGATTTGTGGCGTGCGAGCCCAGGGGCATATTTTCAGACCCCTGATCCTGCGTGGAACGACGGTGATCGAGATACTGCCGGTGATCGAGTCCTGGGCCGGTGATTCCGAGGTGCTTAATCAGCGGATTCAGGGGCTGCTGGATGGTGTGTCCAATGGGAGGGAAGGGGGGTAATGATGTGGTTTCCGGGCTTCTGAGCAAGTATCATGGCGCCCTATTTATCTTCATTTGCTAAGGGTCGAGAATGAAAGTAACAGTATTTGGGTCGGGCTACGTGGGGTTGGTAACCGGCGCCTGTCTTGCCGAAGTGGGTAACGACGTGGTCTGCATGGATGTTGACAGCCGTAAGATCGACATGCTCAACCAGGGTGAAATCCCCATCTATGAACCGGGCCTCGAGGACATGGTGATGCGCAACGCCAAGGCCGGACGGTTGAGTTTCACCACTGACGTGGAGCACGCGGTGTCCCACGGACTGTTCCAGTTCATTGCGGTGGGTACCCCGCCGGATGAGGACGGCTCGGCGGATCTGCAGTATGTTCTGGCGGTGGCCGAATCGATCGCCTCCCACATGCAGGAGTACCGGGTAGTGGTGGACAAGTCCACGGTGCCGGTGGGTACCGCGGACAAGGTCCGTGAACGGATCAGCCAGACCCTGGAGACCCTGGGTAAGCAGGTAGAGTTCGACGTGGTGTCCAACCCGGAATTCCTCAAGGAGGGCGCGGCCCTCGACGATTTCATGAAGCCGGACCGGATCATCATCGGTACCGACAACCCCCGCACCACCGAATTGCTGCGCGCCCTCTATGCCCCGTTCAACCGCAATCACGATCGTCTGGTCGCCATGGACATTCGCTCCGCCGAACTGACCAAGTACGCGGCCAACGCGATCCTCGCCACCAAGATCAGCTTCATGAACGAGCTGTCCAACCTGGCGGAACGCCTGGGGGCCGACATCGAGGAGGTGCGTCGGGGCATCGGTGCGGACCGGCGCATCGGTTATTACTTTATCTATCCCGGTTGCGGTTACGGCGGCTCCTGTTTTCCCAAGGACGTGAAGGCCCTGGAGCGCACTGCCCGGGAAGTGGGCTACAACGCGGAACTGCTCAGCGCGGTGGAAGCGGTCAACTACCGGCAGAAGCAGGTGCTGTTCGACAAGATTCAGCGCCACTACGGGGGCGACGTCAAGGGCAAGACCTTCGCCCTGTGGGGACTCTCCTTCAAGCCCAACACCGACGACATGCGCGAGGCCTCGAGCCGGGTGCTGATGGAGGCCCTGTGGGCCGCCGGCGCTAAGGTCTGGGCCTATGATCCGGAAGCCATGGAGGAGTGTCAGAGGATCTACGGCGAACGCGACGACCTGGTCTACTGCGAAGATCAGGATGACACCCTGCAAGGCGCGGACGCCCTCATCGTGGTCACGGAATGGCAGGTGTTCCGCAGTCCCGATTTCGATCATCTCAAGCAGGCTCTGAGCGCCCCGGTGATCTTCGATGGCCGTAACATCTACGATCCGGCCCGGCTCAAGGCAGCGGGTTTCAGTTACTACGCCATCGGTCGGGGTGACTGATCCCCGGGCTCAGCAGTCACGCATCCGGGAGAGGATCCTCCCGGGTGCGTGAGATTCAACCATTCCCTCATCCACCACCTCACAGGTTTCCTGATTGATGTCCATTTCCCGTCGTATTGCCGAAGAGCTTCAGGTTCGCGTTCCCCAGGTCGATGCCACCATCGCGTTGCTGGATGAGGGGGCCACGGTCCCGTTCATCGCCCGTTATCGAAAAGAGGTGACTGGAGGCCTGGACGATACCCAACTGCGTAACCTGAGCGAACGGCTGATCTACCTGCGCGAACTCGAAGAGCGTCGGGAGACGGTGCTCAAATCCATCGACGAGCAGGGCAAACTGGACGAGGCGCTGAAAGGCGCGATCCTGGCGGCGGACACCAAGACCCGCCTCGAGGATCTCTACCTGCCCTACAAACCCAAACGCCGTACCAAGGCGCAGATCGCCCGGGAGGCGGGTCTGGAACCCCTGGCGCAAAGCCTGTTCGAGGATCCTGCCCAGGATCCCCAGCAGACTGCGGCAGCCTATGTGGATGCGGACAAAGGGGTGGCGGACAGCGATGCGGCCCTGGAAGGGGCACGGCAGATCCTCATGGAGCGCTTCGCCGAGGATGCGGAGCTGGTGGGTAGCCTGCGCGAATACCTGTGGGAGCAGGGACTGCTGGTCTCGAAGGTGATCCCGGGCAAGGAGCAGGAGGGGAAGAAGTTCTCCGACTACTTCGATGTCTCAGAGGCCCTGCAGCGGATTCCTTCCCACCGGGCGCTGGCCATGTTCCGGGGCCGCCAGGAGGGCATTCTGACCCTCGACATCGTGCTGCCCGGAGAAGAGGACCTGAAACCCACCGATTCCGGCATCGCGGAGGGTATGATCGCCAGCCATTTCCAGATCCTCAACCAGGGACGCGCGGCGGACGCCTGGCTGCAGGGAGTGGTGCGCTGGGCCTGGAGGATCAAGATCCTCACCCATTTGGATACCCATCTCAAAACCCGCCTGCGGGAGGCTGCGGAGCAGGAGGCGATCCAGGTCTTCGCGCGCAATCTGCATGACCTGCTGCTGGCCGCTCCGGCCGGACCGCGGACCACCATCGGCCTCGATCCGGGGCTGCGCACCGGGGTCAAGGTGGCGGTGGTGGACCAGACCGGCAAGCTGCTGGAGACCGCGACCATCTACCCCCATGCACCGAAAAAGCACTGGCAGGAATCGATCGGTCTGCTCGCCGACCTGGCGCGCCGTCACCAGGCGCAACTGATCAGTATCGGCAATGGCACCGCCTCCCGGGAAACCGACAAACTCGCCGCGGACCTGATTCGTCAGTTCCCCCAGCTGGGGCTGACCAAGGTCATGGTCAGCGAGGCGGGGGCCTCGGTCTACTCCGCCTCGGCCTTCGCCGCGGATGAATTCCCGGACCTGGATGTCTCCCTGCGCGGGGCGGTCTCCATCGCCCGCCGGTTGCAGGACCCGCTCGCGGAACTGGTGAAGATCGACCCGAAATCGATCGGTGTGGGGCAGTACCAGCACGATGTCTCCCAGGTGAAGCTGGCGCGCCAGCTCGATGCGGTGGTGGAGGATTGCGTCAACGGGGTCGGGGTGGATATCAACATGGCCTCGGTACCTCTGCTGCAGCGGGTGGCCGGGCTGTCCGCCGGTCTGGCAGCAAATGTGGTGAAATACCGGGAGGAGCACGGCAGTTTCCGTAATCGACAGCAGATCCTAGAGGTGCCGAGACTGGGGGCGAAGGCCTTTGAACAATGCGCCGGGTTTCTGCGCATCATGAACGGAGACAACCCCCTGGATGCCTCCGCGGTACACCCGGAGGCCTACCCGGTAGTGGAACGGATCCTCGCCAAAACCGGTCGCCCGATGACCCAGCTGATCGGCGATACCCCGTTCCTCAATACCCTGGCGGCGAACGACTATACGGATGAGCAGTTCGGTCTGCCCACGGTCAAGGACATCATCCGCGAGCTGGACAAACCGGGTCGCGATCCGCGCCCGGAGTTCAAGACCGCCAGCTTCAAGGAGGGGGTCGAGACCCTGGAGGACTTGCAGAACGGCATGATCCTGGAAGGGGTGGTGACCAACGTCACCAACTTCGGCGCCTTCGTTGACATCGGGGTACACCAGGATGGTCTGGTGCACATCTCCGCCCTTGCCGACCGCTTCGTCAAGGACCCCCATGATGTGGTCAAGGCGGGTGATCTGGTCAAGGTCAAGGTCATGGAGGTGGATATTCCCCGTCGACGGATTGGTCTGAGCATGCGGCTCAACGAGCAGGCCTCCGCCCAATCTCGGGAAGGAAAGCCACGACAAGGTGCCGACAGGCGGGGGGCGGACAGATCCCGCAAACCTGATCGGAAACCCAAGTCCCAGCCACCCACGGGGGCCATGGCCGCTGCCTTCGCCAAGCTGGCCAAAGGGTAGGAGCGAGGACTTTTCATTTTCGCCAAAAGAATGTGCGCCCGACGGTCCCACCCCTTCGGGATCCGGCAGAATGCGAAGCACTGACATCAGTGTGACAACCATTGTCTCGTTCCCACGCTCCGCGTGGGAACGCATACTTAACCTTGAGGGTTTACCCCCGGTTCGATGTTTTTGCATTAGCCTGGTCTGCATTCCCACGCAGAGCGTGGGAACGAGGTGGAATCCCAGCCCCCCATGGGGGCCATGGCCGCCGCCTTTGCCAAATTGGCTAAAGGCTAGAAGCACGAAGCTTCCGGTCCTGCCTGCGTGGTTAGCCTGTGGTTCAGCGCGCCAGCAGCAGGATGGACAACACCGCCAGGCTGATGGCTACGAGTTTTCGCCCGCTGAGACGTTCCCAGCCCAGCAGCAATGACAGGAGCAGGGCAGCGACGAAACTCAGGTTGGCGATCGGGATGACTAGGCCGGCATCCCCTAGGGACATCGCGCTGACCAGGAAATTCACGATCAAGGTGACCAGCACCCCGGAGACCGCCCCGTACAGGAGGGGTTTGGCGTGGGCATGCAAGCCCTCTTCACGGATCAGGGCATACACCGCGCCACCGACGATCCAGCAGCAGGCGTCCCCCATCCGCGCCCTGGTTGAGACCCGCCTTGGTCACTACTCCGTAGACCGCTCGCAGCAGCGAGGCCAGGATGGCCAGGGCGAGGAAACGTTGGAACAGCCGGTCATGGGTCTGCGGCTGGTCTGTCCGCAGCAACAGCAATACCGCAACCATACCCAGGGTGATACCCGTAGCCTGCAGCGGGCTCAGGGACTCCCCCAGGAACCACACCGACATTACCACCACCCCAAGGGTGTTGAGGCGATACAGGGTGGAGCCGAGGCTCACCTCGATATGCGCCAGGCTCTCGATCAACAGCAGGTTCGATAGGGTCAGCGCCACCCCGGCGCCCAGGCCATACAGCAGGTCGTTTGCCGTAAACCCAGCCCAGCCCCCCACGGGGGGGCTGAATCCCAGCTGCAGTCCCGCCCAGACCATGCCGATGAGAGCGATCACTGTACCCCGGGATCGGGCCTTGATCGCATAGCGCTTGAATACCAGATCATTGAGACCGGCGAAGAACAGGCTCAGCAGGGCATAGAGGATGGCGGGATTCATCCAGCCTACACTGGCATGCCTGGCCGGTGGTTGTCCATCCGCGTGGGAGAATGATACGGCCAGCTTTTGCCCGCTCTTCCGTCAGACAGGGGCGCGAGACGAACAGCAGGTTCGGGGCCGGGATCGATGACCCGGTCCGGTTCGACAATGGTGATGATGCCCGGATTCAGGGCCGGGTCAGTATCTGGCAGATACCGGCGGCCAATCCCGGGTGTCCCTGACTATAGAACTGCTCCGCCCAGTCGTAGGGTTGCCAGAATTTGATCGACTGTTCGCCCACGGAGTACAAGGGCGTATACCAGCCTATCTCATGGGTCTGAACATTCAATCGCGCCGCCGTGCAGTTGCGTTTTGCCCCGCCCTCGTCCAGGTATACCGCCAGGTCTTCGGGGGTGGTCAGATACTCTCCCAGCACCCGGATCGGCAGCAGGGCCTGCAACGCATCCCGATCATAATCGAGGGGACGGTCCGCCAGGGCACGATCGACCTGACGCTGCCAGTTACGGGGCGAGCGGGGGTTGCCGAGGGGGTCGGTCCGGTCGAAGGGTTCCACATCCGGAGTGATGTAGACGGATGTGGTGTACACCTGGGGAATTCCGCTGATGCCAGGATAGGTGAGTTCCATCAGGTAGCCGGTGAAGCCGTTCTCCGGTGGGTCCAGAGGCACCCGGAACACGCCGTCCTGGTCCGCCTGGATCGGGCTGTCGCTCCAGGCGGAAGCCCCTACGATGGGGTGGCGAAAATCCCGGGCGTCAGGGTTCGTGGCCTGCCAGAGTTTGGCCTGGACGGGAGGCGGGTCACTGTTCACCACCAGTTCTTCATGTTCGTTCAGGTAACTGTCGATTACCGGTCTGTCAAAGCCGTAGAGTTGTGCCTGGTACCAGGCGATCAAGCCCATCAGCATCTCCTCCAGCTTGCCGGTGAACCCGTGGTTGGTATTCGGCAGGATGCGTTGCAGGGTCTCCCCGGGAAACTCATGGATGTAATAACGGGAGGCATCGGGAAGAAAGAACTCGTCCCCGGTCACATTGATGATCAGCTGCGGCATGTTCAGCGTATGCCGGTAACTGATCGGGTCGACCAGGCTCGCCAATGTCTTGCCTTCCGGGGAACGGATGTTGTCGGTGATACCGTTGGCCACATAACCGGCCAGGGCTTCGGAATAGAAGCCGTAACTGTTGTAGTGGTGTTCGAGCTGTTCCGCGATGTGCAGGATATTGAATTCACCCGGCACCACCGCGGTTACTCTGGGGTCCACCGCCGCGGTCAGCCAGGCAATGGCGCCCTGCTTGGAGAGTCCGGTGTTGGATGCCCAGTCCCAGGGTTTCGTTGAGATAGTCCTGGGCGGTGTCCATGGCGCGTACGGAGGCCTTGGTCATCGGCAGCATGACCGCCCAGGTGGGATCTCCCGTCTGCATGGATTTGCGCCAGCTGAGCGACACGATGGTGTCTTCCAGGGTGGGTTGATCCTGATCCGCGAATTGCACCGGCTGGGCAGGTATCTGCTGAACGACGACCTGGATGCTGCCGGTGTAGGTAGCCAGGGGTAGATACAGCGCGAGGCCTTCCGGCGAGGGCGGCGTGGTCGAGAATTTTTCGCCAGTGATGATCAGGTTGGCGGTGTCGGAGGTGAGGTTGTGGGGAACGATCAGGGTGACCCAATGGTTCCACAACGTGGGGGTCACTTCATTGCTGCTTCTCCAGTTCTGGGAATTCATATTCAGGAAATAGGCATCGAAGTCACCGCCCGGCAGTTGACCGACTACCTGATATCCGTAGGCAGGATCGGGTTGGTGTACGTAGGCCTCGAGCGGCCCTTCCTGAGCGGCCAGCAGGGTGGTTGTGAGGAGCCCGGTCAGGCAGATCAGAATAAGTCGGAAAGGTGCGGTTCGAAGCATAGCGGCATCCCTGTGTAGTAAGTCGACAGAGCGCTCCACGATCAGGTCTGGCAGGCGCAGAGGAGCGTTCGCTCAATCGCTGAGACAGGATCGCAAAGGGCGGTCGATAGGTGTGAAACGGTTGTGAACTCATCATCCCTGAGATTGAGGCTCCCTGTGTCTGAAGTGCCGGTGACCAGGTTTTACTGCCTGTAAATCCTTGGGGCTAAGCCGGTCGCCGATATTTGCACGCTAGCATAGGACACTACACTTGCACAGGTCTGGATCGGACGACATTTTGCCAGAGCAAGGGATTTAGGGACGGGTGGCATTGGGTTTGTGCTGGAGCATCGGTCCCTAGGGTCATCGCTCTGCGGAGATCATAATCTTGTCATGATTGGCGTGTATGGTCTCATCCCTGCGGCCGCCCGGGTGCCAAAAGGTACCGGTTATGGGGGCAGCCGAGAGGGAATGCGGTCCGCCATGATCAACAAAACCACCCCCCGTGCCCTGTTTGCCATCAGCTCCCTGGGACTCGGTCACGCCACCCGCAGCCTGGTGGTGATCCGGGAATTTCTGCGCCGTGGGTATGCTCTGACCCTGGTATCCCAGGGCAACGCCCTGGCGTTTCTGCGTCAGGAGCTCTGCGATGACGAACAGGTCGAATTCCGGGAACAGACAGACTATCCCCCGCTGGAACGGGGCGTCGGCTGGCGGCTCTATGCCTACCTGTTGCTCGATCTGCTCAGAACCTGGCGCTTGATTCGCCGGGAGCACCGAGTGGTGGAGTCGATGGCGGCGGATTTCGATTTCATTTTCAGTGATGGTCGTTACGGATTCCACAGCCGCTGGACCCCCTCGTTCATCCTCACCCATCAGGTGGCGTTCATGCCACCCAGAGGATTGCGTGAGGCAGCCTGGCTTACCGAGCATGTGAACATATCCGCGCTGCGCAAATTTGATTGCGTGTTCATTCCCGACTATCCCTGTCCGAGCCGCAATCTGGCCGGGCATCTGGCGCACACCCTGTATCTGCACCGCTGCTGTCATCGCTACGTGGGGGTGCTCTCGTCCTACCGGCATATCCCGGTGGTACAGGACATCGACTACCTGTTCGTGATCAGCGGTTATCTTCTGGAACACAAGCAGGGATTTATCCGGGACCTGCTGGAGCAGGCGGCAGATTTGCCTGGGCGTAAGGTCTTCGTGCTCGGTGCCGCCTCAGAGGATGAACGGCAATACGATCCCTGGCGTCGGGAGGATCTGCAGATCCACTCCATGGCCAGCGGGGAACTGCGTCAGTCCCTGTTCAACCGGGCCCGCTGTGTGATCTCCCGGGCCGGGTACAGCACCATCATGGACCTGGTGGAGCACGATAAGCAGGCGCTGTTGATCCCCACGCCGAACCAGACCGAACAGGAGTATCTGGCCTACTACCTGAGCAGTCACAACTATTTTGTGACCCGAGATCAGGATAGCGCCTTCGATCTGCTCGCGGCCCTGCAGGCCTGTGAACAGACCCGATTATTCGAACCGCCCTGGCGCACCGAGGTCTCAATGGCGCGTATCGTTGATGAGATCGATGATCGGCTGCACCGGCATTTCATCAGTGTCCTGGTCCCGGCGCACAATGAGGAACGGGAACTGGAGGCAACCCTCTCCGCGCTTTTACAGCAACGCTATCCGGCGCAGCGGATGGAGATCATTCTGGTTGAGAACGGCTCCACCGACAACACCCGGTCGATCGCGGAAACCTATGCGCGAATCGCTTCGAAGGAGGGGATCGGGTTGCGCGTGCTGAGCTGTGAACCCGGAGTCTCGCGGGCGCGAAACACCGGTCTGGCGGCACTCTCACCCGAGGCCGAATGGGTGGTGATGTGCGATGCGGACACCCGCCTGGGACCCCAGTTTCTCAAGCAGCTCAACAACTGGCTCAACCGGCATGGCGGGGAGGGGTTGAGCGTGGGAACCACCCGGGTGCGTCCCCACTCGCCTGCGGGACGCTATGCCCTGCTCTGGTTCCGTCTGTTCGATCTGGTGCACCGGCTGAGCAAGAGCTCATTTTCGATCCAGATCGCCCGGGCGCCCATCGCCCGTGGGGTCGGATATCGTGAGGATCTCAACTTTTCCGAGGACCTGCAGTCGCTGCCAGCCAGGGAAAGCGAAGCGAAGGCTGGTAGTCCCTGGTAGTCGCGAGGCGATACTGGAAACCCGACGAGCCGTAGGCGCCAAA
>JBEVVH010000079.1:0-462 GCA_040507245.1 Candidatus Thiodiazotropha sp.
GACCATACTTATTAAGGTTAACGGGCCCTAACTGAATGGGACACCCATGCATCCTTGAACAGGAAGCCTCCAGGCAAGACCTGACATGTCCACTCGAAATCTTCAATACCTACTCAAGCCCCGTTCAGTGGCCCTGATCGGCGCCAGTCAGAAACCCGGTTCCATCGGCTCCGTGGTGGCGCATAACCTGTTTCAGGGCGGTTTCGAAGGGCCGATCATGTCGGTCAATCCGAAGCATCGGTTCATCCGTGGCGTGTGGACCTATCCGGATATCGGGAGCCTGCCCGAAACACCGGATCTGGCGATCATCGCCACGCCCCCGGACACGATACCGGGGATCATTGCCGAACTCGGGCAGCGCGGCACACGGGCGGCGGTGGTCATCAGTGCCGGGTTTGCCGAATGCCGCAGGGATCAGGGCATGCATCTGCAGCAGGCCATGCTGGAAGCAGCCAGGCCTTA
>JBEVVH010000079.1:472-14569 GCA_040507245.1 Candidatus Thiodiazotropha sp.
ACACACTGCGCATCGTCGGCCCCAACTGTCTCGGTCTTCTATTGCCGGGTTTGCATCTCAATGCCAGTTTCGCCCACCGCACACCTGAGCCGGGGCGACTCGCCTTTGTCGCCCAGTCCGGCGCCATCGTCACATCGATCGTCGACTGGGCGCACAGCCGGGGGATCGGTTTTTCTCATCTGATCTCCCTGGGGGATATGGCGGATGTGGATTTTTCCGACCTGATCGATCACCTCGCCAATGAACGGGAGGCCCGGGCGATCCTGCTGTACATCGAGTCGATCCGGGATGCGCGACGTTTCATGTCGGCGGCCCGGGCCGCATCCCGGGTGAAACCGGTCATCGTGGTCAAGGCGGGGCGTCATCCGGAAGGGGCACGGGCGGCCGCTTCCCATACCGGCGCCCTGGCCGGATCGGATGCCGTGTTCGACGCCGCCTTTCGGCGCGCCGGGATGTTGCGGGTCACCTCGCTGCAGGAACTGTTCGACGCCGCGGAGACCCTGGCGATGGGTTGCCGTCCCCAGGGGGAGCGTCTGGCCATCATGACCAATGGCGGAGGGATCGGTGTGCTGGCCGCGGACGCGGTGGTCGATGCGGGGGGCCGCCTTGCCAGCCTCTCGGATGAGACCCTCGAAGCGTTGAACCAGGTGCTGCCGCCTACCTGGTCACATCGCAATCCGATCGACATCATCGGTGACGCGGGGGGCGAGCGCTACGCAGCGGCGCTGCAGGCCGTTGCCAATGAACGCTCGGTGGACGGCATCCTGGTGCTCAACTGCCCGACCGCAGTGGCCTCCAGTACGCAGGCCGCGCAAGCGGTCATCGAGCATGCCAGCACCCTGCCCGTCCCCCTGTTGACCAGCTGGGTCGGTGAAGGCGCCGCCGCCAAGGCACGGGCGCTGTTCGCGCAACACCACATCCCCAGCTATGCCACCCCGGAACAGGCGGTGCGCGCCTTCATGCACATGGTCAATTATCAACGCAACCAGGAGACCCTGATCGAGACCCCTGCTTCAATACCCGAAGCCTTCAGCACCGACCTGCACAAGGCGCGCGCTGTGATACAACAGGCACTGGCTGAGGGGCGTGACTGGTTGAGCGAACCGGAATCGAAACAGGTGCTGGGGGCCTACGGCATCCCGGTGGTCGCCACCCGCATGGCCCACACCGCTGATGAGGCCGGAACGATCGCCGCGGAGATGGGCGGCGCGGTGGTTCTCAAGGTGGTCTCTCCGGAAATCATTCACAAGTCCGATGCCGGGGGTGTGATTCTCGACCTTTCTGGGGAGCAGGCGGTTCGGGAAACCGCCGAGGCGATGCAGCGACGAATTGCCCAGGCTTATCCCCAGGCCCGCCTGTCGGGATTCAGCGTACAGCCGATGATTCGCAGGCACGGCGCGCACGAACTGATCATCGGCGCCAGCGAGGACCCCCAGTTCGGGCCTACCCTGCTGTTTGGTCAGGGTGGCACTGCAGTGGAGGTGCTCAAAGACCAGGCCCTGGCACTGCCGCCACTGAATATGCGTCTGGCCCATGAGGTGATCAGCCACACCCGCATCTACGAGTTGTTGCGTGGTTACCGGGACACCCCAGGAACCAATCTGGATGCCATCGCCCTGTCCCTGATCAAGGTCTCTCAACTGGTCATAGACCTGCCGGAAATCCAGGAAATCGACATCAACCCCCTGCTGGCTGATGAGCACGGTGTGGTGGCCCTGGACGCGCGGATGAAGATTCAGCCGGCTGAGGGATCAGGAACCGAACGTCTGGCGATCCGCCCCTACCCCAAAGAGCTGGAGGAACTGATTCCCCTCGGGGATGGCCGTACCCTGCTGCTGCGCCCGATCCTGCCCGAGGACGAGCCCACACTGCAGGCCTCGTTCACCAAGCTGACTCCGGAAGAGGTGCGATTTCGTTTCTTCATTCCGATGAAGACCCTGTCCCATGTAGCGGCGGTTCGCTTTACCCAGCTGGACTATGACCGGGAGATGGGGCTGATCCTCACCGAACCGGGGATTCCCGGCAAGACGGAGATCTTCGGCGTGGTCAACATCATTGCCGACCCGGACAACGAGCACGCTGAGTACGCAATCATCGTACGCCACGACATGACTGCTCTGGGGCTGGGGATCTTCCTCATGAAACGGATCATCGACTATGCGCGCAACCGGGGTATCAAACAGTTGCACGGAGATGTGCTACGGGAAAACCGGCAGATGCTCAAACTGTGTGAGGTACTGGGATTTACCCAGGCGCGATCTGTCGAGGACCCTGGACTGGTTCAGGTGACGTTGAAACTGTAGTGACCGCGACCGGTCATACAGAGAAACATCAACCACTGAATCCAATCGATGACTCATGGCCCTCAACCGCTTTCAATCCCGTTTGCCTCAGACCGGGCAGCGCAGCTGTCATGATTCCGATGGTCTGATCATCGATTGCGCAAACAGCGGACAGGACGCGGAATACAACGCCGGTATCCAATGGCCGGACAATCGATTTCGGGTTCGTGGGGAACTCGTGGAGGACAGGCTGACGGATCTGACCTGGACGCGCTGTGCAAACCCGGCCGGGTTTCCGCTCGACTAGCAGGAAGCGCTCGACTACGTGGCAGAGATGAATCAACAGCAGGCGCTGGGATTTGATGACTGGCGCATGCCCAACCGACGGGAATTGCGAAGCCTCATCAGCCATCAGACCCTGCGACCGCCGCTGCCGGTAGATCATCCCTTCACCGATGTGTTCGGCAACTGGTACTGGACATCCACCACCGCCGCAGTGGCTCCGGACCATGCCTGGTACATCAGTCTGGATGGGGGACGGATGTTTTTCGGTGGCAAAGATCAATCCTTCATGCTCTGGCCGGTGCGGGGCCGAGCGAACGATCGGGTGCTGCAGACCGGACAGAATGTTTGCCATGATGCACTGGGTCGGGTACGCCCTTGTGCTGGCAGCGGTGAGGATGCCGAATACCCGTCCGGTGCATCCTGGCCGATGACCCGTTTTCAGACAGTTTCCGATGGGGTGCAGGACCTGCTGTCGGGTTTGATCTGGCATTCGGAAGCCGATATCGGCCATGGGCCGGTTTCCTGGCAACAGGCCCTGAGATCAATTCACGAGCTCCGAACCGCGACTGGCGAGTCCGCCTGGCGACTGCCGAATATCAACGAACTCGAATCCCTGGTTGACTGTTCACGTGGTCAACCCGCCCTGCCGGATCAGCACTCGTTTCAAGCTGTCCGGGATGTCTACTGGTCTGCCACCACCAGTCTTTACGAACCCGACTGGGCGTGGGCACTCTACCTGGATAAGGGCGCCGTCGGGGTCGGGATGAAACGCTTTGCCCGTTTTCATGCCTGGGCTGTCAGGGCCTGTTAACACTTAACCAATATGCCCTGCCGGGGCTTCTCAAAATCCTGCTACACGCTCCCCGCGTACCAACAGGCTTCGGATCACAGGATGCTGATCGTCCGGCAATGAGGGTTCGATCCGGATCTCACCACCTTGGTTGGAGGCGATAGGTTTGCCGTCCCGGTAGAGAATTCGATGTCCCGGTTGGGCCGGGATGCGCGTCCCCGGGGTAATGATTCCAGTGAGATTAAGGGGATCGCTGCTGCTGAGGGTGATCTGTTGTTCTTCATTCTGACGCCGCAGCGATTCGCGGAGGGCATTCACTGCCTCGGGCAGTGCGAAGTGTTCGCCGGCAAATCCCTGCACGAAGCGACCACCGCGGATCTCGCCCCGCGCTTCCAACCTGCGGTAGACATACAGCAGATCCCGCCAGGGTGGCAGACCATTCTCCCGCTCCAGCAATTTACGAAACACCACGCCATAACGATTCAAGAGCGTTCGTGCGATCTGTTCGTTGCGTTGACTCTGATCACCTTTGTTCATCCCGGGACGTACCAGAGCCCAGCGTCCTCCCGAGGCCAATGAGGTCTTCATTGCCGCGCGCCGACGCCTTTGGGGACGACGTTTGAGCGGATGAATCATCGCTCTCAATCCCTGGAACTGATCCGAGGTTACCAGTCCCCAGGCAACCAGTTCACCCAGCACCTGTTCCAACTGACTGTTCAACAGTCCGGTCTGTTGTTGCAACTCTTCAAAGAAACTGGCGCCCCACTGCTGTAACACCTCTCTCACACGCATCGCGGTGGCACTCAATCCTTCTGGCAGGGGTGTTTCATCACCACGCCACACCCACAGGTTGGGCCGGAACACGAAGGCCAACGGGGTGGTTTTCACCGCCGGGTTCTTGCGTTTGCCATCCGCTGTTTCGGTTGGGTTCAGACGCATCCAGGCCAACCGCCCGGAACCGCATAATTCATCCAGCTGCTGTGGATCGTAGGGGTGGAGCCTTGGCGGAAAGATTTCAGACTCCCAGCTGCCCGCCGGAAGACTCACGCCTTCGAGTTGCGACATGACCCGCTCCAATGCCTCGGGACCCTGGGAGGGTTCATTCAATCCCTGCCATTGAAACAGGAATCGCATGAACACGGCGGGACTGACCGGGTCGATCTCTCGCCGCAACTGCCTCAAGGTGTAGCGATGGATACGCGCCAGCAATCCGCGTTCACACCACTGAATTTCCGTCTCACCGGGGCCGAAACGACCCTGTATGGCATAGCCTTCTCCCTGCAGAACCTCCAACGCTGGTTGCAAATGCTGGACCGGCAGACCCAAAGGCTGGGCCAATGCGGTTGCCGTGACCGGACCCAGGCACTCCAAGCGACTGCGAATAACCGCCACCAGCGCGGTTTCCGCGGATTCGTCCTCTCCGCCGGGCAATGGCTCGATCACAGGATCGAGTGCATGCTCCGGGCAAATCCGTTGCAGCGACTCAAGCCGCTCCGCAACCACCCATAATCTGCTATCCCCATGCTTGATACGGGTGGCCCGTTGCTGCTGTTGCAAGGTCTCCAGGTAGATCCGCCAGGTTGGCAAATCCTCGGATGCAATTTCTGCTTCGCAGATGAATCCTGCGATGTTCAGGGCGTCCTGAAGTTCATCCGCGCTACGGGGTTGCGGCCAGGCCTCCGACTTCACCCGCAGGATCGCCTCGGGGTCGAGCCGCCCCATCTCCGCAGCATTGCTTGGGTCCAGATCACGTCGCTGTTGCACCGCCCGGGTGCGGCGTTCCTCGGCAGGTGCGTCATCGAGAAAGGCATAGGGCCGGGCCGTGAGTATTGTGTGGGACATGGGCGATGGGGTCGGCAGGTCCCGGGTGATCACCCGGATGGTACCCGACTCAATACCCTGCAACACCCGTTTCAATCCCTCGATATCCATCAATTCATGCAGGCAGTCCCGCAGCGCCTGGTTGACCAGGGGGTGATCCGGCACTTCCCGCTCACCCTGGATGTTTTCGAAACAGGCCAGCTGGTCCGGGAACACCAGAGCCACCAGGTCCTCAGCATCATTGCGCTGAAACTGCGCCGGCACCCGCATACCACCCCGCATGCGTGGCACCGCCAGTGAAATGTTGGTCACCCAACGCCAACGGGTGGGAAACACCGGTGCTGCCAGCAGGGCCTGTATCAACACATCCTCAACCGTTTGCGCCTTAAGATAACCGGCCGGTTCCTCGAGAGGGAAGCTGTGCGTGGGACCCAGAGATAGAATCAGGCTGTCTTCGTTGGCGGCGGCCTGAAGTTCGAAATTGAAACGTCGGCAAAACCGCTTACGCAGGGCCAGCCCCCAGGCCCTGTTGATGCGTGAACCGAAAGGCGCATGAATGACGAAGTGCATGTCGCCGGTCTCATCGAAGAAACGCTCGAACACCACCTGCTGCTGGGTCGGTATCTGGCCGAGCATGGCTTTGCTTGCCGCCAGGTAATCAACCAGCAGTGTGGCGGCAAGGGCATCCACTCCGAGGGAGTCCTGCAGGTAACTCAGAGCAGCCGCCTGTCCACCTTCATCGAGCCGCTGATCAATCTGCTCACGCAGGCGGGAAACCGAGTGGGAGAGTTCATCAGTACGCCCCGGCGCATCACCAAACCAGAACGGAATCGAGGGCGGTTGCCCCCGGGCATCCTCCACCAGCACTCGACCCTGCTCGATCTTGAGGATCCGGTAGGAACAGTTACCGAGTTGGAAGATGTCACCCGGCATGCTTTCAAAGGAGAAATCCTCATTGAGACTTCCGATGAACAGTCCTTCCGGTTGAAGTATCACATCATAGTCGAATGAATCGGGTATCGCGCCGCCATTGGTGATCGCGGTCAAGCGGGCATGCCGACGACCCCGCAAGAGTCCGTTCACCGCATCGCGATGGCGGCGTTATCATTCGCTCATATCGCTGGGCTAAACCACGCTCATTCTGCCTTGCCGGGCGCAAAATCCGCCTCAGCAGGGCATATTGGATAAGTGTTAACAGGCCCTGGAGTAGTGGACACACCGAAACACGGGAGTTCAATGTGAACCCTTTCAAACTCGACCCGGATCTGATTTACCTGAATCATGCCGCTGTCGCCCCCTGGCCCCTCGTCACGGCTCAGGCCGTTGCGGATTTCGCCCGGGAAAACACAACCCGGGGCGCCTACGATTACCCCCACTGGCTGGTGAAGGAAAAGGCCTTGCGGGTACTGGGGGCACGGCTGCTCAACGCACCGTCCGATACTGACATCGCCCTGCTGAAAAACACTTCAGAAGGTCTCTCCCTGGTTGCCTACGGTATCGACTGGCAAGCGGGGGACCGGGTGGTCTCGATAGCCCAGGAATTCCCTTCCAACCGTATTGTCTGGGAGTCCCTGCGTGACCGGGGTGTGGAGGTCCGGTTACTTGACCTGGATGGCTGCGACGATCCCGAAGACGCATTGATCAGTCTGTGCGACAAGCGGACCCGGTTGCTCTCGGTGAGTTCCGTACAATACGCAAGCGGTACCCGCTTAAGACTTGAGCAACTGGGTCAACACTGCAGAGCACAGGACATCCTGTTCGTGGTGGACGCGATCCAAAGCCTCGGCGTGGTGCCCTTCGATGTACAGACCTGTCAGGCTGACGTGGTTGTCGCGGATGGCCACAAATGGCTGTTGGGCTCTGAGGGGTTGGCCCTGTTTTACTGCCGGGACACTCTGCGTGAGCACCTGCGTCTGCATCAGTTTGGCTGGCACATGGTGGAGTCCGCCGGCGACTTCGACCGCAAGGATTGGCAGGCCGCCGGCAGTGCGCAACGGTTTGAATGTGGCAGCCCCAATATGCTGGGTATCCATGCCCTGCATGCCAGTCTGTCCCTGTTGCTGGACACCGGAATCGAGCATATTTCCCAGAGTGTTGAGCACCTTACCCAGGGAATCATCGAAAAGGTGGACGCCCGGGGTTTTGAACTGCTGACACCTCGAAACACGGAATCCCGGGCAGGCATCGTAACCTTTCGTGTACCTGACAGAGACAACCAGCGCCTCTACCGCGATCTGATGGAATCCCGGGTAGTGTGTGCCCATCGAGGGGGTGGGATTCGGTTTTCACCCCATTTCCACAACACACCTGAACAGATCGATACGGCATTTAACCGCCTTGATAAACGGCTTGTATGAAACGGCTCTCTGAAGGGTGGTCGATCGGGGACCTTGGCGACGTGTTGTGGTGTATTTGCAGAGGATATATTAATAACCACTAATTTAGTGATTCAGATCAAAATAATATTTTTCCGCTAACATATATTAACTGTGTACCCCTCTCCCACCTCGGGTGCAGCGGTGTCGCAACAGTCGGTCAGGGAATTGTCTACACGACAGTGACCGCACAACAACAGAGAGGATCGGGTATGGGATTACCCACTGACTCCGTACTATCACAAACGAGCTAAGAAGGAGAAACAGACGCCATGAAAAAGACACTGAAAACTGCATTGCTCACCGCAGTGGCTGGATCCGCACTCCTCGCCACAGTTCCGGCACAGGCATTCTTCGGAGGCTGGGGTCCTTGGGACTGGTTTGATGATGACTACTATGACGGCCCGTGGGGCTATGGTCCCTACGGATATCCGGGTTATGGCTATGGCTACCCGGGATATGGCTATGGTTACCCCGGCTACGGCTATCCAGGTTATGGCTATGGCTATCCCGGCTATTACGGAGCGCCTTACGGCTATCCCTATGCAGCACCACAGGCCGCTCCGGCACCAGCCCAAAAGTCCGAATAATCTGACCTGAACATTTTGACAAAAAACCCCGCCTCCTGGCGGGGTTTTTCTTTTCTCAAGACCGCTGCTCCATACGAACGATCACCGCGTGGGAGCTCTGCGATCACTGGATGTTGATGCCCTCTTTCAAACCGCCGACCGAGAGGAGGGTTTTGGCGGCGCCCGCACCCAGATTGCGTGCCACCCGCTCCCAGACATCCTCCTTTTGCGTGAAGTCGACGATCTCCTCGACGCCGATGACTTCACGGGCGACATAACTGCTGCTACCGAATTCGTCGACCAGGCCCAGTTTCCTGGCCTCCTCGCCACTCCAGAACAGACCACTGAAGATCTCCGGGTGCTGTGCATCCTGAAGGCGATCGCCCCTACCCTCTTTCACCACACTGATGAACTGCTGGTGCAGTTGATCGAGCATGTTCTGGACATGCTCCCGGTCCGATTCGCGCAGAGGTGAGAACGGATCAAGCATCCCCTTGTGATCACCTGCGGTGAGCAGGCGCCGTTCGACCCCCAGTTCCTTCATGCCATCGACAAAACCGAAACCGTTGATCAGTACCCCGATGGAGCCCACCAGGCTGCCCTCATCTGCGTAGATCTTGTCAGCCGCTGCGGCGATGTAGTAACCGCCGGAGGCACAGATATCCGAAATCACTGCATATACCGGGATATCCGGATGTTTCTCCTTGAGACGCCCGATTTCCCGGTTGATATAGCGGGACTGCACCGGACTTCCACCCGGAGTGTTCATACGCAGGATCACACCCTTGGTTTTCTTGTCCTCGAAGGCCTTGCGTAGGGCGGTCACCACCTTATCGGCACTCGCCTTAGTCTCGGAAGAGATCAGACCTTCCACATTGATCAAAGCGGTGTGGTCTTTAGCGCTGACCTGGGCGTCCTGCCATTTGTCAGACCAGAGAAACACGCCCAGAACCAGGAACAGGTAACCGAAGGTCAACAGCTTGAAGAAAATACCCCAACGACGGCTGCGCCGGTTCTCAGCCACTGTCGCCATCACCATCCGGTTTAATAATTCACGCTCCCATTGGCTCGGCTCAGCCTGTGATCTTTGTTCACCACTACTTTGATCTGACATGAGAAATACCTTTTAACTTACTGTATTAATGAGATAATTATAGAAATAAATTTATTGCCCAACGCCCATCCTGGAGAGCCACCCGGGTATCTGATCAACGGCATCGACACACCCGAGGGGCTGGTGTTTCTGCAACCGATCTGCCGTATGTACTCCGTAAGTAACCCCAAGGGACGGCATACCCGCATTGCGGGCCATCTCCAGATCGTACTCCGTGTCGCCAATCATCAGGGCCTCTTTGGGCTCCATCCCCGTGTAGTCGAGTATCTGATGCAGCATTTCGGGATGGGGTTTGGAAAAGGTTTCATCGGCGCATCGGGTGACCAGAAACAGGGGACTCAGGCCGGTGCTTTGCAAGGCGTGATCCAGTCCCTGACGACCCTTGCCCGTGGCTACCGCCAACAGGTAGCCCTGATCGTTCAGTGTTTGGAGCGTCTGCCGAGCACCCTGGAACAGTTCGGAAGGCGCAACCTCGGCACTGAAAAAGTGCACCCGGTAACGGGCTGCAATTTCCAGATGCAACTGGTCATCACCCGTTGGAAACAGTTGATGAACCGCTTCCCGTAACCCGAGACCGATGATATTGCTGATTGCCTCACGGGACGGCACTGGCAGATCCAGATCCTTTATCGCTGCCTCGACACAGGCGACGATACGGGCTTCGGAGTCCATAATCGTGCCATCCCAATCAAATACTAATAATCTAAACTTCATGTGTACTCTTAAGATTATCCAAGACCTGCTGAAGCTCGTCGGGTAATGGGGCCTGAATAACCCGGTCCTGCCGTTCGCCCGGCCACCGCAGCTTGAGTTGATAAGCATGCAGGAAAAGTCTTCTCAACCCTTTGTCTTTCATTTTTTTGTTTAATTCATCGTCGCCATACTTCTGATCACCCAGCACCGGGGACCCAAGCCAGGCGCTATGCACGCGGATCTGGTGGGTACGTCCTGTCAGAAGTTCCGCCTCCACCAGCGTAGCCTCGTCAAAGCGCTCCAGACGACGAAATACCGTCTGGGAGGGGCGTCCCTCTGCATCCACCCGGACGATACGCTCCCCACCCTGCAGAGTATTTTTTTTCAACGGCTGGTCCACTCGCTGAACACCCTTACGCCAACTTCCCGCAACCAGCGCCAGGTAGCGTTTATCGATCCGATTTTCCCGCATCAGTTCATGCAGTATGCGCAATGCGCTACGCCGCTTGCTGATCATCAGGCAGCCGGAGGTGTCCCGGTCGAGACGATGCACCAGTTCCAACTGCCGCTCGTCCGGCATCAGATGACGCAGGGTTTCAATGACCCCCACGCTCACTCCGCTACCGCCATGCACCGCCACCCCGGAGGGTTTGTTCATAACCAGAAAACGCTCGTCTTCGTAGACGATGGCATCACGCAGCCGGGTCTGCAGAGACTCGGGAACCGGGTTATCCGCCCCGGGCTCGAGCCTGACCGGAGGAATCCGGATCCTGTCACCGGCCTGGAGCTTGTACTGGGCCTTGACCCGTCCCTTGTTGACCCGCACCTCACCGGTTCGCAGCACTCGGTAAACATAGCTCCTGGGGGCACCCTTCAAATGGCGCAACAAAAAATTGTCGATTCGCTGCCCGGCGAACTCGGATGCCACGTCGAGAAATTGAACCGAAGGAGAATTCTTTTTGGATTCTGACATTTAGCGCCAATTTTAATTCAATTGTAAGATTGATGTTCGCACTGAAGGTTGCTATATTCAGTTTCAGTTTTTCTGACGTCGGATCGTTCATGCTCATTGATGTGCGCCCGCCGTCGTTCGCGCGGTCTGTAGACTGGTTTGCGCCCCGAATCCCCTGATCGGCGCAACCCGGACTACCCAGCCAAGCGCACAGGTGCCCTCGGGACCTGGCTCTTAATCTGAACCCATACTGCCGCGCCAGAGCATGCTTTCGGGCACCAATCCCTTAGTTAAGCAGGATTCGCCCTCGGAATAGATGCCGGGCCCCTTCCCACTTGGCCCTGTTGCTCTCCCGTGCTCTGAGCGCCCTTATCCGTTCGATCAACAGCAAAGCCCGAGCGGCGGACTTTAACAGTTTTTAAGCCGTCCGAGCCAGTTTTACGGCTTGGTCTAACCCGGTTACGGGTTCGATGACAGAACCACTGACCCAGTGGTCCGGCCACAGCCATGCCGGACCCGGTCAGACTGGTCTGTTTTGTCCTGGACTGGAGGTCAGGACGGCTGCAACGGATACCAACAACATGAAACGAATGCTGATTAACGCAACTCAACCTGAGGAGTTGCGTGTTGCCATCGTCGATGGCCAAAAGCTGTTCAACCTCGATATTGAAATTCCCGGCCGGGAACAGAAAAAGGCCAATATCTATAAAGGGCGCATCACCCGCGTCGAACCCAGTCTCGAAGCCGCTTTTGTGGACTACGGTGCCGAACGGCACGGTTTTCTACCCCTCAAAGAGATCTCCCGCAGCTACTTTACCGAGAAGGCCCGTGAATCCTCCGGGCGCGTGAGTATTCAGGAGGCTCTCAGGGAAGGTCAGGAAGTCGTCGTCCAGATCGAAAAAGAGGAACGGGGTAATAAAGGCGCCGCTCTGACAACCTTCGTCTCACTGGCGGGCCGCTATCTGGTGCTGATGCCGAACAACCCCCGTGCCGGAGGCGTTTCCCGTCGTATCGAGGGGCAGGACCGTACCGAACTTCGTGAGGCCATGAGCGAGTTGCAGTTCCCCGAGGACATGGGGCTGATCGTACGCACCGCCGGAGTTGGCAAAAACAGCGAGGAATTGCAATGGGATCTGGACTACCTGATCCAGTTGTGGACCGCGATCGAGCAATCGGCCGAAAAGCCTGCTCCATTCCTGATTTACCAGGAGAGCAACGTCATCATCCGCTCGATCCGCGACTACCTTCGTGCGGACATCGGCGAGATCGTCATCGATGACGAGGAAGTCTACAACCAGGCCGAGCGCTTCATTAACCAGGTGATGCCGCAATATGGCAAAAAGCTGCGTCACTACTCCGACGAAGTGCCTCTGTTCAGCCGCTACCAGATCGAGAGCCAGATCGAATCCGCGTTTCAGCGCGAAGTTCGGCTCCCCTCCGGCGGCGCCATCGTGATCGACCACACCGAGGCACTGACCTCGATCGATATCAACTCGGCCCGGGCCACCAAAGGCGCCGACATCGAGGAGACCGCACTGAACACGAATCTGGAGGCTGCCGACGAGGTCGCACGCCAGTTACGACTGCGGGATCTGGGGGGACTGTTTGTCATCGACTTCATCGACATGACCCCTTCGCGCAATCAGCGGGAGGTCGAAAACCGCCTCAAAGAGGCCTTGAAACAGGATCGCGCCCGGGTGCAGATCGGAAGGATCTCCCGATTTGGCCTGTTGGAAATGTCCCGCCAGCGCCTGCGTCCGTCTCTGGGTGAAGCCAGCGAACAGGTCTGCCCCCGTTGTAAAGGACATGGCACGGTCCGCGGCGTGGAGTCCCTCTCACTCTCCGTTCTGCGCATCATCGAAGAGGAAGCGATGAAGGAGAATACCAGGCGAATCACCGCTCAGTTGCCAGTGGACATGGCCACATTCCTGCTGAATGAGAAGCGCCAGATGATCCATGACATTGAGAAACGTCAGGCAATCGAGGTCCTGCTGATTCCCAACATTCACCTGGAAACTCCGAACTACAAGATTGAGCGAATCCGTCTCAGCGACATGCCCAATGATGACGAGGATGTCTCGAGTTATAAACTGGTTTCCGAGGAACAGTCTGAAACCACGGGGGGATACACCACCAACAAACCGGTCAAATCCGAACAGCCCGCAGTGAAATCCATCGCTCCGGCGAGCCCGGCACCGCAAAGGCAGGCCCCGATCGCCGCACCGGTGGAGGGCCACGAATCGGGCTTCCTGAAACGCATCTTCAGCATCTTCTCCTCCAAACATCCGGGCGAATCGGAACGCACCCCGGATACTGAGATGAAAAAGCCGGAAACCCGGGTCGCCAACAAGGATAAGGATGCGGCACAGGACGACTCTAACCAGCGTCGCAGTCGCCGGACCCAATCCAGCAGCGGCAACACCAGCCGCAACCGCAAGACAAATGCGGAACAGCGCGGCGACTCTCGACAGGCACAGGACAAACAGACTGCCAACAAGCGCCGCCCTGCACCTAAAAAGCCGGCGGCCGATGCCAAGCCAGCCAACGAGCCCAAAGCCGCTGATGAGACGAAACCGCAACCCGCCCAAGGGGATGCAGCAGCCACTTCGGACAGCGGTGAAACCAGCCGTCCCAAATCCCGTCGGGGTCGCCGCGGCGGACGCCGGCGTCGCAGCAGTGCCGATAAGGCCAACGAGGGGAACTCTCCATCCACGGCGGTGGAAGCGGGTGCATCCCAGGAGTCACCAGAGCGCGAATCCGCGGATGGCCAGAAAAAGAGTCAGAACCGTTCCTCACCCCGGACCCGGCCGCCAAAGGCTAGTGCGGATGGGGGTCAATCTCCTAAAAGCGAAACCGCAAACGAGCCTTCCGCCTCCCCAGCACCGGCAGATGCCAAACCGGCTGTGCCCAGGGAGAAGCCCAGTGAAGACAAGAAACTGGTCCAGGTAGAGACCCTCAGCGCGGATGTGGCTGAAAAGCCAGTGGCCCAGGAGAAGCCTGCGCCCAGGGATGAGAAGCCCGCTGCCCAGGCAGATGCGGAGAGCAAACCAATACCCAAACCGGCAGAGACACCGTCCCCTGCCCCGGTCGCAGCACCAAAGCCCAAGCTGGAGCAGGTCGAGACGAACGCTGCCAGCCAGGGAAAGCGAAGCGAAGGCTGGTAGTCCCCGGTAGTCGCGAGGCGATACTGGAAACCCGACGAGCCGTAGGCGCCAA